>VFZD01000012.1 GCA_016871295.1 Actinomycetota bacterium | reverse complement strand
AGCAACCGGCCCGGCTGGCACAATATTTCAATGCCAACTGGGTCGAATTGGGGGATGTGAACGATGGCGATGACCTGGGAAGAGGCCAACCTCGCCGTCACGGCACCGGGACAGATATTCGAGTTGGTCGACGCCGAGGTGCTCGGGGTCAAGACGCAGATTTTCAAAAATGCACCGCAACATTTGGGTCAGGTGTTTGGCGCCGCGCGCGGGCACGGCGAGAAACCGTTTTTGGTTTACGAGGGCGAGAGTCTTAGCTTCGCCCAGGCATCTGATCGCATAGATGGATTGGCGAATCTTCTCGTCAGTGGGTACGGCATCAAAAAAGGCGACAGGGTCGCGATCGCGATGCGCAATTATCCCGAGTGGGTGATGTCGTTTGCCGCGATCATTTCTGTGGGCGGTGTTTCGGTGTCGATGAACTCGTGGTGGGTCGAAGACGAAATGGACTTCGCGCTGCAAGACTCGGGCGCCAAAGTTTTGATCTGCGATCAACAACGATTCGATATCGCATATTCCAGTTGTCAGAAACTGGGTGTCAAAGTCTTGGTGGTGCGCGCCGAAAAACCCTTGCCGAGCGGCGTCGACAAGTGGCAAGACGCACTTGCGCCGCATCTTGAAGCCAAACAGAAATGTCCAGTTGTCGATATTCAGTCTGACGACGATGCGACGATTCTCTATACATCGGGCACGACGGGTCGCCCCAAAGGTGCGGTGTCGACCCACCGCGCGATCATCTCAGCGTTGTTGGGTTTTGCGTCGCGCAACGCGGTGTTGAACTTGGCGGGGGTGAAACTCAAAGAAGTCAAAGATCCCGAAGTTCCGCTCTCGTTCATTTTGATCGTGCCGTTGTTTCATGTCACGGGTTGTGTGCCCGTGATGATGAGTTGTTTCATCGCCGGTCTGAAACTGGTGATCATGTACAAGTGGGACGTCGAGCAGGCGCTCGAGATCATCGAGCGCGAAAAGATCACGAATTTTGTCGGCGTACCGACCCAGAGTTGGGATCTCGTGAACTCACCCGTGTTCGACAAATACGACACATCGAGCCTGCGCGCGGTGGGGGGTGGCGGTGCGCCGTCGCCGACTTCGTTGGTCGGCAAAGTCAACACCAAGGTGAAAAACGGCAGCCCGCAACTCGGTTACGGCATGACCGAAACGAACGCGTTTGGTCCGGGCATTACGGGCTCCGAGTACTTGGCGCATCCCACCAGCACCGGTCGCGCGGTGTTGCCGATGCGGGTCGAGGTTCGCGACGAGAACCTGAAGCGGGTGCCCACGGGCGAGGCGGGTGAGATCTGGTTCTTCGGCCCGATGTTGATTCGCGGTTACTGGAATTGCCCCGACGCCACCGCCGAGACGATCGTCGATGGATGGTTGCGGTCGGGCGACATCGGTCGAATGGACGCCGAGGGTTTCGTCTATGTCGAGGACCGCGTCAAAGACATGATTCTTCGCGCCGGAGAAAACATTTATGGTGCCGAGGTCGAGAGCGCGATCTACGACCATCCGGCAGTGCACGAGGCCGCAGTTTTTGGCGTGCCCCACGAACGGCTGGGTGAAGAAGTTGGCGTTGCGATTTTGGCCAAAGTGGGGGCTGTGCTTGATCCCAAAGACCTGTGGAAGTTTCTCGACGGCAAGATCGCCATGTTCAAGGTTCCGGCACATGTGATCGTGATGAGCGAACCTTTGCCGCGCAATGCGGCGGGCAAATTCTTGAAGCGAGAGTTGCAGCAACGACTCGCCAAAGGCGAACTCAGCGCGGTCAGTCGCACAAGTTGATCTCGCGTGCCACCCACAGACCTGACAAATCAAGCGGGCGTCAGCCTTGATGCACTGACGATCGGAAACGCGCTGGTCGATGTGTTGGCGACCGTCGACGAGGGTTTTTTGGTGCGCGAAAAAATCGTCAAGGGTTCGATGAACCTGGTCGACCTTCAACGCTCGAAGCATCTGCACTCGTTGGTGCACTCGCGCACCGAGATGAGCGGAGGGTCGGCGGCCAACACCGCCTACGGCCTGGCGAGTCTGCGCGGTCGGGCGGGATTTATCGGCAAGATTTCGGCCGATCGACTCGGCCAGGCATTTGCGAGCGATCTGTCGTCGGTCGGAGTGAGATTCTTCCCGGGCGCGAACAGCACGACCGAAGACACAGGACGCTGCCTGATCGTCGTGACACCCGACGGAAACCGCACAATGAACACATTTCTTGGCGCCGCCTCGTTGCTCGAACCATCTGATATTTCAAAGTCGGCGGTGCAGAGCGCCGCGGTCGTGTTTCTCGAGGGTTACTTGTTCGACAAAGACGCCGCAAAAGAGGCGTTTCGCACTGCCGCCGAATACGCCCATGCGGCCGGTCGCAAAGTCGCGCTTACGCTGTCTGACGCATTTTGCGTCGACCGTCATCGCGACGACTTTTTGTCATTGGTAAAGAACGACATCGACGTGTTGTTCGCCAACGAAGAGGAATTGAAGTCGCTGTATCAGGTCAGATCGATCAACGATGGTCTGCACAAGTTGCGGGAGAATTGTGAATTTGCCGCGGTGACGCGCAACGAACATGGCTCGGTCGTGATCGACGGCGACGAAGTGGTGATCATCGATGCCGAACCGGTCGACAGCGTCGTCGATGCCACGGGCGCCGGCGACATGTATGCGGCGGGTTTTCTCTATGGTTTCGTGCGAGGCAAGCCGATCGAGCAGTGCGGCAGGATCGGGTCGATCGTCGCTTCAGAGGTGATCACACACATGGGGCCCCGACCAATCGTGCAACTGACCACGGTCGTGCCAAACGACCTGTTGTAGGTCTTGGCGTCAGTTTTCGTCGGCGGGCAAGTAGGCGAGTTTCAGGTCGCCGAGTTTCACCAGGGTCGAAGCGATCCAACTGCCGAGACCGCCAAAATTATCGTCGAGCAACTTGCTCGTGCCGTCTTGCAGCGTCTCTTCGGCCAGTTCGTAATTGCCATGGTAGGTCACTTCGATCGCGAAGTCGATGCGCTTGTCGTTCGAGTCGATGTCTTGTGACGGATGATTTATTTCGATCGTGATGCCCTCGCGCTCGAGTTGTCCGTGGCCGATTTGCGGGCTCTTCACGGGCACGATGGTTTCGACTTGACTCGCCTCCGGTTGTGTCGAGAGACGCTGAACGCGAAACACGATCTCCATCTCGATTTCGGGTGATTCGTGAAATGTTTCGTCGGTGTACCAGGTTCGATAAACCGCCTGGCTCCAACTCGGCCAGGTCAGCGTCACGTGGGCGATCACCCGTGGTGGGCGGCCCTCGCCGGGCAAACCGTAACTCGTCTGCCACACCAGATCGCCCAGCAACACGTCGGACTGAAAATGTTCGTCGAACGCCTGGCGCTCGAGAAACGCATTCGAGAATGCGTCGCGCAAGGCGCCTATCGCGTCACTGAAGACATGATCCAACATGCGGTACTCACGCTAACAATATGACAAACTGAATGCTCATGGGTCTTGTGCAAGTCGAGCGTCGCGAGGGCGTGGCTGTTTTGACGCTGAATAATCCCGCCGAACGCAACACGATGACTCTAGAAATGGTGGCCGATATCACGGCGGCGATGGATGAAATCGAGAGCGATCTGAATATCGGCGCGTTGGTCGTCACCGGTGCGGCGCCCGCGTTTTGTGCCGGGGCGAATTTGGGAAATCTGGCCGAAGCCGACGGTCAATCGCTGACGAGAATCTATGAGGGGTTTTTGCGCGTCGCCCGAACACCGTTGCCGACTATCGCCGCGGTCAACGGTGCGGCCGTGGGTGCGGGCATGAACCTCGCACTTTGTTGCGATGTGCGCATCGCCGCCGAGCGCGCCAAGTTTGACACGCGATTTTTGCAGATCGGCCTCCATCCGGGCGGGGGTCACACCTGGATGTTTCGCAATATCGCCGGACCGCAAGCGACCATGGCGGCGGTGGTTTTCGGCGAAGTTCTCGACGGTGCCGAGGCGGCGCGAATCGGTCTCGTCTACAAGTGCGTGCCCGACGACGAGTTGATCGCCGTGGCGCATTCGATGGCCCGACGCGCGGCGAGCGCCCCGCGCGAACTCGCCGTTCTCACCAAGCGCACGATTCAAGAAATGGCGAATGTGCAATCCCACGAGCAGGCGGTGGCCAAAGAACTCGAGCCCCAAGTGTGGACGACCAAGCAACCCTGGTTCGTCGAACGCCTCGCCGCCCTTCAAGCCAAAATCAAAAAATAAAATCTATTTTTTCGTGGTGAGCCACTGGCGGGTGAGGGTCTCGCGGCGTTCATGCCACTCTTCTGCGGTGATCGCGAAGCGCATGTGGTCTTCCCAGACGCCGTTGATCTCGAGAAATCGCTCCGACAAACCCTCGTAGCGCAGATTCAGTTTTTCGACGACCCGTTTGCTGTTGGTGTTGCGCGGAATGATGCAGACCTCGAGCCGGTGCAGTTTCAGATCGTCGAAAGCAAACTGCATGATCGCCGTGACACCTTCGACCACATAGCAGTTGCCCGCGTGTTTGCGATCGATCCAATAACCGATCGTGCCCGTCTGGATCGCGCCACGCACGACATTGTTGATGTTGACTTCACCGACAAGAAAATTGTTGAGGAACAACCCGAGCGCATAGGCCGAGCCGTTCTGTCGCTCGCGATCGCGCGCCACGCATCTTCGCTCGAAAGCGTCGCGATCGGTGGCGGGGTCGGCCAAAAACTCAGACCGACGCGGCTCCCAAACGGTCAGCCACTCGACATTGCGCAGACGCACCTCGCTCCATGCTTCGAAATCGTGCGCGACGAGGGGTCGAAGCATCACCCGTGCGCCATACAAACGCGGTGGTGCGACCGGAGCGCCGGCCGGGTGTACGAACCGTTTCGGAGAAGATGAAAGATGACTCACGAAAAATTCTTTCTCATTTCAGAGATTAGACCATCAAGAAGATTGTGCTGGCTGACGACAATTTCAGAAATCTGAAGGCGTCGCAAGATCGCGACGAGCACGCAACATCCACCGACGATGATGTCGGCGCGATCGCGGGGTAACCCGGGGTTGTGCACGCGGTCGGCCAGCGCTTCGGTGGCCAGCGTTCTAAAAACATCTTCTACGGCGTCGCGCCCGAGGCGCAATGCGTGCAGCGCACCGGGGTCGAAAACTCGCTGGCCGATCTCGACCGCGCCGACGGTGACGATCGTGCCCGCAACACCAATCACGCGATCAACAGCGCGAATTCGCGGGCAATTGTGCGCCACATCGTCGACCGCATCGGAAACCATAGAAATCGCGTTCGTCAACTCTTCGGGTCGCGGCGGGTCACGATGCAGTTCCGATTCGGTGACGGTGACGGCGCCAAAAGGCAAACTCACCGAAAACTCGAGACCCTCGGTGCCGACCATCAGTTCGGTCGAAGCACCACCGATATCGACGACGAGGGTCGGCGTTTTCTCGGCGAACGCACCGGTCGCACCGCTAAACGACAGCGCGCCCTCGGTCTGACCTGAAATCAACTCTGGTTCGGCGCCGAGAATCTTTTGGGCAGCCGAAAAAAAGTCGCCAGTGTTCTTTGCCTTTCGACACGCCGCCGTGGCGACTGTACGCACCTGGGTGACATCATTTTTTGAAATCAGGCTTTGATATTCACCGAGACATTGCAGGGTTCGCTCGATCGACTCGGCGCTCAACGAACCGGTCTTGCCGAGATCTTTGCCGAGTCGGGTCGTGGTCACGACTCGATGCACGGTGGTTCCGTTCGGGTCGGCGATCAACAAGTTCGTCGAGTTGCTGCCGATGTCGATCGCCGCGAAGTTCTTGCCCATCATCAGAGCAGACTAGTTATGGTCGTCGTTCCTGCCGAAGTCGCTTGTCGACCCACTCGCCGACTACATCGGTCTTGTTCACCAACCAATTGGCGTAGTGAGCGTGCAAACATTTCACCCCGACCCGGGTGCCGGCGACGCCACCATCGGGTCGCGGGCCCGTATGGCTCGGCGATATCGCGCTGTCGCGTTCATTGGCGTATCTCTCGTGGGTGAGGCGCAACGCTTCGGGGTCGACCTCTCTTTCGGCCTGAGCGATGCAACCGGCAGACTCGAGGCGACTCACCGCGATGTGCTCCTCGACGCCGACCAACCAATATCGTGTCGGCATCGGTGTGCCGTCGAACAACAACGGGGCATTCTTGACAACGACGATGTCGCCGTTCGAGTCGCGCAGAGCGACTTCAAATTCGCCCTGGGGTTTGCGACCCAGCAGTTCGGTGACGCGGGCGATATCTTGCGCAGTCGGCCTTGTCATTAGCGGGTCATTGGCTTCGTCATCGGCTGAGCAACTCCGTCAGCGCGCCAAGATCTTCGGTCGTGTCGAGATCTTGCGCCGACCCCTCGCATTCGATCTCTTCGACCAACTCGCGATGAGACTTGAACAGAGTTCGCGCCCCTTCATCGCCACTAGTCGGCAACAACGGCCAGATCTCGGCGTGCAGTCGAACCGGATTTCCGCGAACACCGTTGTATGTTGCGACCGCGAGCGGGGCGTTCGAGGCGCCAACTCCTTGCCAGGCCGACGAAACAATCGCCGGTTGATCGGCCAAGCCGACCACGACCGCATCAGCGCCAAGTTGCCGGGCTTTCGCGATGCCGCATTGCAGACTTGAGGCCATGCCGAGTCGCCAATCTGGGTTGTGCACCACAGTGATGACGCGCACCATTTCGTCGAAGGCCGCAATTTGATCTGCCAAGTCGACTGAGCCCGTAATGACAATCACTTGTTTGAAGTTGGCCTCGATCGCGTGTTGCAGCGACCAGGCAAAAATGCTTCGACCGTGAATAGTCGTGAGCAATTTGTGCTCGGCGCCCGAAAACCTCGAACCACCGCCTGCGGCCAGCAGAATCGCAGTTGCGGTTTGACTATCTTTTTGCGCGGCGACCACTACCGAAGAGAGTACTTGGGGCAATCTTGAGCACGATGCACAAACGCGTGATGGTTTCGAGCGTCGGTGAAAAGTGACCATTCTCGATGCGGTTGACGGTTTTTCTCTCGATACCCGCACGTTGGGCGAGCTCGTCTTGACTTAACTCGAGTTTGATTCGTTGCTTGCGCAATTGACGCGCGACAAGTTTTCGCTGGGCAGCACACTTTTTCGCCAAAAATTTCTTGGATATCACCATGCGCTGATTTTAACCAAGCGGGTTTCAGACGGGATTTTGTTCGGCTACCCTGTTACACGGCTCCTTTAGTTTGATGCCAACCCTCCCCATTATGAACCCCCAAGTTTCGTATTGTCGCAAATCCGTCGTGCTCGGCGTTCGCGTCGTTTTGGGTGTGCTGGTGCTCTTGTTCGGGCTCTGTTTTGATCGTGGCCCTTTTTCCGTCGAGCCGGTCGCGGCCAAGCCGATGCCGGCGATCGAATCGGCATGGGTTGCCAGGCAGGCACAATTGGCGCTCGAGGCCTTGAAGTCGGCCGATCAAATTAGTCCGCGCGAACAACGCGATGTCGCCGCAAGATGGCTGAAAAACATCGCGATCATCGTCGCCGAGCATCTTGAAATCGACGCCGCAGCTTTGGAGCGAGCCTGGTCAGACGCCGGTATCGAGCGTCAACGGGTGTTGTTCGCGGCGCTGACCCAAATGGGGGTGCCATATCAAACGAATGCCGACGAACCCGGCACCGCTCTCGATTGTTCGGCGTTGATCAAGTTCGCGTGGAACAGCGTCGGCTTGGCGATGCCGCGCGGTTCGCACCAGCAATACTCGTTCAGTGAACGGGTGCGAAGCGACGAGGTGAAGGTGGGCGACTTGGCCTGGTATCCCGGTCATATTTCGATGTCGTTGGGCGTCGAGAACGTCGTCATTCAGGCCCCGCGAAACGGCCGAAGCGTCGAGGTGCACAAGATCGATGAGACGCGCGTCAAATGGATGCGCTGGGTCGACCCGAATCCGTAACTTTTCGGCAGAAACTATCTGTGAATTGGTCCGCATGTGTTGGCCAACGAGGGTACATCGCGACCCACACGCTTGCCGATGATCTCGGCACAAATTGAAATCGCCGTTTCTTCGGGCGTGCGCGAACCGATATCGAGACCGATCGGAGACATCAGTCGCGCCAGGTCGGTCGGCTTTGTGATGCCGACCTCAGCGAGGCGTTCGAGACGTTTGGCGTGCGTCTTGCGACTGCCCATCACGCCGATGTAGCCAACCGAAGTCGCGAGCGCACCTTGAATTGCCGGCACATCAAATTTTGGATCATGAGTGAGAATGCAAACTGCGTCGCGCGCGCCAAGGTCGGGGCCGCGTTCTGCGAGCACCGGCATCGGCCAAGTGACCACGACTTCATCAGCCATCGGAAACCTGCGCTTGGTGGCGAACATCTCGCGAGCATCGCAGACAGTCACGTAATAGCCGAGAACTTTCGCCACGCGGGCGAGTGCGGCGGTGAAGTCGACCGCACCGAAAATGATCATTTGTGGCGGTGGCGAAAACGATTCGACAAAAACCCGCACCGTGGGGGTGTCGACCAGATCTTCTGGTGTGACCTGACCCGACGGGCCATAACTTCGCACGCTCGTGCGACCCGCCTCGAGTTCACCGAGTGCATCGCGTGCGGCGACGCGGTCGAGTTCTTCGTCGCCCAAAGTTCCGAGGGTCGGAAATCTCCTTTGATCGGGTGAAACCAAGAGCGTCGAGCCGGTGTTTGGCCCGTCGATCACGGTGAGCAGCACGGTCGGTTTGTTGCCGCGAATTCGATCGGCGAGCGCTGCGTAGATCATCTCTCGGAGCTCACCAATTCAGGGGCTGAATGAACAGATGTACGACGCCACCGCAGGTCAACCCGACGGCGAACGCCTCGTCGTCTGAATAGCCGAACTTGACGATTCGACCCGAACTGCTCGAATTCAGAATCTCGAGAGCCTCTGTGACGACGGCACCCTCGACGCAACCACCCGAAACGGAACCGCAAACCTCGCCATCTTCGTTCACCGCCATCGCCGCACCGGGATCACGCGGCCCCGAGCCGTCGATGTCGATCACTCGTGCCAAGGCGATGCGCTTGTTTTGCGCCCGCCAACGGTCGATGTCGTCCAAAACCTCACGCATGACTGGCCGCCTTTCGCAAACTGTTCGACTCGCGCGAGATGACCTCGGTCAATTCGCGCAGCGCCTCGAGCGAGTGCCCTTCGACGAAATCATCAATGTACGGCATCGCCGCGGCCATGCCACGCGCCAGAGGTGCATAATCCGGGCTCACTTTCAGCGGGTTCACCCAGATCACCCTGAACGCCACTCGCTTGAGGCGCGCCATCTGCGCGGCCAGAGCCTGCGGGTCGCCGCGGTCCCAACCGTCGGAGAGAATCACAAAAATCGCCCCGCGGGCCATGCCGCCGACACCCCAGTTGTCGTTGAAATTCTGCAGACACTCGCCGAGTCGGGTTCCGCCACTCCAATCCGAAACTTGGGCCGAGGTTCGGGCGAGGGCACGGTCTGGATCACGATTGGCGAGTTCCTTCGTGATGCGCGTCAGTCGGGTACCGAGAGTGAAGGCCTCGACCCTTTGGCGACCGACCACGGCGGCATGCATGAATCGCAACAAGGCGCGCGCGTAGGGCTCCATCGAACCCGAGACATCGAGCAGAACCACGAGCCGTCGAAGTCTGGTGCTCGGCTCGCGCCAAAACCGCTCGATCGGTTCTCGGTCGTTTTGCAACGCCGCACGCATGGTTCGCCGAATATCTTGGCGCCCGCCGGAGCGATTGGATTGTTGAAGCCGCAGTGATCGTTTCGGTGGGCCCGCCAAACGCAGACTCGTCATGAACTGTTCGGCTTCTCGCAGTTCGCTTTCGGAGTATGCGGCAAAATCTTTGTCGCGAAGTGTCTCGATGCTCGAAAATCGCAGGGTGATCGTGTTCTCATCGTCGATGGCGTCGGCATTTGTTTCGTCGCTTTGTTCATCGTCGCTGTCGACAAGCAATGTCACCGATTCGGTTTCTTGAATCTGTTCGACCTGTTCGACTTGGATCAGTTGCTCCCAGAAAATGGCGAATACGCGATCAAAAATCGGGGTGTCCTCGTGGCGGCGGATCAATGTCGAATATGCGGCCCAATAGACATCGTCTCGATTTTCGAGACCGACATGGCTCAACGCACCGACAAAAACGATCACCGAGTCGAGAGGCACATCGACGCCCGCGCCACGCAGAATGCGGGCGAAAGTCACCGCCATTTTGTGGGCAGGTGACGAGGTCGACATCAGTTGCTGTACAAGCCTCGTTCGAAGGCTTGCTTGACGAGGTTGGCCACACCGTTGTCACGCACGCGATCGTGGTCTTCACGGTATTTGAGCACGGTACCGAGCGTGGCTTGCACGACCGATTCGTCGAGTTCGCCGACACCGAGGCGACCGAGGGCGGTGGCCCAGTCGATCGTTTCGGCGACGCCGGGCGGCTTGTACAACTGCATCTTGCGCAACGCCTCCACCGCCCCTGCGACCTGTTTGGCCAGGGTTTCGGCAACCTGGGGCACGCGCCGTTTGACGATTTCAACTTCTCGATCGAAGTTCGGGTGTTCGACCCAGTGGTACAAGCATCGGCGCTTCAATGCATCGTGCACATCGCGGGTGCGATTTGAGGTCAACACGACCAGCGGCGGCGTGGTTGCCTTGTAGCTTCCGAGTTCGGGGATCGTGATCTGGAAATCGGACAAAACCTCGAGCAAATATGCCTCAAACTCGTCGTCGGCACGGTCAATTTCGTCGATCAACAGCACCGGCGAAACACCCGATTTCTGGTCGATGGCCTGCAACAGCGCGCGACGAATCAGAAATTTTTCGCTGTATAACTGACCTTCGAGCTTGTCGGCACCCAGCGCCGTGGCTTCGCCCGTGGCCTCGACGGTGCGCAAGTGCAACAACTGACGCGAGTAGTCCCAGTCATACATCGCTTGGGCCGCGTCGATTCCTTCGTAGCACTGCAGGCGGATCAATTGACTTTGTCTGATTTTTGCCAAAACCTTTGCCAGTTCAGTTTTCCCGACGCCCGCTTCACCCTCGAGCAACAACGGGCGATTCAGCGAGACCGCCAAGAAAACCGCGGTGGCCAAACCGTCGCTGGCCAGATAATTCTGCTCGTCGAGCGCACTGCGAACATCGGCGACAGACTGCAAACTCATGGTGTCAGGCTAGAGCGCAAACCATCGAAGTTTACGAGTTGAAACCCAGACCGAGCCTGTCGAGCAGTCGAAGCCAAAGGTTGCGCTTGCCGGTGCGGTCTTCGAAGTCGAGCGACCAACGGGTGACCTGAATGCCGATGAACCTGAACGGTTCTGGCGGAAACGCCCGCGGCTTTGTCTTCACAAAATTCGTTCGGGTCGCGCGCGTGTCGCTGCGCGCGAGCAGATCGAGCATCACTTCACCACCGAATCGCGATGACGCCACACCAAGTCCCGTGTAACCGAGCGCATAGGCGACGCGCTTGTCATAGTGGGTTCCCCAGAAAACGCTGAAGCGCGCGCAGGTGTCGATCGCCGCGCCCCACATGTGCGAAAACTTGATGCCTTCGAGTTGGGGAAACGTCGTGAAGAACTGGCTGGAGAGCATCGCCCATGTTTCGGGTCGTGACTCGAGTTCCTTGTCCATTCTTCCGCCGAAGTAGTAGATCGCGTCGTAACCACCCCAGAGAATCCTGTTGTCCGCGGTCAACCTGAAGTAGTGAAATTGGTTCGAGCAGTCGGCCAAACCCTGGCGATTGCGCCAACCGACGCTTTCAAGTTGTTGGGTCGTCAACGGTTCGGTGACGAGACAATAGTCGTACACGGGCGCGATGTATCTGTGCATTTGTCGCAGAAGTGGCGAGAAAGTGTTCGTTGCCAAGGCGACATGATTTGCCTTGATTTTTGCCAAGGGCGTTTTGATTTCGATCTTCTTCTTGGTGTCGTTCAGATCCAGCGCCCGCGTGTCTTCGTAAATTCGCACGCCCATGCTTTGCGCCACGCGCTTCAAACCCCAGGCGAGACGAGCCGGGTCGACCAGCGCCGAAGAGCCTTTCGTCCACATGCCGCCCATGAAAACCGGCGAATGCACCTCGTTGCGTATCGCTTCACGATCCAACCACACGACATCGTGCCCCAAATCTCGAAGTTGGGCGAAGTCTTCGCGAAGTTCGTGGATGTAATTTTCGGTGTGCCAACTGCTCGCCACTTCGATCGCGCCGTTGCGCTCGAAGTCGCAATCGATGTTGTATTCGCGGATCACTTTTTCGATTTCGGCAAAGTTCTCGCGGCCGAGTTGTTCGAGAATCGCCACCTCGTCGGGAAACCTCTCTTGGGCGTTGGCGATGCCGTGGGTCAGCGAATAATCCATGAATCCGCCGTTGCGACTGCTGGCGCCCGAGCCGATCTCGTGCGATTCGATCAATACGACGTCGCGATTCGCGTCGCGTTGTTTGGCGATGATCGCCGTCCACAGTCCGGTGAACCCGCCACCGATCACGCACAAGTCGCAGTCTTCGTCGTGCACTGCAGTGGGGTTCGAGTCGGGTTCGTCGACGTCGTCTAGCCAATACGGAAAAGTCTCCGCGTCGGCTATCGCATCAAGGTAACGCTCACTCGACCGCGGCGAAGTTGCCGATCGGTCCATTGCTTCTCACCACCTAACTCGGCTAATTCTATGGGTCGCAGAACTAGCCTTAGGGCAATGGATTTGGGGCTGAGCGGTCGCACCGCCGCCGTGGCGGCGGGTTCGGCGGGTCTCGGCTTTGCCACCGCGCAGGCTCTGGCCAACGATGGTGTGCGAGTCGTAATTTGTGGACGAGACGCCAAGCGCGCCGAGGACGCCGCAAAAAAGATCGGCAATTCATGTGTCGGTATTTCATGTGACGTGTCGTCTGTCGCGGGTGGCGAGAGTTTCGTCAACCGTGCCGCCGGAATTCTCGGCAAACTCGACATTTTGGTTTTGAACAGCGGCGGCCCGCCGGCCGGCAATTTCGCGGGCACCGATGTAGCCGGTTACGACAAGGCGTTGGCAAACGGACTGATGTCGATGATCGCGATGACAAAACTTGCAGTTCCGCAAATGCAACAACGCAAGTGGGGAAGAGTCGTGGCGATCACCTCGATCGCGGTGCGACAACCGATCGCGAATTTGATTCTGTCAAACACGGCGCGAGCAGGTTTGACGGGTTTCTTGAAAACCGTGGCTCGAGAGGTCGCTGGCGACGGTGTCACCATCAATACGGTCCAGCCCGGCACGCACGACACCGAACGAATCAGGCAGCTTTACGGGGCGACGCCCGACGCCAAGGCGCTCGATATTCCCGCGGGTTTCGTCGGTGACCCGAAAGACTTCGGCAGTGTCGTCGCCTTTTTGTGCGGGGAGCCGGCCAAGTACATCACGGGTGCGAACCTGCAGGTCGACGGTGGCGCGTATCAGGGCTTGATCTGATGCTGCAGCACGTCGTAGCGATCACCTGGAACGACCAGGTGCCCGCCAATTACGCCGAAACAATCACAAAAGTGCTGCACGAAATGGTGAAGCAAATTCCCACCGTGCGCAGTTATCGCTGCGGTCCAGATTTGGGCGTGTCGGCTGCGACCAACGCCAATTACTTGATCGCCGCGACTTTCGACGACGTCGCGGGTTGGCGCGTGTATGACGAGAGTCCGTTGCACAACGAGATTCGCGCCGAATACTTCAAGCCATATATCGCGACCCGTTCGGCCGCGCAGATCGAGTTTTAGCGCGACCTACTTCGAGGCGTCTTCAAGCGCCCGACGCACCAAGACACTCGCCAAATGTTTGCGATATTCGGTTGATGCGTTCAGATCGCTCTGCGGGTCGGCCTCGTTCGACGCCAATGCCGCGGCGTCGCCAACCGACGCGCCTTTGGCCAGGGCATCAGCAACGCTGGTGGCCAAAATCGGTGTCGAACCCATGTTCACGAGCGCGACCCCGGCTTCATTCTTGCGTCGCCACGCCGCCACGCCGACGATCGCCCAGTCTTGGGCGCGACGGTTGAACTTTTGAAAGCCCCAACCCGCACCCTGCATCTTCGGCACGCGAATCTCGACCAACATTTCATCGGCGGCGAGGTCGCTTTCGAGGAAACCCTTGTAAAAGTTCGCGGCGGCGATTTCGCGCTGCCCCTTTGGTCCCTGCACGACATAAGTCGCGCCGAGCGCCAAAGTTGTCGCGGGTAGATCGCTCGCAGGGTCGGCATGCGCAATCGAGCCACCGATCGTGCCACGGTGTCGCACTTGGGCGTCACCCACATGGCCCGCGGCATGGCTCAGCAACGGCGCGTGCTCATGCAGAACTTTCGATGTTTCGACATCCATGTGTCGGGTCAAGGCACCAATCGCGATGTGTTTACCGGCATCTTTGATGTAAGAAAGATCTTTCACGCGCCCGATATCGATCAACATCGCCGGTTGAGCGAGTCGCAATTTCATCAGCGGCAACAAACTGTGACCGCCCGCGAGGAATTTCGCGTCGCTGCCATATTGACTCACGAGCGAGATCGCCTCGGCGGCCGAAGACGCCCGCTTGTAGTCGAATGCTGCTGGAATCATTTCTTACCTCCACGGGCTGCTTGAATCGTTTTCCACACCGTCTGCGGCGATGCCGGCATCGCCATTGATTTGACGCCCAAACCCGACAGAGCATCGATGATCGCGTTGATCACCGTCGGCGCGGCACCGATCGTGCCCGCTTCACCGATGCCCTTTACGCCGAGTTGGTTGGTCGGTGACGGCGTCGTCGTGTGAGCCGTCGTGATTGGCGGCACGTCGCAGGCTGCTGGCACCAGATATTCGGCGAGCGTCGAAGTCTTCAGGTTGCCGTCGCCGTCATAGACGGCCTCTTCGAACAACGCCTGGGCGATACCTTGCACCACGCCACCGTGCACCTGGCCTTCGACGATCAGTGGATTGATTTGAATTCCGCAATCGTCGACCGCGATGTACTTCAGAATTTCCACGGCGCCGGTTTCGGCGTCGACCTCGACGACGCACATGTGCGTGCCGAACGGCCACGAAAAGTTCGGTGGATCATACGAGACCTGGGCCTCGAGGTTGGGTTCGCAGCCTTCGGGCAGGTTGTGTGCGGTGAACGCACCGAAGGCGATTGCCGCGAGCGGCAATGCGCGGTCGGGCGAGCCTTTCACGCTGAAAGTTCCACCCACGAACTGCAGGTCTTCGGCGGCGCATTCAAGTTGGTGCGCGGCGATCGTCTTGGCTTTCTCGATCACTCTGTCGCACGCCATGGCGATCGCCACACCGCCCACGGGCAAACTTCGCGAGCCGTAGGTGTCGAGACCGAGCGCCGAAATCGCCGTGTCGCTGTGCAGTACGTCGACATCCTCGGGTGCGACGCCGAGTTTTTCTGCGGCGATCATCGACCAACTGGTTTCGTGTCCTTGACCGTGCGGCGATGAGCCGGTGATGACCTGCACCTTGTTTGTCGGCAAAACGCGAACCGTCGCGGTCTCCCAACCCCCGGCGCTGTAGTTGAGCGACGCCAGCACTCGCGAAGGCGCCAGGCCGCACATTTCGAAATATGAGGTCATCCCGACGCCGAGCAGTTTCGTCGCGCCCGGCACGTTCTGTTTCTTCTGTTGCTTCCGTACGCCCGCAAGATCGGTGAGTTTCGCCGCTTTTTCGGCGGCGGTCAGATGATCGCCCGAGTCGTAGACCAAGCCGCTGAACGCCGTGTACGGATATTGCTCTTTCTTGATGTAATTGCGTTTGCGCAATTCGAACGAATCGATCTTCATTTCGCGAGCCAACGCCTCGATTGCGGATTCGATCGCAAATGTCGCTTCGGGTCGCCCCGCACCGCGATACGCGTCTGTCGGCGTCAGGTTGGTGAACACCGAGGTGCAACTGAAGTCGTAGGCCTTTGGAATGTCGTAGACGCCCCCATACAAAAATGCCCCGAGAAGCGGTACACCCGGGGTCACGAGTTGCAGGTAAGCACCCATGTCACCGATGATGCGCACGCGTATCGCGGTGATTTTTCCGTTTTCGTCGGCGGCCAATTCGATGTGTTGTATCTGACCTCGTCCTTGAATCGTGGCTTGGGCGTTCTCAGACCTTTCTTCGACCCACCGCACCGGGGTGTTGTGCTTGCGTGCGAGGGCCATGCACAAGAGTTCCTCGGCATACACGTTCAACTTCGAACCGAATCCGCCGCCCACGCTCGGGGCGATCACGCGCACCTGATGCTCGGGAATTCCGAGAGTGAGCGCCGTCATCACCTTGAGAATGTGCGGAATCTGCGTCGCTGAATACAGAGTTATGTCGCCACCGAATGGTTGCGGCACCGCGGCGATTGCCCGCGGTTCCATAGCCATCGGTATCAGGCGTTGCTGTACATATCTTTCTTTGACTTTGTACTTCGCTTTTTTGAACGCCTCCTCGACGCATCCCGGCGTGTCTTCAACCAACAACGGCCAGGTGTAGCTCTTGTTGGTGCCGAGGTCGTTGTGAATGATGTTCTTGTCGCTCAGCGCGTCTTCGAGATCGACCACGGCTTGAAGCGGTTCATAGTCGACATCGATCGCGTCGAGCGCGTCGCGCGAAGCAGTCTCGTTCGTCGCCAACACGGCGGCGACGCCGTCGCCGACATAGTTGACCTTGTCGATCGCCAGCGGGTAGTGCGCCGGATTCTTCATGTCTTTCGTCACCGGCCACGCGCACGGCAGTGGTGCCGCCCAAGTCGTTTGCAGATCCTTGCCCGTATATACCGCGATCACTCCGGCAATTTTCAGCGCAGCCGAGACATTTATCGATTTGATTTTCGCATGAGCATACGGTGAGCGCAGCACCGCCAGATGCAAAGCCCCCGGAATGTTCAGGTCGTCGGTGAACTTCGCCTCGCCCGTGAGCAGCGGCGGATCTTCACGGCGCAGCAACCTCGTGCCGATTACGTTCGTGGTCTTGTTTTCGGTGATTGTCATTTCGCGCTCCTTATTTTGAACCGGCGGCGGCCAGCACCGACTTGACGATGTTGTGGTATCCCGTGCAACGACACAAGTTGCCTTCGAGACCGACACGCACTTGCTCTTCGGTCGGCTTCGGGTTTTCGTTGAGCAAGCCAACCGCCGCCATCACCATGCCCGGTGTGCAGTAGCCGCATTGCAGACCGTGATTCTCCATGAACGCCGTTTGCATCGGGTGCATCACGCCGTCTTTGGCCAGGCCTTCGATCGTCGTGACGTTCGAACCGTCGGCTTGAACCGCGAGGATCGTGCAACTCTTCACCGCTTCGCCGTTCATGTGAATCGTGCAGGCGCCGCAACTCGACGAGTCGCAACCCACGTTCGTGCCGGTCAGACCCAACACCTCGCGGATGTAATGGACCAGCAAAGTTCTTGGCTCGACATCCCCGTGATGTTCCTTGCCGTTGACCGTGATTGAAACCTTCATCTTCAACCCCCAAATTTCAGTTCGACAATAGAGTCGAACGACTTGTCCCAAAGGCAATATTGCCTCTGCCGGGCGCGCCCACACAAATCGGGCGTTTTGCGACCTAGTTTCGCCTAGTTGTCGATTTTTTGCAGGCTGCGCAGGGCGAAAACAAGGGTCAAGGCGCTCAACACGAAAATGGCGATCAGCCCGCCATAGGCGTTTTGCCAACTGAGATGACCCGGGTCGTCCGCATTGACCCAACCCGCACGAGCCAGACGAAAAATATTCGTGACGGGGTTGATGCGAGCGGCGGTGTGCAACCAACCTGTCATCACGTTCAGCGGCACTTGAGCAGTCGAAAGAAACATCGCCAGAAATATCGACAGCTGCATCACCGCGGCTCCGCGCATGTCTTGAAATCGAAACGCGAGGGCGAGACCCCAACCTGCGCCGATGGTCGAGATGCCGATTGCCGCGACCCACGAGCAGATGTAGCTCATCACACCCGCGGTCGGTCGTGCGCCGAGCAATGTGCCGGCGACAAACACCATGACTGCGATCAGCGTCACTCGAATCCAAGTCGCCAGCACGGGTCCGATGATCAACGAGATCCTCGAGGTCGGCGACATTCTGAGTCGATCAAAGAATCCGTTCTCGAGATCGCGGATCAACGAGAAGCCGAGCCCGACACCGCTGAACGCCGAACCCATCGCCAGACCCAGTGGCATGAACCAGTTCACCGATCGGTCGGTGGGGAAGCCCGGCAATTTCGTCAGCGCGAAAAATGTTCCCGAGAACGAAATCATGTTGAAGATCGGCATCGCCAGTGCCGGAAAAAATGCCGACGGCAATCGTCGGGTGTTGATCAAACCGCGTTTGACGAGTTGCCATGAACTGCGACCGGTCGTCGAGCGCAGGTCGAAAGCAGTGAGCATCGGTGCGCGGGTTGGGGTCGCGTTCGTGTTCATCAGTTTGCTCGCAGTCTCATTTGAAGTTGCCTGTTGGCGACGAGCAGCGCGGCGACTGCGATCGCCAGGGGCACCAAGATCGCTCGCGCGGTCGCCGAAATGCTGAAGCCCTCGAGTGAGAGCGCTCGGAGACCTTCGACCAAATGTGAAATCGGGTTGATCCCCGCGATCGTCTTGTAGGCGCCGCTCATCGTCTCGCGCGGAAAAAACGCGCTCGAGAAGAACAACAAAATGAACAACAACGGAAAAGTGCCCTGAACCGCCTCGGCCGAACCCGTCTTGAGCGCGACCGACGACATCAGTGCGCCGACGGCCAGAGCGATCAGTGCGCCGCTGAGAATCATCGCGATGATGCCCGGTAAACCGGCCGAGACATCTGCACCGAACGGCAACAACACCAACACGAACACGGCCGTTTCAAGCGCGCCGAACAGGGTGCTACCGGCGAGTCTTCCGAACAAGATTGAGGTTCGTGCAGTTGGCGCGGCCAAAAGCCGATAAAAAAAACCATTTTCGATGTCGGTGGCGAGCGCCGCGGCCCCGGTCACCGAACCGAATAGAACTCCTTGGGTGATCGTGCCGGCGAGTTGAAACTGCAGATACGAGTTGACCTTTGGAAACCCGGGCAGTGACGTGGTTCTTCCAAAACTTGAGTTGCCGAGGAACGCAAAAAACAACGGAAAAATTATGCTCGGCACGACCAACGCCGGCTGGCGAAACAATTCGAGCGTCGAGCGCTTGGCGAGTGCAATAGTTTGGCGAAACGCAGCGGCGATCGAATGTTCGGCGATCAGCGTCGGTGGGGTGGCGACGACATCCGTCACTTTCGACCTCGACGTTTTTTCTTCGAGGGCTCTTCCTCGCCGTTGTCGCCCGCCGATGGTGCGTTGTCGGCACCTTCGAGCCGATGACCCGTCGCCTCGGCAAACACGTCGTCGAGGCTCGGTTCATTTATTTCGAGATGCTGCACGCGCACGCCCGCCTCGTCGAGTTTGCGCACGACCTCTGTGACCTGGGCGGCACCGCCGCGCAAACCCACGCCGAGGGCGCCTTCGGCGCCGGGTCGCAGGTCTCCGAAGGTGCTCAGAACCGCGTTGGCTTTTTCAACTTGATCGGTGTTGGTGTTGATGATCAAAGTCGGTGCACCAACACCGGCTTTCAAGTCAGCGGGTTTTCCCTCGCGCACGATCTTGCCGTGATCGATGATTGCGATGCGGTCGGCAAGTTGGTCGGCTTCCTCCAGATATTGGGTCGTCAACATCACGGTTGTGCCCTCGCGGTTCAGGCGGCGAACCTCCTCCCAAAGCGTGAGACGGCTCATCGGGTCGAGTCCCGTCGTCGGTTCATCCAAAAACAGAACCGACGGTTGATGAATCAACGAAAGCGCCAGATCGAGTCGGCGACGCATGCCCCCGGAATATGTGGAAACTCGCCGAGATGCCGCGGCGGTCAGACCGACACGCTCCAATAATTCGTTCGAGCGTTGCTTGAGTGCCGACCCAGGAATGCCGTAGAGAACGCCCTGAAGAGCCAGCAATTCTGCGCCCGTCATCAACGGATCGATGGCGGCGTCCTGCAACGCGACGCCGATGTTGCGACGCACCTGGTCGGCCTCGGTCACCACGTCGAAACCCGCGACCCTCGCCGAGCCCGATGTCGGTCGAAGCAGCGTCGTCAGCATTCGCACGGCGGTGCTTTTGCCGGCACCATTTGGTCCGAGGAAACCAAAAACTTCACCCGCCTTGATGTCAAGGTTGATGCCCTTTACGGCATGAACATCACCAAAGTGACGAACCAAGTTTTCGGCGATAATCGGAGAATTGTTCACGGCCTGAGTTTAAGACGCGACGACGGCGCGAACTCAAGCAGAGGCTGTCGAGATTGCCGACCAGATTCGCTCGGGCGTCGTCGGCATGTCGATGTGACGCACGCCAAGCGGCAACAACGCGTCAATCACCGCCGATTGCACCGCCGGCGTCGAGCCGATCGTGCCGGATTCGCCGATTCCTTTGGCTCCGAGTGGATTGACGAAAGTCGGAGTCTCCATGTGCACGACTTCGATGCTCGGCAGTTCGACGGCCGAGATGAACGTGTAGTCGGCGAAGTTTGTCGTGATCGGATTTCCGTCGCCGTCGTAGCGAAACTCTTCGAGCAGAGCCTGGGCCGTGCCTTGGGCGATGCCGCCGTGAATCTGACCGTCCAAAGTGAGCGGATTCACCACTCGGCCGGCGTCGTCGCACGCGATGTGACGACGGTGTTTCACTTTCCCCGTCTCGGTGTCGACCTCGACTATCGCGATATGCGCACCAAACGGAAACGTCGCCGAATTGGCGACGAACATGCCCTCTTGGGTGAGTCCGGCTTTAGCATCAGCCGAAGCCGCGATCTCAGACCACGACTTCGAGATCGAGGGCGTACCCGCGACGTGAAAGACGCCCTTGGATTTGTCCAGCACGACGTCGATTTCATTCGCCTCAAGCAATTGTGCGGCGAGCCTTCTCGCTTGATCGACGATTTCAATCGAAACTTTTTGTACGGCCGCGCCGCCTTGTTGCAGTGAACGCGAACCCATCGTGCCCCCGCCGGTTGGCACCAGGTCTGTGTCTCCCCAGACGACGTCGATATCTTCGATCGAAATGCCGGTTTCGCTGCTGGCGATCATCGCCCACGAAGTCACGTGTCCTTGGCCATGCGGTGATGTGCCGGTGAATACAACCGCCCGACCGTTGGGCAAAACATTTATCTTTGCGTGCTCTTGCATCGGGTCGACCCCGCCGGTGACTTCCACGTAAACGCTCACGCCGATGCCGAGTTGCACCTTGTCGCCGCGCTTGCGACGCTCGGCCTGTTCGGCTCGCGCCTCGGAATATTTTGCGACCGCCATCGCCTTGTCGAGAGCGGCCGAGTAGTCGCCGACATCGTAGGTGTGACCGATTTTGGTCTTGTGAGGTTCAGAAAATTTCGGGATCAGATTCATTCGGCGCACTTCGGCGGGATCTTTGCCGATCTCCGCGGCGAAAAGATCCATTGCCCGCTCGATGGCGGCGGTGGCCTCGGGTCGACCCGCGCCGCGATAGGCGACGATCGGGGTCGTGTTGGTCACGACCGAGGTTGTGCGGCATTCGACCTTTTCAATGTCGTATACCCCTTGGGCCATCGGGCGGGTCATGAACGGCGCCAGCACGGTGCCGACATCAACCCAGCCGCCCGAATCTTGAATCGCGTTCAGTTGATATGCGGTTACCTTGCCCGCCCTCGTGCCGCCGAGCGTGACATATTGGAGTTGCGCTCGACCATGACCGAGACCGACCATCGACTCGCTTCGCGTCTCGCGCCAGCGAACCGGCTTGCCGACACGCTTGGCGATCTTGCCGAGCAACAATTCTTCGGAGTAGGCGCTGATTTTCGCGCCAAAACCGCCGCCCACGTCGGGTGTGATGATCCGGACTTTTTCGGCATCGATCTTGTTTGCTTTGACGACTTCGGCACGAACACCCTGGGCGTGTTGGGTCGAAATCCATTGGTGCAGGCGCCCGTCGACCCAGACTGCGGCCGAGCCGCGTGCCTCGAGCGGGCAAGGCGCGACGCGCTGGTTGATGAAACGACCCTTGATCACCACCTCGCAGTCTTTGAACAGTTCGTCACCCGTATTGTCGGGCATACCCATCTCTACGGTGCCCATCACGATGTTGCTGCCGCAACCTTCATATATGTGTGTCGTGCTCGTCATCGACTGCTCAAGATCGATCAACGGCTCAAGAACCTCGTACTCGACGATCGCGCGCTCGATCGCATCTTCACCCTGGTCGGCTCGCTCGGTAACAACTGCCGCGACCAATTCGCCCACCCAACGCACCTTGCCGATCGCCAGATGCGCCCGCTTGGCGTTCGGGTTGTAAGTCGCCGGTTCTTCTTCTAGCCCCAGGTCTTGTGCCGTAAACACGGCGACGACACCGGGTGCAGATCTGCATTCCGAAAGATCGATGCGCGCAATTTTTGCGTGCGCGACGGTCGAGCGCACATAGGTGACATGCAGCGCCCCGGCGAAGAGTGGCTCGTCATTCAGGTCTTCGATGTATTTTCCGCCCGAAGTGAGAAACTTCGGATCCTCTTTGCGCAAAACTCGATTGCCGAGAATGCTTCCAGCCATGATTTGAATCTATAGTGTTTCGGTCGTCAGGGCTGAAGCGGGTTCATAATCTCGACACCGCTGTTGCGAATCACCTCGGCGACGCGAACCTGCAAGATATTTGTCACAATCGTGTAGGGCCAACGATCGGGAAGATCGGCGCTCGCCGCCGGCATATCGAGCATCGGCACACGTTTCTCGCTCGGCAGCAAATAGCCGAGTTGCGACCTGATGGCCTCCTGCATTCCCTCGGTTGTCTTGAGCGCGTCCACTTCGTCTTGCAGGGCGTCGTTGATGTCTTCGAGCGCCGAAAATTGCCCGCTTTTTTCGGTCATCATCGATCGCTGTTTGGTCCATGTGCGCATCGGAATCACGAACAAGGCGAGCGAGACCGCGGTGACGAACACCGCGCCGACCGGCAAGAGCGCGAACTTGCCGCGACGTGCCCCGATTAAGCGACGTTCTGCCGTTGTGTTCACCCGTCTATTCTGGCTTGCGATCAGCGTTTTTTGGTGGAGCGTGAAAACAGCGTGGGAAACCTCGCCAGCGAACCCAATCGCTGTTCGATTCGCAAAAGTTGGTTGTATTTCGCGACGCGGTCACTTCGCGCGGGCGCTCCCGTTTTGATTTGGCCGCAGTTGGTGGCAACGGCGAGATCGGCGATGGTCGAGTCTTCGGTTTCGCCGCTGCGGTGGCTCATCACGCTTGCGTATCCGTTGGCTTTGGCCAGGTTCATGGTCGCGAGCGTCTCGGTAAGCGTGCCGATCTGGTTCACTTTGACCAACACGCTGTTGGCGATTTTCTTGTCGATGCCGAGTTGCAAACGCCGCCGACTCGTGACGAACAGGTCGTCGCCGACCAACTGCACGCGCGAACCAAGCGCTTGGGAGAGCAAAGCCCAACCGTCCCAGTCGTTTTCCGCCATGCCGTCCTCGATCGAAACGATGGGGTAGCGGTCGACCAGGTTCGACCACCACGTCACGAGTTCATCGCTCGACAAAACTTTCGACTCACCCTTCAGTTGGTATCTTGATTCTTTGTAGAGTTCGCTCATCGCGGGGTCCAGCGCAATCGCGATATCGGATCCGGGTTTGAAACCGGCGTGCGCGATCGCCTCGACGAGAAACTCGATCGCCGATTCGTTGTTGGCCAAGTCGGGTGCGAAACCCCCCTCGTCACCGACACTTGTCGAAATTCCTTTGGCCTTGAGCAACGACTTGAGCGTGTGATATGTCTCGACGCCCCATTGCAGAGCCTCGGTGAAACTGGTCGCACCGATCGGCATGATCATGAACTCCTGCATGTCGATGTTGTTGTCGGCGTGGGCGCCACCGTTCATCACGTTCAACATCGGCACGGGCATCGTCACGGCCTCGTCGCCACCGAGCGACGCATACAGCGGAAGCTTTTTGTCGGCTGCGGCGGCGTGGGCGACGGCGAGACTCGCGCCAAGCATCGCGTTCGCACCGAGTCGCGATTTGTTTTCGGTGCCATCCAGACGAATCAAAGTCTCGTCGACCAGCGTCTGGTCGTGGGCATCGAGATGGCTGATCGCCTTGGCGATCTCGTTGTTCGCGTTTTGCACGGCCTTCAAAACGCCCTTGCCCATGTATCTTTTGCCGCCGTCGCGCAGTTCGACGGCCTCGTGTTCACCGGTCGATGCACCCGACGGCACGATCGCCCTACCGAACGCACCCGAGTCGAGCGTCACCTCGACCTCGACCGTGGGGTTGCCGCGAGAGTCCAAAACTTCTCTGGCTCCAACTTTTTCGATCTTCGACATGCGTCTCTAGATTATCGCTCGGTCATTTCTTGTCGGCTTTCTTGACTTCGTCCCACAGTGCGTCGAGTTGAGCGAGCGTGCACTTTTCAAGTTGAAGGTCACGCCGTTGGGCCAATGCCACGACAGCCTCGAATCGACGACGAAACTTTTCGGCCGCCGAGCGCAACGCCGATTCGGCGTCGACACCGATGTGGCGTGACAGGTTGACGACGCTGAATAGCACGTCGCCCAATTCGAGAGGTATCTCGTCTGGGGCACCCGCAGAATCGATCGCTCTAACCAGTTCCCTCAGCTCTTCGGCGATTTTCTCCGATGCACCGGTCTTGTTCGGCCAATCAAAACCCAGTTCGGCCGCGCGCTTTTGCAGTTTCGTCGAATACATCAACGATGGGGCCGACTTTGCTACACCCTCGAAAACTGTCTTGGCATTGGTTTTGTCGCGCTCTTGTTTTTTGAGCGACTCCCAGTTTGATGCGACCGCATCGGGGGTTTCGGCTTCGAAATCACCAAAGACATGCGGATGTCGCCTGACCAACTTGTCGTGAATCGACCTGGCGACATCGGCGATGCTGAATCGACCCTGCTGTTCGGCGATTATGGCATGAAATTCGACTTGATAGAGCAGGTCGCCCAACTCTTCAATAAGTTTTTCGTCACTCGACTCGTCATTCGGGTCGAGAGACGTAATCGCGTCAACCACCTCGTATGTTTCTTCGATCAAATAGCGCACCAGCGACTTGTGGGTTTGAGCCTTGTCCCACGGGCACTGTTCGCGCAATGTTCGGGCCAAGCCGTGTAGTTGGGTCATCTCTCCGGCGATCGAATTTGCAAGCTTGGGGATATAGATACTGGTCAGGTGATCTGGTTCGACGGTGCGATCCATTTCTTTCCACGTCGTCGTCACGACTTGTTGATCTTTCAACCCGAGGTGATGCAGAATCACGACCGGCTCGTCGCCCGTGGCCGACTCGTGCGCCAATTTGATTTCCGACAAAACCCAGTTGGCATGGCACTGGGCGACCAGCAGGGGGCCGCTCTCTCCGGCAGCGAGTCGGGCGAAACGGTGCCCGTCGATCAGGCGCACCCCCGCATCGACGGGGTCGATTCGCAGAACCTGCCACGCCACGTCCAAGAAGCTCATCGCCGAAATCAAAACCGTTTCGATGCTTTCGTCGTGCAGCAGGTGCTGCACGGTTTGTTCGAGCACCAGGGGAGAACCCGGCACCGCATACAGAATCGCGCGGTGCTTTTCGGCCTCGGTCTTCAACTTCTCGGCGATGGCCCGATAGACATCTTCAGATTTTTCATGCTTCTCGTACTCATCGTCAAAACTGGTGGCGTCACCGACCAAGAATGCGCTGGGGTGACGCATCGTGCGAACATACCGGTGTTGCGACGAGTTGATCGCGTCGAGAGTCTGCCTGGTCACCGAATCCGCCGCACCCGGACCCAAACCAACGATCGTGACTTGCGCCTTCATGCGCATCGTCGGTTAGTTGGCGACGACGCCACCACGGGCGGGGTTCCAAAATCCATAGGCAGAGTCAATCTTGATTTTCGATGTCGCAATGAAGCCGGTGAGCAGGTTGACGCCCGCACTTGTGTTCAGAAGTTTCGAGATGTCCTCGGCGACTTCGATAAAGGGCCGAACATAGATGATGTGGTAACCGAAACTCGACTTGACCGGGCCGAACGCCACACCCGCCTTGGCCCGCAGTGCTCCCGCGGTGAAGTCGGTGTCAAAATTGCTTTGGTATTCGGTCAGCGTGATGCACGCGTTGTCGGCGCCCGTCAGCGCTCCGCCCGATTTCTCGACGTTCGGCTCGATCGAATATTGGCCGGCTACGGTCGCGAACTCGGCGCCATCGTTGAACTTTTTCAGTGCCTCGGTGGCAGTCGCCTCGGTCTCGACGAGCAAGTGACGCAGACACAGCACCCCGAGCGACGCGGGAGCTTTGGCATACATCTCGGCGGCTTTTTTCGCGTCTGGCGCCTTCACCCGTTCGAGCGCCAACACGCCCGAATTCAGTTCGATGATCAAATCTTTGAGGTGCTGCGTATAGGTCGAAGTGTCGGTGTCCTGCATTACTTTTGCCCGCGTCGTGTTGCGATCGGCGGTCGAGATTTCCTCGCCATTTTCTTTGAGAAATTGTTCGGTGCCGATGCCCTGAACAAGGGCCGAGAGCACACCGCGAACGGTTTCGCCGTCGATCTCACCGTCGACGATAGGAGTCTGGCCGGCGTCAGCCAACTCGGTGATCGTCAGTTCGAGTTCGGCGCGAGAAATTTTTCTGCCGTTGATCTCGGCCGCGCTCGTCGACATCGAACCGCAAGACGATGCAAAACAAGTCGCGAAACAGAGCAACACCACTTTGACAACGAGGTGTGTCTTGTTTTTCATCGCATTCACACTAGTGGGGTGGTCTCGACGAGGTCTTGCATGAAGCCGACCAAAAATTTGGCGGGGTCTTGCCCGCGGGGAATCGCGATGTTCAGTTCGCCGCTCGGCTCGTGGTATGTCGCGTTCGGCGACAAACGCACAAGTCGCATCGCCTCGCTGGCCTTCAGCACAATCGGCTTGAGACGGGCACGATTGTCGGCACAAACAATCTCACGCAATCCGAGTCGATGACACTCGGCGCGCAACGAGCCAACAATCAACAACGCCTCGGCCTGCTCGGGCAATTCTCCAAATCTGTCGAGCCATTCATTTTTGATATCGGCGACATCCGTGTGCGACCTCACGGCGACGAGTCGACGGTATGCGTCGAGACGAAGTTCCTCCTTGGCAACGTAATTGGTCGGCAAAAATGCCGTCACGGGCACATCGATCTTCAGTTCGATCGCAATCTCGGGTTGTTCACCCTTCATTTCGGCCACCGCCTCGGTCACGAGTTGGCAGTAAAGGTCGTAGCCCACGGCGGCGATGTGACCACTCTGGGCTTCGCCGAGCAGATTGCCCGCCCCGCGAATTTCAAGATCGCGCATCGCGATCTTGAAACCACTTCCGAGTTCGGTCGCCTCACCGATCGTGCGCAGTCGCTCATACGCCTCTTCCGATAGCGCACGGTCGCGCGGATGAAACAGATACGCATAGGCGCGTTGTCCGCTGCGACCCACGCGCCCGCGAAGTTGATGCAGTTGCCCCAAACCGAGCAGGTCGGCTCGCTCGACAACGAGGGTATTCACCGTGGGCATGTCGATACCGCTTTCGATGATCGTCGTGCAGACAAGCACGTCGTATTTGCCCTCCCAAAAATCTTGCACTGTCTGCTCGAGAATCGCCTCGTCCATTTGACCGTGGGCGACTGCGATGCGCGCCTCGGGCACGAGGTCGCGCAAAGTTCGGGCTCGTTCTTCGATGCTCTTCACTCGATTGTGCACCCAAAAGACTTGTCCGTCGCGCAAAAGTTCGCGACGTATCGCTTCAACGGCGACCCGGTCGTCTTCTTCGCCGACAAATGTGAGAATCGGTTGGCGATCTGCGGGCGGTGTGTGCAGCAACGAAAGATCCCTGATTCCGACCAGGCTCATTTCCAATGTCCGGGGAATCGGTGTCGCCGTGAGCGTGAGCACGTCGACATTCGTCTTGAGTTGCTTCATCAATTCCTTGTGTTGCACGCCGAATCTTTGCTCTTCATCGACCACGAGCAGACCCAGGTCTTTGAATTTGACGCCCTCCTGCAAGAGTCGGTGCGTGCCGATCACGCAATCGACTTGACCCGACTCGAGTTGTTTGACGACTTTTTTCGCGCGCGCAGCCGTCAAGAATCGCGACAGAACTTCGACTCGAATCGGGTACCCGGCGAATCTTGAAGCGAAGGTCGAACCGTGTTGCGAAGCCAGGAGCGTCGTCGGCACGAGCACCGCCACCTGTTTGCCCTCTTGAATGCACTTGAACGCCGCGCGAACGGCGATTTCGGTCTTTCCAAAACCTACATCACCGCAAACGAGACGATCCATCGGCACCTCGCGTTCCATGTCGGTTTTTGTCGCGTCGATGGCCGTGCGTTGGTCGGGTGTTTCCACGAACGCAAACGCCGCCTCCATTTCGTCTTGCCAGGTGGTGTCGGGGGCGAAGGCGTGACCTTTGGCGTTGATGCGTCGTTGGTAGAGCACCACCAGTTCCTGGGCGATTTGGCGCACGGCGCTGCGCACGCGCGCCTTCGAGCGGGCGAAGTCTGATCCACCCATGCGGTTGAGAGTCGGCGTCTCGCCGCCGACATATTGACGAATCGAGTCGATGTGGTCGGTCGGCACATATAGGTTGCCGTTGTTGTATTGCAGGTGCAGATAATCGCGCTCGGCACCGCCCATCGTTTGCTTGGTCATGCCCAGATATTTTCCGACCCCGTGAACATGATGAACGACATGATCGCCGGCTTTGAGATCTTCAAAAATGCTGGATGAGCCGCGCTTGGGTGTCTTGACCTGTCGGTGCGTGCGGCGTCGACCCGTCAAGTCGGTGTCGGTGATGATCGCAAGTTCGTGATCGTTGCTCACGCACCCGTTGTGCAATGGTGCGACCACGATCGACACGCCCGGGCTGGCCACCGAACTCGAATCTTGCTGTGGGGTTCGCACGTTGACGCCCTCGAGCGTCAACACCTCGTGGAATCTCTGCGCCGAGTTCGGGGTGTCGGCGGCGATGACCACCCGGTATTTCTTGGTGACCAACCTGAGGATGCGGCTTGCCAGAGCCTCGGTATCGCCGGTTGCCTGACCCCATGTCGACGTTACGATCGTCGCCGAACCCGGCGAATCGGCCACGGGTGTCAATGAGATGATCGAACTTGCGTCGATGTCTTTGAGAAACGAGTCGATCTCAGAGTGCAGACGCGGATATCTCTGCCCGGGGTCGCGCGACCACGTCGACGCCAGCGCTCGGGCCAGGTCGTCTTCCTCGGCGATCAAATCTCGCGCCCGATCGCGCATTCTTCGGGGCTCGATCAACACGATGTGGATGGGCGAGTTGTTGCTGCAGACGGTCGTCAGCAGTTGACCGTCTGTGGCTACCCAGGGCAACCAAGACTCCATGCCGTCGAAAATCATTTGTTGGGAGATGCGATCCCAGTTTTCTTGACCCCACGGTTCTTTGGCGATAAGCGAGCGCGCTTTTTCGGCGACATCGTCGGTGATGATCATTTCGCGAGCGGGAAATATCCGCACCATCCCAAGATCGTCGGTGCTGCGTTGGTCGTTGACGTTGAATGAGGTGAGTCGGTCGACCTCATCGCCCCAAAGATCGATGCGAATCGGGGCATCGGCCGTGGACGGAAAGACGTCGACGATCGAGCCGCGGCGGGCAAACTCGCCGCGATGTTCGACGACTTCTTCTCGTCGGTAACCGAATTTGACCAGGGTCGCCGACAGCGCATCGGAGTCGAGGCGAGATTGACGGCTGATCTCGAGCGGTTCGACGGTCGTGCTGCACAGGTGTTGAAGTAGGGCCCGAACTCCAGTGACGATGACTTTTGGTCGGTCGTTTTTGATCCGCCAAAGAACTTCGAGTCGTCGACCCATCGTCTCGCAATTGGGGCTGACCCGCTCGAACGGCAGGGTTTCCCAAGCGGGAAACAGCGCGACGTCGCGCTCGGGCAGAAAGTTTGTCAGGTCGTCGTACAGTTGCCGAGCCATCAGACCTGTCGGGGTGGCAACGACCACGATCTCGTTCTCAGTTCGTTGGGTCAGTCCGCCGATGAGCAGGGCCCAGGCGTTGTCAGCGCAGACAATCGACGCGTTTTGTGCGCCGAGTGCGGCGCTGAGTGCCGGCTCGAAACTTAGAGTTGACGCGAGCGCGCCGAGAGCAGCCATCGTCGCCGACTATCGAGCGTTGATATCGCGCATCGCCGCTTCGACGCCATGCTCGACGATCAATTGCAACGCATCGGCGGCAACCTGCACCGCGAAGTCGAGCAGATCGCGCTCGCGAGATGGAATTCTTGACAGGACATGTTCGCCGCCTTGCTCTTTTGACGGCGGTTTGCCCACGCCGATGCGCACCCGCAGAAAGTCTTGTGACCTGAGGTGTTGTGAAATCGACTGCAAGCCGAAATGACCGGCCATTCCGCCACCCGTTTTTATTCGCACGACACCGGGCTCCAGGTCGAGTTCGTCGTGAACAACGACAATCTTTCGCGGATCATCGATCGCATAACGGCGGGCGAGCGGGCCCACGGCGTTTCCCGACTCGTTCATGAATGTCGTCGGCTTGGCCAGCAACAGGTGTTTGGACATCGCCGTGACCTCGGCTGTCAGCGCGCGGTCACGCCCCGATTTCAGTTTCGCGTCGAGACGTTTCGCCAAGGCATCGATCGCTTCAAAACCGACATTGTGTCGGGTTCGCGAATACTCGTTGCCCGGGTTACCCAACCCGACCAAGAGAAAATCGAACGTTGCACCGCGACGCTCAGGTCGCTTCGAGCGACCGAACAGCGCCATTGAGTTTTACGCCGAGGGTTTGGCTTTGCCCGCGGGCGCGGCACCCTCGACAGGCGCGGCACCCTCGGCGGGCGCGGCACCCTCGGCAGGAACGGCGACGGCATCACCCTCGACCGCGGCAGCAACTGGTGCCTCTTCCTCGATCTTGGTGGTGAGCACCGTGACGATCACGAGGTCCGGGTCACCGACCGCGGTGACTCCGTTCGGCAGTTTGATTTCCGAGAGTCTGATTACATCCTGCATGCCCATGTTGGTGATGTCGATCAAAATCTCGTTCGGAATGTTGCTCGCAGTCGCACGAATTTGCACTGTGTTGACAGTCGCGTCGACCAAGCCGCCTTCCGCGAGGACGGCTTTCGCCGTGCCCTTGAGGTGCACCGGAACATCCATCGTGATCAGTTCGGTGAGCGAAATCTGCAAGAAGTCGATGTGACGCACGACGCGCCTCACCGGATCGCGCTGCAACTCTTTGATGATCGCCGGATACTTGTCGTCTCCGACCTGAAGTTCGAGAATCGTGTTGGCACCAGCCGGACCAGCGAGTGCAAGACGCAAGTCGCGACGGTCGACCGTAACTTTGACTGGCGTCATGCCGTGACCATATACGACGGCCGGAATCTGGTCGGCCGAAACGAGTCGACGCGCTTCGGCGCTACCGACTGAACGACCAACTTTTGTCTTGAGTGATGTAGGCATGAAAACTCCGGGTGTATTTGAATCTCTTCAGAACGCCAAGCAAATGACGGCTTTTTAGTCTAAGGGTCAAAGCCTCGTGTTGCCACAGGTCGTATTCACGATTGGTTCTCGCCCCCGAAAAGATCGCTGACGCTGGTGTCTTCGAACACCGCCGAGAGGGCGTCGGCCAAAATCTTGGCCACCGAGAGAATCTCCAACTTGGCGAGCCGTTTTTCCGGCGCCAACGGCAACGTATTTGTCAACACCACTCGGGAAATTCTCGACTTGCTCAGGCGATCGACCGCCGTCCCCGAGAGCACACCGTGTGTCGCCATCGCCCAAACCTCTTTTGCGCCGCGGGCGTAAAGCAATTCGGCCGCGCTGCAGATCGTGGTACCCGTGTCGATCATGTCGTCGGCAAGAATGCAGAGCCGACCCTCGACTTCGCCGATCACTTCTTTCGCCTCCGCCACATTCATCGTGTTCTTTGGTCGACGTTTGTTGATGAACGCGACATCGGCGCTCATGTCGGTGAGGTGCTGGGCGAAACGTTCGGCGACCCTCACGCGTCCCGCGTCGGGCGACACGATCACCATGCCCTCGCGAGCGTTGTCGCGCACGTATTTTTCGAGCACCGGAATCGCCGTGAGGTGATCGACGGGGCCCTCGAAGAATCCTTGAATTTGTCCGCTGTGCAGATCGATCGAAACCATTCGCTTCGAACCCGCGGCTTTGAACATGTCGGCAATCAGGCGGGCCGTGATCGGCTCGCGCCCTTCAGCCTTGCGATCTTGTCGCGCGTATCCATAAAACGGACAAACTGCCGTCACCCTTTTTGCCGAGGCGCGATATGCGGTGTCGATCATTATCAACTGTTCCATTATCGAGTCGTTGATGCTGCGACCGTCGTGGCTGCAGTGGGTCTGCATGATGAATACATCGCCGCCCCTGATGCTCTCGCCAAACCGCGGTCGAAGTTCGCCGTTGGCGAATTCGTTGATGTTGGCGTCACCGAGTTGCACATTCAGGTGTTGCGCCACTTCCTGGGCCAGCGCGGGGTGGGTTCGACCTGTGTAGATGGCCATCCGTTTGGTGGTGACTTTGTCGATCGTTTTATTCACTGTGAGCCATCATAGAACGAACCGGTGATTGCCTCGTCAGCCACTGTCGCACCTGGCGCGAGATTGGCGAACGGGCCAACCGTCGCATTTTTGCCAATGGTCGAATCGCGGGCGATGGTGTTGTCGACGCGCGAGTTTTGGCCGACCTGGGTGTCGACGAGGCGGCTGTTGGGCCCGATTTCGCAGTTGTCGCCGATGACAGTGTTTCCCTGCAGAATCGTGCCGGGCAAGAGCGTCACATCTTTGCCGATTTTCACCGTGACGTCGATGAATGTTTGTTGCGGGTCGAACATCGTCACCCCCGACATGAGCCACGAATTGTTGGTGCGACTGCGCAGTTCGCGTTCGGCCATCGCCAGTTGCCAGCGATCGTTAACCCCGCTCACCTCGCTCGCCACCGCCGTGTGCGAACCGACTCGGTGACCCATGCCGGCCAAAACTTCGACGACATCGGTCAGATAAAACTCCGCCTGTGAATTCTTGTTCGAAATGCGGCGCAGGGCGGGGCCCAGAAGGTCGCGTCTGAACGCGTAGATGCTGGTGTTCACCTCGCTGATCGTCTTGATTTCGGGCGTCGCCTCGCGTTCTTCGACGACCTTCAAAATTCGGTCGTCTTTCGCCCGCACGATGCGACCGTAACCAGTCGGCATTTCCAGGTACGCCGTGAGCAAGGTCGCCGCATTGTTTGAGTTTTGATGCTCGTTGACGAGAGTCGAGATCGTCGAGGCTTTGAGCAGCGGAGTATCACCCGGCATCACGATCACCGTCGACGTGTCTGAGATTTCGCTGCTCGCGCCGACCTGCAGATCGATGGCCGAAAGACCGACGATCGTCGCATCCCCAGTGCCGCGTTGCACCTTTTGCTCGACGAACGAAACATTCGCCCATTTCGGGGCTTTTTTGGCGACGACACTGGTCACTTGTTTCGCACCGTGGCCGACGACAACCGCGGTTTTGTCGACCTCGAGATCTTTCAGTGCGGTGATCACGTGAATCACCATTTCCTGGCCGCACAGCAGGTGCAGCGGTTTGGGTCGCGACGACTGCATTCTCGTGCCCTCGCCCGCGGCGAGGATGATCGCGTAAACCGACACGGATATGTTCTACACGATCTGACGCATCGCATCTTGCGTATCGCACGCCGCGCCCTTGCGGCGATCGTCCTGGCGAGTTGAAGTTCCGGGGAGAGGACTCGAACCCCTATAGACGGGACCAAAACCCGTTGTCCTGCCATTGAACGACCCCGGAGCGGGCTTCAGCCGACGCTTCTACGGTAGCCAAGTTTGGGTGTCGTTTGCCCGTGACTTCGGCTATCGTATTGCAAGTCATGGGTTCATTGGTCAAGCGCCGTCGCAAGCGAATGCGCAAAAAGAAGCACAAGAAGATGCTTCGCCGCACGCGTCATCAACGCAACAAGTAGCCGACCCGCAGT
>VFZD01000011.1 GCA_016871295.1 Actinomycetota bacterium | reverse complement strand
GACCGTTCGCCGAGAGTTTGGCGAAGTGGGTCGGCATGTCGTAGAGCGTGTCGCGCGGAATATCGGCCAAACCGTCGGCGCTGATCACGTAGATTCCCGCGTTGACGAGGTGTCGTTGCGTCGGTTTTTCTTCGACCCCGACGATTTGCGTGCCGTCGATCTGCACGACCCCGTACGGAATCTGGTAGTGGTCTTCGCGCACGACCATTGTCGCTATGGCGTTTTCACGCTCGTGAAAGTCGAGCAATGCATCGACCGAGATGCGCGTCAGAAGATCTCCGTTCATCACCACGATCGGCGCGACGACACCCTTGGGCAGAAGCGAGAGTCCGCCGGCGGTGCCGAGCCTCGACTTTTCGTTGAGATATGTGATCTTCGCACCAAGTTGCGTGCCGTCCCCAAAATAATCGGTGATGATTGTGGCTTTGTAGTTGATCGAGATGAAGAAGTTGACGTAGCCCTGGTCGATGAACGACTGGATGATAGTCTCCAGAATCGGTTTGCCACCGACCTTGAGCATCGGCTTTGGCATGTCCTGGGTGAGGGGTTGCAGTCGCGTGCCGAGGCCACCCGCCATGATCACTATCGCGTTGGGTTTTTGATGTGCACCGATCAGATCGTCGACCGTCAACACATCGACCACCTGGCCGTGCCGATCGAGCAACGGCATCTGATGAATTCGCTTCTCGCGCATCAATTTCAGCACCGCCGCCCGCGGGGTCGAGGCTGCGCTGGTGATCGGTTCCTTGCGCATCGCCTCGCCAGCCGTGGTATTCATGTCCTTGCCCGCCAAGATTGCTTTGCGAATATCGCCGTCGGTCACGGTGCCGAGCAGTTTGTCGTTGTCGTCGACGACGAGGGCGATCTGCAGGCTGCCCTTGGTTATGGCCGCGATGGTTTGACGCAAAGACGCCGAACTAGAAACGAGCGCATCTCGCCAACTGGACATCGCCCTTATTCTAATTGTGTAGCGGGGTTACCCACGACGGTGGTTTCGCCCTTTACGTTGTGTCGCACCACGGCGCCGGCACCGACGATGCAATTCTGACCAACTTCGATTCCTTGGATGATCACCGCGCCGGCACCGACGAAAGTTCCGCGACCAAGTTTCACGCCGCCAGAAACTATTGCACCTGGCGAAACAGTCACGTGATCGGCGAGCAACACATCGTGATCCACTGACGCCCGCGTGTTGACGACCACGTTTTTGCCGACGTTTACCCTGTTTTGCAACACCGCGCCGGCCATGATCTGCGCACTCGCATCAACCGAGCACTCTTTGCCGATCGATGCGGCGACATGCACCACGCCAATGAATTCGAAGCCGATTTTCGAGAATCGTTCAAAGATCTCGATGCGTCGCGAACTGTCACCCGTCGAACCAACGCCGTTGACCAGCCTCGTCGTCTTCGGATCGACGGATTCGAGAAACTCGTCGTCACCCAACACTTTGACGCCGAATACTTGCGAGCCCGGCGCGAGTTGGGCATCGAGAATTCCGTCGATCTGTTTTCCGGATGCCAAAAATGCATCGAGCACGACACGGCCGTGTCCGCCACCGCCGATCAAATATGTCTCAGATGATTTCATTTTTCGAGATGTCCCTCGGTGATCTTGTGCCGAGTATTGACCAATATTCAAACGGCGATCTTCCGCTGCCAGGTCGTTTTACGGCGATGTTCTCGACGGTGAACGGTTCGCCGGCCTTGATCGCGCGCGCGGCGACGAGGCTTCGGCGGGCGACGCTGATGTTTTTTGTCTCCGATGCGGTCGGTTTTTTGATCGAGTCTCCGAGAGCCTTTTCTAATTCGCGAATGTCGGCGACAAGCCGTTTGAATTCGACCGGTTCGAGCGACGCCCTGTGGTCGGGGCCGGGCAGATCGCGACTTGTCGTCAGGTGCTTTTCGATCACCTTGGCACCCAACGCCACGGCCGCCACTGCGAGGTGAATGCCCGCCGAGTGGTCTGAAAAGCCGATTCGACATTCGAATCGTTCGCCCATGGTTTGCATCGCCCGAAGGTTGATTTCTTCGGGGGCTGCGGGGTATTCGGTCGTGCAGTGCAACAACGTCACCCGCGATGTGATTGCCCGTTTGCCAGCCTCGCTGTCGAAAGATCTTTCAAACTGTTCGATCGAGGGTGGTTGCTTCGAGGTGAATGCATGGGCAACCACGCCGAGCGCCGAACGAATTTCATTTTCTGTGCTCATTCCCGTGGAGAGAATCAGGTGTTTTGCAGTTGATGCGACTTGATGCAAAAACGGGGCGTTGGTGAGTTCCCCCGAACCGACTTTTATCGTCTCAAGACCCAGATCTTGAACCAGGAACTTCAAACTCTCGTCGTCGAACGGGGTCGAAAGAAACTGGATCCTCTTGCTGGTGCAGTAATCGAAGAGTTCGCGCTGTTGGGGATGTGAAAGTTCGAGCCGTTTGAGCATCTGATATTGAGACTCGCTATTGCCCGTGTTGGCGATCTGGTATTGCGCCCTCTCGGCATCGTTCGTGACCAGACTTTCGGTGACGAACGACTGAAACTTCACGGCGTCGGCGCCGGCAGCGACCGCCGAGTCGATCAACGCCTTGGCCAGACCCACAGAACCGTTGTGGTTGACGCCCGCTTCGGCGATCACAAATGTGGGTTCGGGGTTCATCGGTTTGTTATCGCAGGTCGAAAAAAGTTTTTTGTGCGCCAAGATTCGCGGTTTTCAGAGTAGCGGCGATGGTTTTGGCGCAGTTGCCCGAGCCGTAGACGCCCGAAGTTTTCGCCGCCCGTTCGCGCCAGGTGGGCGACAGCGCAGTTTCGATCGCCGTCCTTATCCGTGCTTTGTCTGTCGGCACGTCGATAATCGAATCTGCTCGCAGTCGTCCGTCTTGGCGAGAACCGATATTCACCGTCGGCACGTGCAGAGCCGGAGCCTCGATGATTCCGCTAGATGAGTTTCCGACAACCAAGTCGGAGATTCTCATCAGGCTGAAATAGTTGACTTGACCGAGCGAGTCGTGCACCGATCGCCTCTTGGGGTCTTGCGCCACGAAATCGGCGATTCGTTTTCTGATTTCGGCGTTGCCCGGGTCGGCATTCACGCCGGTGAAGACGATCGTGCAATACGCGAAGTTTTCGAGAGCGGCCAGAACCTCCGATATCTCGCCTTCGCTCGAGACACCCGAGCGAGTGGTCGGATGAAAAGTCACGAGCAGAATCGGTTTTGTGAGTTTTAGGTTCAGAATCGACGCGAGCACCTCGCGAGTCACTGTCTTCGTCGAAATCGCGAGATCCACGCCGATTGCGCCAACATTGAAGACAGTTTCGGGTTGTTCACCAAGTTGAACAACGCGACGCGCATATTCTTGCGTCGCGACGAAGTGCAGAGCGGCCATTTTCGTTATCGCATGGCGGATGCTGTCGTCAAACGCACCATTGGTGACCTCGCCACCATGAATGTGGGCGACGGGAATCGACAAGATCATTGCCGCCTGGGCCGTGGCGAGAATTTCGTATCGGTCGCCCAAGACAAGCACCAGATCGGGTTGTAGTTTGTCCAACGCTTCAGACATTTTCGCGGTTGTTTCGGCCATCGCCCGAGCGACGCCGAGTCGGCTGTCGTCCGAAAGGTCGACCTGGATTTTTGCATCAGCCGTGAAACCGTCGCGTTCGATTTCTTCGACCGTCATTCCGTGCGCGGGCGACAAGTGGGCACCGGTCGCAACAAGTTGAAGTTGAATCTCGGGGTCGTCGCGCAACAGCGAGATCACCGGCTTGAGCAGGCCGTATTCAGCCCGGGTTCCGGTGACCACGCAAATTTTTCGCGCGGTGTTCATGAACCCAGACCGTGTCGGGCGCTGCTCGGCACGTTGATCAGCGATTGAAACAGTTTGTCGGCGTTGGTCAGTCCGGCTCGCGGTGAATCTCGATACATCGGCAGGGTATGCAACAAGTTCCATGCCGGTCGGCAAAGAAAGCCGCCGTCTCGCGAGGCCCGCAAGAGTTCGTCGCGAAGTTTCAAGTTCGGCGAGTTCAATCGAATCGTGTTCAACCAATAGTTCGAGGTCGTGCCCGCTGGCTCGTGCACGAACGCGAAACTTTGCGCACCCTTGCAGGCTTCAGAGTACTTTTCGGCCAACACGCGTTTGGCCTTGAGAAAACTCTGCAGCCGCTCGATTTGTGCGCAACCCAGCGCCGCGTTGATGTTGGGCATTCGATAGTTGAAGGCCACAGCATCATGGATGTAGGCCCAGTCGTGGTTCTGTTTGGCGGTGGTGGCCAGGTGTCGAATTTGTCGCGCAAGGTCGGCGTCGTTGGTCAAAATCGCCCCGCCTCCGCCCGTGGTGATCGTCTTGTTGCCGTTGAAACTCAATGTGCCGCAGCGTCCGAATGTGCCGGTGTGTTTCGGCCCGACGAAACTTCCGATCGACTCGGCCGCGTCTTCGACCACGGGAATATTGAATTCATCGGCGAGCAAGACCAGTTTTTCGATTTGCATCGGGTGCCCGAATGTGTGCATCGGCACGATCGCCGCGATGCGACGATTGGTTTTCGAGTTGAAAACCGCGCCGTCACGAACCACGGCATTCTTTTCGAGATGCAGGCGCAGGGCGATCGGGTCCAGACCGAGCGATTTTTCGTCGCTGTCGGCGAAGTGGGGGGTCGCGCCGCAGTGGGCCACCGAATTCGCCGTGGCGACGAAACTCAGCGTCGGCACGATCACTTCATCCCCAGGACGCACTCCCACGGCGAGCAACGCCAGGTGCAGCGCCGCCGTGCCGTTGATTACGGCTATCGCGTGTCGTGCTCCCGTCGTTTCGACGAGAGCGGCCTCGAATTGAGTTATGTATTCACCGATCGAAGAGACCCAACCAGACGAGAGACACTTGGCGACCTTTTCGTGCTCGAGTTGACCGATGTTCGGTTCGTGCAGGGCGACCGGCGAACCCGAAGTTTTGCCGAGAACAGAATTCAGAACCGAAATGAACTCCTCTTTGGGTGATTCTGAAGTCGCCATCAAGTTAGATGTTGTAGCGATCAGCCTTGTAGCGCGACAAGTTTGCGGGATTCGAAAACCAATCGATCGTGTGCTTGAGTCCCGTCTTGAAGCCGTCGAGCCCCTTGAGTTTGGGTTGCCAGCCGAGATGCTCGGCGGCTTTGGTGATCGACGCGTGAAGGCGCTCGACTTCTGAGTTCTCGGGCCGCACCCTTTGTTCGTCATCGACCAACTTCAGATCGGCACCCATGAGGTTTGCGATCGTCTCGGCGGTCTCTCTTATTGAGATCTCAAATCCGCTGCCCAGATTTATCGTTTGTCCGATGACTTTGTCGCTGGTCGCGGCGGCCAAGAACCCAGACGCGATGTCGGCGACGAAAGTGAAGTCACGGGTCGGAGAAACAGAACCAAGTTTCACTTCGTGCTTGTTGGCGAGTTGGCTGATGATCGTCGGGATCACGGCGCGCGCGGATTGACGCGGTCCGTACGTGTTGAAAGGTCGAAGAATGCCGACCGGCAAATCAAACGAAGCGTGAAAACTCATGGCCAGTTGGTCGGCCCCGACTTTCGACGCCGCGTATGGAGATTGCGGATGCAACGGGTGCTGTTCATCGATTGGAACATATTGTGCGGTGCCATAGACCTCGCTGGTCGAAGTTTGCACGACCCGAGCCACTTCGTGCCGACGGGCCGCCTGCAGAATATTCAAAGTTCCCTTGATATTCGTATCTATATAGGTGTCGGGTGAGTGATACGAATAGGGAATGGCGATCAACGCCGCCAGATTGAGCACCACTTCCTGCCCGGCAACCGCCTGGTCGACGCCATGAGGGTCACGAATGTCCCCGGCGAAAACGTCGATGCTGTCGCGAACTGACTTTTCTGATTCATCCAGCCAGCCCCAAGAATTGAACGAGTTGTAAAGCACGAAGGCCCGCACTTCGTGGCCATTTTTCACCAGAGTTTCGACTACATGAGAGCCGATGAAACCGTCGGCACCGGTCACGAGAACTTTCACGGTTCAACTACCCAGCGATCCTGTGAGGGTCGAATACAAATATGCCGCGAGCAACGAAACGAAGAATGCCAGGCAAATTCCTGCGGCGAGGCTCGTCACACCCAGAAAGCCAGCCGAGCGCAGCGATTTGTCTTTGTTCGGATTCTTGTAGATATGCACGGGTCGTTTATCGACGCGAACCATCGCCGGCTTGAATTGCGCCCTTGTGCGACCACGACTCGCAAACCATGCGGCGATCGCACTCAGCACGATGATTGCAACAGACCTGACCGTAACATCAAAGACGGTGAGCGACATGAGCGACGACACAACCACGACTCTTTCCAGCGTATCGCCGAGCGCGACACCAGCACTCGCGCCCGAGCGAGCGACGGTGATTGCGCCGCGACATCGCAACATGTGGTGGGCGTTGCCGATGCTGACGATCGTTTGGCTCGTCACTCTGGCGATGATCATTTCCTCGAGTGTGAAGGTCGACTATTGGGAAGTTGCACCCGGCACGGCCGAGGATGTTGCATCACGGTTCTCGTTCGACAAAGAGGCGTTGAAAGAAGTCAAGCGTTATGAAACTTCGTCGCCGATTTTGTTCGTCACCGCCTACGGCTCAAAACTCACGGCTCTTGACGCGTTGGTTGGCGTGCTTGACCCCGATGTCGATGTCTTGACACGTGAAGAAAAATTCGGCGACACTACGCCGAGCGAGCAGCGACGACTGGGCTTTCAGGCGATGGCGACGGCCAAACAAATCGCCGAGTACGTCGTCCTCAACCGGCTGGGCTACGACGTTTCGATCGCCTATGGCGAGTTGATCGTCGAGCGACTTGTCTGTGAAGACAACCCACGGCCGCTGAGCGCGTGCCTGCAGATTGATCCGGGCGACACGATCATCGCCTTTGACGGCGTCAAAATTGAGTCGCTTTCAGATCTGATGCCGGTGATCGCCGATTACTCACCAGGTGATGTAGTCGAGATCACGATCAAACCGCACAAGAAAGAAACCACCGTCAAGAGAAGGGTCGAGTTGATCGCCAGTCCCGACGACGCAGACAGAACAATCATCGGTGTGTGGCCCGCCGATACCAGAAAGGTCGACCTGCCATTCGAAGTGGGGATCGATACGGATGCGATCGGCGGCCCGTCGGCCGGGCTCCCGTTCGCTTTGGCGCTGCTTGACGAACTGACCGCCGGAGAGTTGACCGGTGGGGTGAAGGTCGCCGCAACGGGCACGATCGATGGAGACGAGTCGGTGGGTGCGGTCGGTGCGTTGCGACAGAAGACTGTCGCCGTGAAAGCGAGCGGGGCGAAAATATTCCTGGTGCCGAGCGCTCAAACCGCTAGCGAAATCAGTGAAGCACGAAAAGTTGCAGGTTCGAAACTTCGCATCGTGCCCGTCGCGAATCTCACCGAGGCGTTGAAGGTTCTCGAGGAGTCGGGCGGCACGGTCATCGAGAATGACGCAATAGAACTCTGAAATGGGTTTAATCTTGGCTAATGGCGATTAGCTTCTCGAAACCTGACCCCTCATCGCCCGCCGCCGTCGGATCGGCTCAATTCAAGGTTGGACGCCGGGGCTACGACCAAGGTGAAGTGCGTGATTTTTTGCGGATGGTTTCGGCCGAGTTGGCCCGTCTGCAAGAGCGGGAGAAGTTTCTCGAAAGCGAGATGCGCGCGATGCAGACCCGCGGACTTTCAGATCCGGGGGTCTTGGACGAAGCCACGGCGACGACCCTGCTTGGCGAAGAGACGGCGCGCGTCTTGTCGGTTGCGCGGGAAGCGTCACAGCAGATGCGCGACAGGGCCGCCGAAACCGCCGAGCGAATGTTGCGCGAGGCCGCTGCCGAGGTGGCGCGATTGCGCGAAGAGGCGGAAGTCGAACTCTCTCGTCGGCGAAGTGATGCGTACTCCGACAGCGAATCTGAAATCGAACTTGCCAAACAACAGGGTCGAGAGATCGTCAGAGAGGCGCGGGCTTACCGTGAAAAACTTCTCGCCGAATTGTCGGACCGCCGCGAGTTGGCCCGACAACAGATCGAGGAGTTGATTCGTCACCGTGATCGATTGAAGACGGCCTTTGCCTTGGCCAACGAAGTGGCTAGCGGGGCCGTGGGTGACCTGACTGATTTTGACGTTGCCGCAGAAGAGTTTCATGAAGCGCTCAGTCCGTCGAATATTGTTCCGTTCGACCGCGAAAAGTTCGAAGATTCAACTGAGTCGCAGCCTGAACCCGAGTCGCAGCCCGAACCCGAGTCGCAGCCCGAACCCGAATTGACGGTTGCGCCGGAAACGAAACCTACGCCCGAGTCGCAGCCTGAACCCGAGTCGCAGCCTGAACCCGAATTGACGGTTGCGCCGGCAACGAAACTTACGCCCGAGTCGCAACCCGAACCCGAACCCGACGACGGACATCGGGCGAAAATCCTGCAGATGTTTGGTCGAACCTCGCGTCGAATACATCCCTCGACCGAGGTGCGTGCTGATGCGTCAGAAGACGAGAAAAAAGAACCCGCCACGATCGAACCTCTGGTCAAGCCGGCAGCACCGAAAAAATCAAGCATTGACGACCTGTTCGCCAAATTGCGCGAGGCCGGCGCCGAGACGGTGGCGAGTTCGGTGAAGGCGACCAAGTCGACCCCAAAAAAATCGACCCCAAAAAAATCGACCCCGACCAAGAATGCAGTCAAACCAACTAAACCGATCGCGCCGATCGAACCGGACGCCAAGATGTTTGAGCAACGCGAAACTGCATTGTTACCTATCAATGAAGCGGTGACGAAGAAAATCAAACGGACGTTGGCCGACGAAGAAAACTCGATGCTCAACTACTTGCAGTCAAGAAAGGCGCAGGTCGCCCTCGAAAAGGTTCTGCCCAGCGTCGACAATCAACTGCAGATTTATGTCGAATCCACGAGCAAAGAATTGATCGAAGCCGCAATGGCGGGGGCTCAGTCGCTTTCAAAGAGCCTCAAGTCTGATTTGCGCAAGAAGGTGAGCAACACGACGGTGATGCAGGTGATGGCCAAGAAACTTGCCGATGAAATCGTGTATCCGCTTCGTGAACGAATCCAAAGTTGCGTTGAGACGAGCGCGGGAGATGCCGCTGAAATGTCGACTCTCATCCGCGGTGTCTATCGAGAGTGGAAAATGCAACAGGTCGACAAGATTGTCGGAGATATTTCGCGTCTCGCCTATAGTCGCGGCGCATATCTGGTTCTCGAGTCGGGAACCAAGATTTGTTGGATGGTCGATCCCGACGGTCCGCCTTGCGCGGATGCCGAAGACAACTCGCTTGCCGGTGAAGTTGTGTGCGGCGAAAAATTCCCCACAGGACACGAACATCCCGTGATTCATTCGGGTTGTAAGTGTCTTGTGATTCCCGTGCCAAGATAGTCTTTTCCCCGTGCGGAACCCCTCCGACCTGCCCCGTAATCCACGCAACCCGCGATCGAGGGGTGGTTTTCGGCGCGGTTTCTTCAAACGCGGACGAACAGTCTGGTTGGTGATTCTGGCGGTATTCGTCGTCGGCGGAGTATCGGTGAGAAGCCTGGCGAGTTTTTATGTCGACGTTCTTTGGCACGACGTCGTCGGACGAACCGATGTGTTTTGGGGTGTCTTGACCACGAAACTCGTGTTGGGCGCCGTGTTCGTGCTGATTTTCACCTCGATCATGGTTCTCAACTTGTGGCTGGCCGATCGCTTGGCACCGACCGATGTGCCCGTCTCGCTCGAACAACGGGCCCTTGCCGGATATCGACAACTCGTGGCCTCGAGACGGTGGCTGGTGAGAATCGTCATTTCGCTGTTGCTTGGTTTGATGGTCGGCTTGCCCGCATCGGCACAATGGCAGGACTGGTTTTTGTTCTCGAACGCCGAATATTTCGACGTCAAAGACCCGTTGTTCAATCGCGACGTCAGCTTCTATGTTTTTCGACTGCCGTTCATCCAGTTTCTGATCAGCTGGTCGCTGGCTGCTCTGATTCTCGTCGCGCTCGTTACCTTCATCGCCCACTATTTGAATGGTGCGATTCAATTGCAGACCCAAGGCCGCCATGTGACCCCGCAAGCCAGGGCCCACATTTCGGTTTTGTTCGCGGCGATCGCCCTTTCGCGGGCGGTGGGTTATTGGTTCGGGCGATTTGATCTGACTATTTCGACCCGAGGTGTCGTGCAGGGCGCGACTTTCACCGATGTCAACGCCCAATTGCCGGCCACGAATTTGATGATTCTGGTTTCGATCGCCGTGGCGCTGCTGTTCTTGTGGAATGTCTGGCAGAAGAGTTGGCGGTTGCCGGTTTTGGCGACCCTGCTTTGGATCGTCGTGGCCTTGGTGGCGGGACAGATTTATCCGGCGGTGGTGCAGCGTTTTTCGGTGCAGCCGAATGTGAGCACGAAAGAACTTCCCTACATCGAGCGAAACCTCGATGCAACCAAGTCGGCGATGGGTTTAGATTCTGTCGAAGTCGTCAATGTCGAATACGAGCCGATCTCGGCGGCCGACGTAACCAACGACATCGAACCGCTCAAGGATGTTCGTCAACTCGACCCGCTGCAGATGCAGGATCGCTTCGTGTTGGATGAAGGTCAGACGTCGTTCTACGCGATTCGCGACCTGGATGTAGATCGATATGTGATCGAGGGGCGAGAGCAACAAGTTTTGGTTGCCGCCCGTGAGCTCAACACCGCGGGTATTCCCAACCGCACCTGGGTTTCGCGACATCTTTTGTATACGCACGGTTGCGGGTTGATCGTCGCCCCGGCCAGCCAGGTGACTTTGGACGGCCGTCCTATATATACGAGTATCAAGACCGATCGACCCGAGCTCTATTTTGGCGAGGGCCTTGATTCGTACGCGCTGGTCAAGACCGGTGAAGTCGAGCAGGCGTGCGCCGATGCGAAGGCGACCAAGTATTCGGCAAGAGGCGGCGTGGAGCTTTCGTCCCTGGTTCGACGCGTCGTGTTCGCCGTGCACTTCGGCGAGTTCAATTTGTTCGGTTCGGCCCTTGTCGACGAGCAATCGCAGATCATGTTCCTGCGAAATATCAAGGACCGAGTCGCCAAGGTCGCCCCGTTCTTGCGTTTGGATGCCGACCCGTATCCGATCGTGGTCGACTCAAAAGTCGAGTGGATTCTCGATGCTTTCACGATCACGAACAAATATCCATACGCCCAGCAGGCGAACATCGATCAACTGACGCTCGGCAGCGGTCTGAACACGAATTTCAATTACGTGCGCAACAGCGTCAAGATCACGGTCAACGCCTATGACGGCTCGATGAAGTTCTATGTGGTCGACGAATCCGATCCGATCATCAAGACTTGGCAGAAAGTGTTCCCGAAGTTGTTCACTTCGGTCGACCAGGCCCCGAAAGAGCTCGTTGCCCATTTCAGGTATCCCGAGGATTTGTTCAGGGTTCAGACGAATATCTACGGGCGTTACCAATTCGAAGACGCGACAATGTTTTTCAATCGCAACGCCGCGTGGAGCGTCGCCCAGGCACCGGCCATCGAACCCGAGGGTGTGACCGGCGTCGTCGCCTCCGGTGATTTCACATCAGATCTGAACGCCGCCAATACCGGCGAAGTGCGTGATGCCAGTGTGGCCCGATTCGAGCCGTACTTCACGATGTTCCACGAGCCGCGGTCGACCTTGGGTTCGGGAGTCTTCTCGATGCTTCGGCCCTTTGTTCCGTTCTCCGCCGACAACGCCCGCAAAGAACTCAGGGCATTCATGGTGGTTTCCAGTGACCCGAAAACTTACGGACAGTTGACCATCTACAAGGTGGGTGATCCGTTGCCCGAGGGCCCGGCGACCGTGGCGGCCGAAATCGGCAGCGACCCCGTCGTCTCGCAACAAATAACCCTGCTCGATCAACGAGGGTCGCGCGTAATTTATGGCGACCTGCAGATCATCAATGTCGGCAAGGGCCTCGTCTATGTTCGACCCCTGTTTGTGCGCCCTGACGACCCGAGCGCAAAACAGATTTTTGTGCGCAAGTTTTTCGCTTCATACAACAACAAGGTCGTGATGGCCGACAGTTTGACCGATGCGATCTCGAAATTGTTCGTCGGTTTCAAGAAAGATTTGGGCGACCGCGTCGATGACGGCTCGATCGATGTGGCGGCAGATACGTCGACCGGCCAGGGTTCAGATGCAGGCGCAACCACCACGACGTTGCCGACGAGCGGCGATACGACGACGGTTTTGAACACCCCCGCGGCACTGCTCGCGCGAGCCGAGCAACTGTTCGCCGAGGCCGATGCCGCCCTCGGAAGCACGCCGCCCGACTTTGCGCTTTATCAGCAACGTTTGGCCGAGGCGCGCGAATTGGTCAGTCGCGCCATCGCGCTGATTGGAAATTGAAGGTAATTGACGGTCGATTGGTCGCTGATCAGGTGCAGACAATTTGCTATCTGGATTTGCGCAGCTGTTCGACGATCTCGGCCAAATCCTGACGGAACGCAATTTCGTAGCGCGCTTGTTCGTTGGCGATCCTGGTTTGGTTTACCTTCAGTTGTTCTAGGGCTTCGCGCGAGGCCGACCCTTGCGTGGTTTTTGAGATTGTTTCGATTTCCCGCCCGAGTTCGTGCAGCTGATGCGACAGTTCAGTCGTCATCGCCGCGAGTCGATTGTCGATGATCGCAATTTTTTGGTCGAGTCCGTTCGTCGCCGCGGTGACCAGCGATAGCGCGTTTGTTCGTTTCGTCAGTTCGTTGCGCAATTCGACCAATTCGGCTTTCAAGATTTCTAGGTCAGACTGCTTCGCCTTCGGCATTCTTTTGAACAAAGACATCGCATCAGCGATTATGTCATGTCGCTGGTAGCCTGAGTGACACGACGCGGGGTGGAGCAGTCCGGTAGCTCGTTGGGCTCATAACCCAAAGGTCGTAGGTTCAAATCCTACCCCCGCCACCATTTCGCAGTAAATTTTTAATCATCACTCCCGGTGATCGAGGACCAATGAACAAACTTGAAAAAGTTCGTGCGATTCGTTCGAAGTTGCAAAGCGGCAAGACGAGCCTCGGAAGCTGGATGCAACTTGCCGATTCGAATGTCGCCGAAATCATGGGACGCGCCGGTTATGAGTGGGTCGCGATCGACATGGAGCACGGCCCCGTCTCGGTGAGTCAACTGCCCGATATCTTTCGGGCGCTCGAGTTGGGCGGCACCTTGCCCATGGCGCGGGTCGCCAGCCCGACGGTGATCAATTGTCGACAGGCACTCGATCAAGGGGCCGCCGGCGTCGTTGTTCCGATGATCTCGTCGGCCGAACAAATTCAGGCGATCATCGACGAGTGCCATTGGCCGCCCCGGGGTCGACGCGGTGTCGGGTTCCAGCGCGCGAATCTTTTTGGCCAAAACTTCGACGACTACATGCCCGAGTCGCAGGAATCGTTGGTCATCGCCCAGATCGAGCACGTTGATGCGGTCAACAACCTCGACTCGATAATCAAGGTCAGGGGTCTGGACGCGGTGATGGTCGGCCCCTACGATCTTTCGGCCTCGATGGGGATCACCGGAGACTTCGAGAACAAGAAATACAAAGATGCATTGGCAAAGATGCTCGAACTCTGCGCGAAACACAAGGTACCGTGCGGCATTCATGTCGTGCAGCCCGACCCGAAGATGCTTGATCAACGGGTGCGCGAGGGCTACACCTTCATCGCCTACGGAGTCGACACGGTTTTCTTGAACCACAGCGTGTCCGCGCCGAAGTGACGCAGAATTTAAACTGAGAAGATGACGACAGACGAGTTGAGGGTCGGCATCGCCGGCTACGGTGTCGTCGGAAAGCGCAGGGGAGACTGCGTCGAGCGCCACCCGAACCTGAAACTCGTTGCGGTTTGCGACCGTGTTTTTCACCAGGACGGTGTGCTGCCCAATGGCGTGCCGTATTTTCGAACCTACCGACAGCTGTTGCAACAGCAACTCGACGTACTGATCGTGTGCATGACCAACGACATCGCCGCCGAGGTCACCCGCGCGGGATTAGATCTCGGTTTGCACGTTTTTTGCGAAAAACCGCCTGGTCGAGACATGTCCGACATCGCCGGTGTGATGCGGACCGAGAAGAAGAACCCGGGATCGCGCCTGATGTACGGCTTCAACCATCGTTATCACGATTCGGTGCAGGATGCCTTGAGGATCATTCGCTCGGGTCGATTCGGCAACATCATCAACATCCGCGGCGTCTATGGAAAGTCGAAGTTGATCACCTTCAACCAAGCCGATTGGCGGGCAAAGCGCGAGGTCGCCGGCGGGGGCGTGCTGCTCGATCAGGGCATCCATATGGTCGACTTGATGCGGCTGTTCGCCGGAGAATTCGTCGACGTCAAGAGTTTCATCTCGAACGGCCATTGGGGTTACAACGTCGAAGACAACGCGTATGCGCTGATGCGCACCGCCGACGGGGTGGTCGCGATGCTCAACAGTTCGGCGACGCAATGGCGTCACCAATTCAGTCTCGACATCAACATGCAGCGTGGCGGCGTGATCTTGCGCGGCATTCTTTCGGGATCAAAGAGCTACGGCAATGAGACCATGACGCTGGTCACCGCCGATCCCGACCACGACAATGGTGATCCGAAAGAAGAACTGTTCGAGTATCACGACGATCCGTCGTGGGACCGCGAGATCGCCGAGTTCACGAGGAGCATTCTGGCGGACGAGCCCGTGCAAAGCGGCACCTCGCACGACGCATATCAAACGATGAAACTCGTTTACCAGATCTACTACGCCGACCCGGGATGGCGAGAACAATTCAAGATCGAAAACCCGGAGGCCAACAAATGAACCAACTCACGATCAACGATGTTCAAGGTCTGACCGTCGTGGCCAAGGAGCTCGTCGAGAAGGTCGGCAAAAAGTTCTTGCGCGCCAATAACGCCACCGCCAAGAACATCGTCGACCTGCAGGTGGGCGGTCGCGAGGTGAAACTCGAAGCCGATACTTTGTTGGAAAAGCCGTTGCTGAAGGAACTCAAGAACACGGGATACGCGATTCTCAGCGAGGAGACCGGCTATATACCCGGCAAGCACTTGCCCGGTTTGTTGTGGGTGGTCGATCCACTCGACGGCAGTTACAACTTCAGCCGAAGTTTGGGGCCGTCGATGATTTCGGTCGGGTTGTGGCACGACAACACACCCGTGCTCGGGGCGATGTTCAATCTCGCCACCAAAGAGACGATCTATGGTGGGCCGCGAATCGGCGCCCACATCGGCAACAAACAGATCACGGTTTCTGATCGCGCCGATCGCGGTCAGGCCACGCTCGCGACCGGTTTTCCGAGCAGGTTTCCGATCGATGATCCGAAAATGATGAACAGTTTCGCCGAAATTCTCACGACCTTCGGCAAGATTCGCATGATCGGTTCGGCGGCGGCCTCGTTGAGTTTGGTCGCGACCGGGGCGGCCGACGTCTACGCCGAACACAACATCATGTTTTGGGATGTCGCCGCGGGTTTGGCGATTCTCAACGGGGCTGGCGGAACTTTTCAACTCGAAGGGGTCAACCTGGTCGAGAACATTCACAGCGACCCGTGCACTGTCGTGGCGAGCAACAACAAGTTCGAAATCTCGGTGACGATGTTCGACAAAATGCGCGGTCTGGCGTGACTATTCTCGACACCGGCATAAAGATCGTGCGCAATGTCGGCCGCTTCACGTTCGGTCAGGGGGCCGTCTCGGGTGTCAAAGATTTGGTCGCCTCACGAAGAACCGACGACCACAAACACGCGGTGTTTTTGATCGACGACTATTTTCAGAAAATCACAGATACGGCGTCGAGCCTTGGCGCACTGCCCGGCGACTCGGTTCAATTCGTCGGCACCGTCGACGAGCCGACGACCCAAGGAATCGACGCGCTGGTGGCAAAGTTGCATGGTTCGGGTCACGACAAACCCGCGACAGTCGTCGGCTTTGGCGGCGGCATCACGTTGGACACCGCAAAGGCCGTCTCGAACCTGTTGACCAACGGGGGTCGGGCGGCCGATTACCAGGGCTGGGACTTGGTGCGGGTCGCGGGAGTGCACAAGATCGGTGTTCCGACGATCTCGGGCACGGGTTCCGAGGCGACGCGAACCTGCGTGATGACGAATCTGGACACGGGTCTCAAGTTGGGGATGAACAGCGATTTCACGGTGTTCGATCATGTCGTGCTCGACCCGAGTCTGACCAAGAGCGTGCCGCGCAACCAATATTTTTACACCGGCATGGACGCGTACATTCATTGCATCGAGGCCCTCGCCGGTTCATATCGAAACGCGATCGGTGACGCCTATTCGCGCGAGACCGTGAACCTGTGCCGCAAGGTTTTCCTGGGCGACGACATGATGAACGACGAACTTCGAAGCGACCTGATGGTCGCCAGTTACCTCGGGGGATGCGCGATCGCCACCAGTTATGTCGGCGTCGTGCACCCGTTCTCCGCCGCGTTGAGCGTGGTTTTCGGGTTGCATCATTGCGTGGCGAATTGCATCGTCTTGAACGCGATGCAAGATTTTTATCCCGGGGCCCATGCCGAATTTCGCAAGATGATCGAAAAGCAGAAGGTGACCCTGCCGAAAAATGTTTGCGCGAATCTCACCGACCAACTTCGCACCGATCTGATCGCCGCGACGATCAAGCACGAAAAACCCCTGACGAACGCGTTGGGCGAGAACTTTCGCGCGACGCTCACGGACGCGAGGATCATCTCGTTGTTCGAGAAGATGTAGAGATCCCTGGGTAAAATCTATTCATGCCCGGATACGAGTTGATCGGCGCCGAGGAACAGGCCGAAGTCGACGACATTTTCAACAACGGCGGAGTGTTGTTCAGGCACTCGTTCGACGCGATTCGACAGGATCGTTGGAAGGTTCGGGATTTCGAGCGGGCCTTCGCGAAATCATTGGGCGTGCCGCATGCCCTGGCCGTAACCTCGGGCACGGCGGCGTTGCGCGTGGCTTTGGCGGTATTGGATCTGCAACCGGGCGACGAAGTGATCACCCAGAGTTTCACTTTTGTCGCCACGGTCGAGGCGATCATCGAGTCGGGGGCGACCCCGGTTTGCGCCGAGATCGACGGCACGCTCAACCTCGATCCCCGGTCTTTGGCAAAATTGATCACGCCAAGGACGCGGGCGGTGATCGCCGTGCACATGCTGGGCACCCCCGCCGATCTCTTTGCGATCGACAAAATTTGTCGCGACAACAAAGTCGTGTTGCTCGAAGACGCAGCCTGGGGTTGTGGCGGCTCGCTCGACCAAATGCCCTTGGGCACTTGGGGACGCATGGGAGCTTTCAGTTTCGATTTCGCCAAGACGATGACCACCGGTGAGGGCGGAATGATCGTGTTTCAAGATGAAACCGACTTCAAAGCCGCCGCCGCATGGCACGACCACGGTCACGAAAACAACCCGACGGTGCCCCGTTGGGAGGACACGAGGGCCAGCAGCGGCTTCAATTTTCGGATGACCGAAATGCAGGGCGCGGTGGGTTTGGCCCAACTCAAGAAACTTTCATCGGTTGTTGCTGCACAGCGCAAGAATCGCGATTCGATGTGGGCGGCGATCAAAGATCTGCCGGGCCTCACGCCACGAGAAGTGCCGGCCGGCTCTTACGAGACGGCCGACGCGTTGGTGTTCAGCGTCGAAGACGGTTCGACGGCGAAAAAGTGCCGTGAAGCGCTCGTCGCCGAGGGCTTGTCGACCAAGATTTTGCCCGAGGCCGTGACCTGGCATTTCGCCGGTACCTGGACCCACATGCCCGAGCTCGTCGCTCGTCATGGCGGCGACCTGGGCAACCAGTTTCAGGACTCGCGCAAGCGACTCGACAAGGCGGTGTCGTTGCCCGTCGTCGTCAAGATGGACGAGACAGTGCCCGCCCGTCTGCACAAGGCGCTGAAGAAAGTTCTGGTTCGGTAGTCATGACACAACCGGTGATTTCGGTGATCGTTGCGGCCTATAACCAAGAGCGATACATCTCGCGATGTCTGCGTTCGCTCATCGCCCAGACGATCGACCGCGACAAGTTTGAAATCGTGGTGATCAACGACGGAAGCACCGATCGAAGCAGTGCCGTACTGGGCGAATTCACCGATGAAATCGTGTTGATCGAAAATGAAAAAAACATCGGGTTGCCCGCCTCGTTGAACAAGGCGATTCGTCGTGCCCGCACGCCGTTCGTCGTTCGGGTCGACGCCGACGATTATGTCAACTCGCAGTTTTTGCACCTGTTGCACGAATTTTTGCGCGAAAACAAATACATGGACGCCGTCGCCTGTGATTATCTTCTGGTCGACGATCAAGAAGAAGTTTTGGGTCGGAAGAATTGCCTGATCGACCCGATCGCCTGCGGCGTCATGTTCAGAACCGAGCAGTTGATCGATATCGGGCTCTACGACGAGACCTTCTTGCTTCACGAAGAAACCGACCTGCGGCTCAGGTTCATCAAGAAACATCGGGTTCATCGTCTCGAGTTGCCGCTCTATCGGTATCGACGACACGAGACCAACTTGACGAACGACATCGCGGCGATGGAGCACCATCGTCAGCGTCTGATCCAAAAGCACGGTGACGGGTCGACCAAGTGACGATAAAAATGAAACTGGGCGACCGGATCGTCGGCGAGACCGACCCGCCATATGTCATCGCCGAAATTGGCGTCAACCACGAGGGCAGCCTGAAGAACGCCAAATTGTTGATCGAGTCGGCCAAGCGGGGCGGTGCCGACGCGGCGAAGTTTCAGACCTACAAGGCGGGTTTGATCGCCTCGAAGTTTTCGCCCTCATACTGGGACACGACCAAAGAACCGACGACGAGCCAGTACGAACTGTTCACCAAATACGACTCGTTCGGTCGGGCCGAATACGTGGAACTCGCGAAACACTGCGCCGCCTGCGGCATCGAATTCGTCTCGACCCCGTTCGACTTGGGCGCGGTCGAGATGCTCGATCCGCTGGTGCGATTTTTCAAGATTGCCTCGGCCGACATCACCAACCCGCCACTGTTGAAAAAAGTTGCGATGACGGGCAAACCAGTGATTCTGTCGACCGGAGCGTCGAACGTGCAAGAAATCGACGCCGCCCTGCAGATATTGCGCTCGGCCGGGGCGAGAGAAATCTGTCTGATGCATTGCATTCTCAACTACCCGACCCGCAACGAGAACGCCCATTTGGGCATGCTCGAAGACTTGCGCGCCAGATATCCAGAAGTGTTGCTCGGCTATTCAGACCACACCCTGCCGACCGAGTCGATGACGAGCCTCGTCGCGGCCCACCTGCTTGGTGCAGTGGTGCTCGAAAAGCATTTCACCCTCGACAAAACGCTGCCCGGCAACGATCACTACCACGCGATGGATGAAAAAGATCTGGCGCGGTTCCAGTCGAACATCAAAAAGGTGCACGAACTCGTGGGCCCGACTCGGTCGAAAGCACCGATCGAGACCGAGGAGATTTCTCGTTTGAACGCCAGACGGAGCATCGTCTTGACCAGAGACGTCAAGGCCGACCAGAAAATCACCGAGCAAGACCTCGTCGCCAAACGACCCGGCACCGGCATCAGTCCGATGGATTGGGATCAGGTGATCGGCCAAAAATTCTGCCGCGATCTGCCCGAAGATCACATTCTCACCTGGGACGACATCACCAAGCCATGACTCGCGTCGTCGCCGTCGTTCAGGCGCGCATCGGGTCGGCCCGGTTTCCGGGCAAGATGCTCGAAAATCTGGGCAGCGCGAACCTTTTGACCTGGGTGTTGACCCGGGTCTCGACTGCCAAGCGAGTCGATGAGGTGGTTCTGGCCACCTCGACGAGCGCGCAAGACGATGCGATTGTCGAACTGGCCCGTTCTCTGGGCACGACGGTGTTTCGTGGCAGCGAAACAGACGTCTTGGATCGCTTCGTCAAAGCGTCTCATGCAGCAAAGGCAGATCTGGTCGTGCGGGTCTGTGCCGACAATCCGTTCGTCGCCGGCGAGGAACTCGATCGTCTGGTCGATTCGCATGTTTCAGGACAGTTCGATTATTCGTGCAACCACCAACAACGGCTGAACAACAGGTATGTCGACGGGCTGGGCGCCGAAATACTTTCGACCGGTTTGCTCGAAAAAATTTCAGGTCTGGCATACCAGCGATCGCACCGCGAGCATGTCACCAGTTACATCTGGGACAACCCGAAAGACTTCGCGATAAATGCGGTCCAGGCACCGGCAGAGTTGGCGTATCCCGAGGTGAAGCTCGATATCGACACGATCGAAGACTTGGCGCTGCTAAACGAGTTCGTCGCCAAGTTCGCGATAACGCCGAGATCCTCGGCCGTCGAAGTGGTGCGGTCGTACAACAAGTTCAGGTGACGCCGGACGCGTCAGCGTTGATCAGTTCGAAATCTGTCGCTTGCGATAGTGGTTGCGGCACAGCAACTCGTAGCGCACGACGTCGCCGAACAACGGGGAGACGGTGTTCTTGTCGGTGTCGCCGACCATCACCGTTTCACCCTCGAGCACGACCTTGTCGTTCACCAATCGGGCGTTGTTCGTCGCTCGGGCGCCGCACCAACATCGCGCCTCGACCTGCATTTCGATTCGTTGGTCGGCGATTTCGAGCAGGCGTCGGGTGCCCTCGAACAGCAATCCTCTGAAGTCGGTGATCAGCCCGAAGGCATAGACATCCACATGAAGTTCGTCGACGATCAGGGCCAATTGATCGCATTGCTCGATCGAACAGAATTGGGCCTCGTCACAAACAATGAACTGCAGCGGCATTCGTGACAACGCCAACTCGTAGAGATTCAGGCCTGGCTCCATTTCGATGGCGGGATTCGAAACACCCAGTCGACTCGTGACCTGCCCACCGTCGCGATCCAACTTGGTCAGCAACAAACCGGCCAGACCGCGGCTGGTCAGGTTGTGATTGATCTGCAGGGCAAGCGTGCTCTTCCCCGAACCCATCGTGCCGTAATTGAAACGCAATGTAGCCATCTCTGGGCGAAACGCTACCTCGCGGCGACCGCAGTCGAAAAAGTGTCGCGATGAATTAAGGTGATGTCACGATGACGGGGCTCGAACTCGCGAAGTACATCGATCACACCTTGCTGACGCCAGAGGCGACCAGCCAGGAGATCGCCAACCTGTGCATGGACGCCAACAAATTCGGTGTCGCCGCCGTTTGCGTGTCGCCTTCCCGTCTTCCGTTGCCCGCGGGATCCCTGTCAGACCAGATCGCGCTCGCGTGCGTCGTCGGTTTTCCATCGGGGGCACATGTCGGGTCGGTGAAAGCGGTCGAAGCCGCCACCGCCGAGCAGAACGGCGCCACCGAAATCGACATGGTCGTAAATCTCGGCCTTGTTTTCGACGCAAACTGGCTGAGTCTGGGTGACGAGGTGAGAACCGTGCGCCAGAGTCTTTCGAGTTCGACAAAACTGAAGGTGATCATCGAGTCGGCGGCGTTGTCGGACGAGCAGATCGTGATGACATGCAAAGTGGTCGTCGACAGCGGGGCAGACTTCGTGAAAACTTCGACCGGTTTTCACAAGTCGGGTGGTGCGAGCGTGCATGCGGTCGAATTGATGCGCAAAACCGTGGGCCCGAACATCGGCGTCAAGGCCAGCGGCGGTATTCGTACCCGCGAAACGGCGCTTGAAATGATCGCCGCCGGCGCAAACAGATTGGGCACCTCGGCGACGCAGGCGATACTCGCTCTTTGATCGCTAGTTGAGGAAACCGCTCATCGGCAGCGATTTTCGCTGCAACCAGTTGTCCTCGGGATAATTCGCGGTGCCGTCGATCGCATGAATCGTGTACGCGTGTCGCGGCTTGTCGCTCTTGTTCGCGCCCGATCGGTGCGGCATCGTGCCGTGCAACAGCACGAGTGTTCCGCGTTTGGCCTCGAGCGGCACCAGCCCTTCGGTCGGATACGGGGTCGGGTCGATTACCTCGTCGTAGGTTGATCGGCCGTCGTTGGTCAGACGATTGCGGGTTTTCACCGGAATTTTGTGCCCGCCGGGGAGCACCCACAGGCAACCATTTTCGATCGTCGCATCATCGATGGCGAACCAAAAGCCCACCACCGACTGTGGTTCGGTCCATAGATAAGTGTGGTCGACATGACAGGTCACCTCGCCACCGATTCGAGGTTGCTTGAAGATGTACATCGACTGCAAAAGCCGCTCGTCTTTGAAGCCGACACTTTTCGCCACCGCCGCCAGACGGCGTGAATGGCTGAACTCGCTGAAGATCGGGTCCAAATCGTGCATCGCATGCCCGAGTTTGTTCAGGCAAAGATGGGCGTCTTGGCGCAATTCACCGCGTTCGTCGAACGCGTCTTTTTCGAAGAAGCATCTGATCTTGTCGCCGCTGGAAAGAAAGTAATCGTCGGAAGCATGTACCGCGGTGCCGTCGGCGGTGAAGACCGTCGCTTCTTGCGGCGAAGGGCAGAACTTCTCGGCCAAGATCATCGCTTGCTTCCGCAACTCCAGACATGCGCCCGGCTCGACGAAGTCGGGCAGCACCAGGTATCCGTTGAGATCGAAGAACCGAACCTGCTCGTCGGTCAAACCTTGCCGAGTTTTCAACTCGACGAACCACCCTCGGGGTTCACGAAAACCGACTCTTCGGGAAAAGCCGCCGGCAACATCTCGGACATTCGTTTTGGTTCACCGTTCACCTCGAGCAACAAACTCGCCCCGCCATGCTCCCAGAGAAGTTGTCGACATCTTCCGCACGGCGTGACGGGTTGGTCGTTGCCGACGGTGCATATCGCCACGAGTCGGCCGCCACCAGAGCGTGCAAGTTCGCTGACGATGCCGCATTCGGCGCAAAGCGTGAGACCATATGACGCATTTTCGACGTTGCAACCGGTGACTATTCGACCGTCGTCGACGAGTGCGGCGGCACCAACCCTGAACTTTGAATACGGCGCGTAGGCATGATTGGCGACTTCGAGCGCCTTGGTGCGCAACAAATCCCAATCAATTCTCGGAGCCCGGGTTTTTTGCGTGTCGTCGGCCATAGCCCAACGATAGTGGGGTGCTCGAATCAGTCGCCGTCGACGCTGGCCAAAACTCGCTTGCCGAGAGCCGCGACTTTACGGACTACTTGTTGTTTGTCGATCGTCAAACACTCGCGGTCGCGCACGACGAACTCGCCGTCGATCATCACATTCACGACATCGGCGCGCGTGACCGAAGTGGCGATCGTCGTATGCGGGTCGAAGTTCGGTGTCAGCGACGGCGAGTCGGGGTCGAGCATTATCAGATCGGCACGCTTGCCGACTTCGAGCGAACCGATCACGTGGTCGAGTTGCAACGCTTTGGCTCCGTTGATCGTCGCCATGCGCACCAGGTCGCGTGCCGGCAGGACCTCGGGATTCGCAGCCATCGTCTTTTGCATGTATCCCGCGAGACGAATGGCAATCCACAGATCGATGTCATTGCCCGAAGCCGGACCATCGGTGCCGAGCGCGATATTCACCCCCGCCTCTTGCAGGTCGATCAAACGCGCGATTCCGCTGGCCAATTTGAAATTCGACGCGGGACAATGGACGACGCTGGCCGAGGCGTCGGCGATCAATTTGATGTCGTCGTCGGTGAGATGCACGCCGTGCGCCAAGACCGCCCGGCCCAAAAGACCCGTGTCGCGCAAGACCTGTATCGGCGTGCGACCGCCATGGCGATCGGCGACAAGTTTCATTTCGCCGACCGTCTCGGCGGCGTGCACGTGAACCCGCGCCTCGTATCTCGCCGCCAATTCGGCGATCACGCGCAGATGATCCTCGCCGAGCAGATAGGTGCTGTGCGGCGCGACCCAACCCGTCGAGCCCATGTTGTCCCGCGGTTGTTCGAGCCACTTGCTCACCCACGCGAGACGGTCTGGCCACTTCATCGGTTCGGGACCGTCGGATTCGAGAAAGGTCGTGCCGGTCTGCAGTCGCATGCGGCTCGACTCGGCGACTTTGAGCGCGGCGTCGGGCATGTAATACATATCGAGAGAAGTCGTGATGCCGCCGAGCAGCGATTCGAGCGCCGCCAGTTCGGTGCCGCTATGCACGGCGTCATAGTCGAGCACGCGAATTTCGGCCGGCATCAGTCGGGCGAGAAACGCCTCGAGGCTCATGTCGTCGCCCAACCCGCGAAACAGCGTCATGCCGAGGTGGGTGTGGGCGTTGATCAAGCCTGGCATCACGATCGCACCACCCGCGTCGACAACCTCGGTGGCGTCGTGGTCGATGCGACCCGCACCGATTTTGCCGATCGAGCCGTCGTGCTTGACGACGATCGTGCCGTTGTCGATCACGGTCGCCGTCTTGTCGACCGTCACGATTTGCGCGTTGACTATCGCGATGCGGTCTGCGCTGGTCGTCGCCATGGTCAGTTGTGCTTCGATTCTTTGTCGATTTGTTTGAGAATCTCGGCCAAGAGCGGACCAACGCGACCTGCCGCGGCTTTGCCGATCGCCAAGACTTTGTCACCCGAAAGTTTTTCGCCCGAGATGCCGGCCGCCAGGTTCGTCGCCAAGGAGAGCGCCAAAACTTCCATGCCCATGTGGCGTGCGGCGATTGTTTCCATCACCGTCGACATTCCGACGAGGTCGGCGCCCCACACCCGAGCGGCGCGAATCTCGGCGGGCGTTTCAAAGTGCGGGCCATGAAAACCCATGTAGACGCCCTCGTGCAATGTCGGTTCAACCTTTTTTGCGATGTCGCGCAGGCGCGCGCTGTAGGCATCCGTCAGATCGACGAACCGCCCGTGCAACGGTGCCGGGGCGTCGGCACCGGTGAGTGGCGAGAAGCCCGTCAAGTTGATGTGGTCGGTGATCAAAGCGGTTGCCCCGACACCCCAATCGGTTCGCAGACAACCCGCGGCGTTTGTCAACACGACCGTCTTGCAACCGGCGAACGCCGCCGTGCGCACCGCGTGAACCACGGCATCGACCCCGTGTCCTTCATATAGATGTGTTCGACCGGTCAGCAGCAAGACGCGCGAACCACCGACCCGCACGCTCTTCAGGGTGCCGCCGTGGCCGATCGCCGAGGGCTTGATGAAGCCTTGAATCTCGGTCACCGAGATCTCGTCTACGGCGTCGAGCACCGCTGCGGCGTGCGCCCAACCCGACCCGAGAACTGCCAGCACATCGTGCTGACCATCGAACTTTTTGACGATCGCTTCGGCCGCGAGTTTCGCCACGTCATATGCATTTGAAGAGCCGACAACCATGGTTAAAGGCTACGGGTGCTATCAAGTTTTGTGATTCGGCGTCGTCGCGCGAAAAAACATCCAGATCGGTGACGGTGCGATCCACTCACCGGGTCGAAATTTGTTTTTGACGACCGTTCGTTGATATCGCGAAGTTCGTGGCCGAGTTTTTTCGGGCATGCGCGCTTTCATCCACCGAAAGGTGTTGCGCAGCGGGTATTTGAGTAGTCTTGCCAAACGGGTTCAATCGAGAGTCAGGAAAACACAAGATGACGATTTATGACGCGAAGATCGCCAGTCTCGCTGGCACCCCGGATCTGTTGGGTTCGTTGCGGGGCAAGGTCACGCTCGTGGTCAATGTGGCGTCCAAGTGCGGATTGACACCCCAGTACACGGCGTTGGAGGCGCTGCACAAGAAATATTCGGGCAAAGATTTCAGCGTCGTCGGCGTGCCGTGCAATCAATTCGGCGCACAAGAGCCCGGCTCGCCGAGCGAGATCCAAACTTTTTGCTCGACCAACTATGGCGTGACCTTTCCGATGTCCGAAAAAGTCGATGTGAACGGCGCCGGTCGCCATCAGCTTTATCAAGACTTGACAAAAATCGCCGATGCCGAGGGTCACTCGGGGGATATCCGCTGGAATTTCGAGAAGTTTCTCGTAGATCGAGGCGGACAAGTGGTCGCCCGATTCAACCCCACGGTCGCCCCCGACGCGGCCGAAATACTCGCGGCGATTCAAGCCCATCTCGGAAAGTGAACAAATGTCGACGCTGAAAGTCGCCGCGTTGCAGATGGCGATGTCGACCGAAGTGGCGACCAACGTCGCAACCGCCGAGCGACTCGTGCGCGACGCCGCGAAAAAAGGCGCGCAAATTGTTTTGATCCCCGAACTTTTCGAGGGTCACTACTTCTGCAAAGATCAGACCACAGACGACCTGAAACGGGCGAGCGAGATGTCGTCTCACCCGACGGTGGCGTATTTTGCCAAAGTGGCCGAAGAACTCGAAGTCGTGTTGCCGATCAGCGTCTATGAACGCGCAAACAACGCATTGTTCAACGCGGTGGCGATCCTTGACGCCGACGGCGCGGTTTTGGGAACCTATCGCAAGAGCCATATTCCCGACGGGCCGGGTTACAACGAGAAGTTTTATTTCAGTCCCGGAGACACGGGCTTCAAAGTTTGGCAGACGAAGTACGCGAAAATCGGCGTCGGCATTTGTTGGGATCAGTGGTTTCCCGAGGCGGCAAGGGTGATGGCGTTGCGAGGCGCCGAACTTCTTCTCTATCCCACGGCGATCGGGAGCGAACCGTCAAACGCCGAACTCGATTCGTCGGGGCACTGGCAACGAGCGATGCAGGGTCACGCGGCGAGCAACTTGACGCCGGTAATCGCAGCCAACCGTGTCGGTCGGGAAGTCGGCAGAAACACCGAGATCACCTTCTACGGTTGCTCGTTCATCTGCGATGCGACGGGTGCAAAGGTTGCCGAAGCAAACCGAACCGACGAGGCCGTGCTCGTCGCGTCTTTCGATTTGGAAGCCCAGAAACTTGCGCGCAATTTTTGGGGCTTGTTCCGAGATCGTCGCCCCGAGTTGTACAAACCACTGTTGAATTTGGATGGTTCCGACACGTGAGCATGCCCGCCGAATTCTCTCGGCATGAGCGCACAGTAATTTGTTGGCCGGCCCGCCCCGAGATTTACGGAATGCGGTTGGCCGAGGCCCAAACCGCCCATGCGGCACTGGCCAACACGATCTCGGGGTACGAGCCGGTGACGATGATCGCCAATCCACGCGACGAATCAGCCGCGCGAACTGCATGTTCGGCGGGCGTCGACATCGTCGCCCTTGAAATCGACGACGCGTGGTTTCGTGATTCGGGGCCCAACTATGTGATCGAAAAGCAAGAGTTGATCGCAACATGCTGGATATTCAACGGTTGGGGCGAAAAGTTTTTGCCTTTCGACAAAGATGCGACGATTGCATCGCGTTGGGCGAGGCATGCCGGTCATAAGACTCGGTCTGTCGAAATGGTGCTCGAAGGCGGCTCGATCAATGTCGATGGTGCGGGCACGTTGATCACCACCGAGCAGTGCCTGTTGCATCCGAACCGAAACCCGTCGATGTCGCGCGAGCAGATTTCAGAGATGCTCTGTCGGGAACTGGGGCAAACACGGGTCGTCTGGTTGCCCCACGGTCTGGCGCTGGACGACGACACAGACGGCCATGTCGACAATGTCGCCGCCTTCGTCGGACCGAACGAAGTGATCATGCAGGGGTGCAACGACACGAACGAAGAAGATCATTTGCGTTGTGCGACCAACATCTCTGTGGCGAAAAACGCCGGACTAACCGTGCACGAGATACCGGTGTTGCCGTTCGTCGAGACCGACTCGATTCGGGCTGCCGTGCCGTATTTGAATTTCTATGTTTGCAACAACGCCGTGATCGTGCCCGTGTGCGGCCATGAAGCCGACGAAGAAATGTTGGCACTGCTGGGCGAGTTCATTCCTGGCCGCGACATCGTCGGTCTGCGCATCGGGCAAATTCTGGCCCACGGTGGGGGCGGAATTCACTGCATCACCCAGCAGGTGCCCGCCGTCTAGTCGATCAACTGATCGCTGCGGACCCTGAGCCTTTCGGCTTCCTCGTGCGCGGGCAACACCCGACCGAACAGCTGTCGGGTTCGTTCGACCCGACCGATCACCCCCGGTTCGGCGGTGTAGGCGAAGATCGCCGCGTGTCGCGGGCGTGAAGTTCTTGGAACCCTGGTCACGCGATGCAAAGAGTGTCGACCACGAAAAATCTGCAGGTCACCCGCGTGAAGCTCGAGTGTCTTGACCTCGCTCATGTCTCCGTCCAGAACTTTTTGAATCTTGTCGAAGCACTCGTCGTCGGGGTTGCGAATCATCGGAACATACTGGAAGAGACCACCCTGGTCGGCCTCGTCGATCATCGCCGTGACGGCGAATTCGTTCGTGTCGAAATGCCAGGCGAATTGCTGCCCCGGCTCCAAAATATTGGCGGTCAGACCAGCGAGCGGGTCGGCATAACAATGCACGGCGTTCGTTTCGAGGGCGTCGCGAATGAAACCCGTCAGGTGTTCGCTGCGAAACAGCGCGTCGATGGCCAGCGAAGAATCCCACGAGTCGCCCGGAATGAAACCGCTGGATCGTTCGATGAAAGTGTTGACGGGATGGTGGTCGGGAAACTCGGGGTTCTTCGTCGAGTGAAAATACGGGTTCATGCTCGAGGTCGAAAAATGAGTGCTTGATTTTCTTTGGACGATCTCTTCGCTGATCGTTTTGACCGCCGCGGGTCGGAGCAGGTTTTTCATCACGGCGCAACCGTCGTTGCCGAGTTGCGCCCGGGCATCGATCACCGCCGACTTGTATTTCGGGCTTTGCGGTTCGTCGAGCGGGTAAACCTCGAAGTCGACCAGCTCGTCGATGCGGTATCGATTAGTCATCTCGTGGCTCAGCCTAAGCCTGCCATGGCGGTGTCCAGTCACCGTCGAGTCGCATCGAGATGTTCGCATCGTCCTCGATGCGCTTGGCCACATGCAGTTCGGCGGCGTCTTTTCCGTATCGATCTCGAGCCATGGTGAAGGCCTCGACGGCAGCGCGGGTCATCGGCAGGTCGGCGTTCACCTGACGTCCAAGTTCGGTGATCAACCCGAGATCTTTGAGGCACAGATCCAATGAGAACGACGGGTCGTAGTGACCCGCGAAGATCGACGGTGCGTCGTGACGTGCGACGAAACTGTCGCCGACGCTTTCCTTGATCGCCTGCCAAAGCGTGCCGAGTTCGACGCCATTTGAAATACCGGTCGCAAAACCCTCGCCGATCGCGGCGGCGGCGACGAACCAGAGTTGGTTGGTCACGAGTTTCACGACATTGCCCGTGCCGAGCCCCCCGCAATGGATCACTTTGCCCAGATTTTCGAGGATCGGTTTTACCTTGGCGACAGTTTCAGCATCGCCGCCGACGAACAGGGTGAGCCTGCCGTTTCGCGCCCCGTCGACGGCGCCGGTGACGGGTGAGTCGAGCACTTTCACGCCCGTTGGGGCCTTGGCCGCCAAGTCGACGAGCAATTCCTGTTGGTTCGTCGTCAAATCGACCCAGATCGAGTTCGCACCAAGTTGCGCCAGCGCTTGCGAATCGATCATCACCTCACGAACATGCTCTGGACGCGGCAGAGATGTGAGAAAGAGGTCGACCTCCGACGCGGCTTCAGCCGCCGAACGGGCGGCGATCGCGCCGCAATTTTGGGCCGCGATGACGCTCTCAGGCTTGAGGTCGAAAACCTTCACCCGATATTTGGCGGCGACGAGGCGCTTGCACATCGGCAGACCCATGTTGCCCAGGCCGACAAAACCGATCTTCATCGCATTTGAAGTTGTCAGACCGGTGCATCCATATTTCGCAGCGGCAAGACCTGGTCGGGCAAGTTGTCCCAAAGGTCGTTCAGCAGATCGTCGCGCTGCGCCCGAACCGACCCGTCGTCGAATCGATTTATGTGTTGCAACGGATCGTTGCTCAAATCGTAAAGTTCACCCTCACCGAAATTGTTCATCGTTCCGTGGAGCGCGGCGGTGCAGACCCAGTTGTCGCGACAAATCGTGCGCAGATGGACAATCTTGCCGAAGAGCACGCTGTCCCATTCGGTGAGCACGCGCTCGTGACCGAGCTGATCCGCATCGGTATCGTCGAGCGGCAGTCGCGGTGCCTGCGTGTATGCGGGTTGATCGATTCCGGCGATGTGGGCGAAGGTCGAGGCCAACGAAACATGCCCGACAGGTGCGGCGACACGGGCTGGTTTTACTTGCGCGCTCGGGGCCGGTCGCCAAATCAGGGGCAGCCGCATCAACGAGTCGACGTGGTAGGGACCCTTGAACAGAAGGCCGAAGTCTCCCTGAAATTCGCCGTGATCGGTCGTGTACACGACGTCTACGTCGGTTTCCCAGCCGCGGGCGTTGATCGCTCGCAAGACATCACCGATCGCATCGTCGATCAACTCGTTTTCAACATGCGTGAACGCGTTCACCTCGCGCACCTGGTCGGCGGTCAATGTGGCGGGCACCCACCGCGCCGGCGCCTCGTAGTTCGAGATGAATGTTCCGTCATACCAACCGCGCCAGTGACGCAATTTGTCGTCGAGGATCTTCTCCCGTTTTTGTCTGTCCTCGACATAACCCGTGGGCAAATCGAGATCGCGCCAAGGCACCCTGTGCAACTCGGAGGCCGGAGGGTCCCACGGGTGGTGCGGATCGGGAAAGCTCATCCAACAAAACCAGTCTTTGTCGGCAGGAAGCGACTCAAGCCACTTGATCGTTCGGTCGGCGACCCACTGCGTGTGATACCACTCGGTGGGAATCGGGTTCAGTTTTACTTGCGGGGCGTTCGTGTCGCCACCACCCTGGGCGTTGACCTGCAACTCTTGATCGAGAACGCTGTAGTAGCCACCCGCAACTTCGGGGTGATTGTCGCGCACCCATTGCGAATAATGAAGTTGGCCGACCGCGCCGTGGGTCGACAACTCCATGTGGTCGAACCCGCGATGGGGGTGATTCGGGTCGTCGACGGTCTTGCGTTGGTTGCCGATTCGGTTTTCGGTGAATCGCAGAAAAGGATCCAACAACGGTTCGAAATGCGCCTTGCCGATCAGCGCGGTCGCATAGCCCGCCTGTCGCAGATCGCTGGCGATGCTCGGCGCGTCCTCGGGCAACGGCACGCCGTTCATCCACACGCCGTGCGTGCTGACATGTTGGCCCGTGATCATCGTGCTGCGCGACGGCATGCAGACCACGTTTTGCGGATGCGCCCGATCGTAGGTGATGCCGTTCTGGCTGAGCGCGTCGATGTTCGGGGTGCGCGCGACCGAACCGCCGTTGCAACCCAGGGCGTCGTAGCGCTGTTGGTCGGTGGTGATGAAAAGAATCTTGCGACCCATCAGTGCTTGGTCTTTCGGTCGAAGATTTCCTTCACTTTTTTCAGTCCGACGCTGGCCGCACCGGCGATCGGCAGAGCCAGCACTTCGGGATCCATGTCGGTCGAATAGACGACGATACATCGGGTCGGACCATCTTCGATCACGTCGACGGTCGCCAGGTGAAATTTGATCAGCGAGTTGTTGACGATCTTGTACTGAAAGCGACGCAAATCGTGGTCGAGGGTGATGATGTCCTCTTCGAACACGATGCCGGCGGCGAGCGTGACGAATCTCTTGTCGCCTTCGACCTTGCAGTTCGTCACGGGGAACCACTCGGCGAGGCGCTCGGGCGCACCCACGAATTTCCAGACGGTATCGGCATCGCACTCGACGAACGCATGACGACGCACGGTACCCATCACCGAACCACGCTAGTGATTTGGTTCGAGTTCCAACCAAGCGTCAGAACTGTGAGCGCACCGCCCACAGATCTGGAAAGACGGGCCTGAACAATGTCGTGGCCAAATACACCGCACCGCTCGAACCACCCGTGCCGTGTTTCATGCCGATGGTTCTTTCGACCATTTTTACGTGTCGATACCGCCACTCTTGCAGGCCCTCGTCGATATCCACCAGTTTTTCGAGCAACATCGACGCCTCGGGATCGCTTCGATAGACATCGACCAAAGTTTTCTGCACCTGCTCGTTTGGCGAATATTGTTCGGCGAAATTTCTCTGCGAGATTTCCGGCGAAATCTTGTGGCTTCGTTTGAGCAGATATTTGATCACCGAGTCAAACAGGGCAGGGCGATTCATCGCCTCGCGCACCCGATGATACGACTCGCCCCCTGGTTCGAGATGGGCGACCATCGACTCGTCGCGGCGACCCAACACCGCCTCGAGTTCGCGGAACTGCACCGATTGGAATCCGCTCGCTTTTTCGAGCCGGTCGCGAAAGGAGTTGAACTGCAATGGCGTCATAGTTTCGAGAATGTCGACCTGGCTCACCAAGACTTTGAGAATGGTCCGCACGCGTCCCAGCACGGGCAACGACTCGTGCGTGTCTCCGCGCTCGAGCAAAACTTGGGCGCGGTGCAATTCATGGAGCACGCATTTGAACCAAAGTTCGTAGGTCTGGTGCACGATTATGAACAGCATCTCGTCGTGTTCGGGGCCGTCCGAACGGGGTGCCTGAAGTTTCAATAGTTGATCGATCTGCAGATATGACGAGTAGGTGACGGCTGATTCGAACTTTTTCGTCTTTTTGTCCGAATTCATATACGGTGAGCGTATGCCAATCGACAAGACTTCGCGAACTTTTGCCGAACAACTCGACGCCAAAGACCCGCTGGCGAAATTTCGCGACGAGTTCTTCATTGTCGACGACGGTCTGAGTTATTTGGACGGCAACTCGCTCGGGCGAATGCCCAAGGCGACATTGGCTGTCGTGACCGAGTTTTTGCGCGGTGAATGGGGCAGCAAATTGGTCACCGGGTGGTCTGACTGGATCGACGAGGCGCAAACCGTGGGTGATCTGCTCGGGCGTGCGACGCTCGGTGCCGAGGCGGGCCAGACGCTTTGTGTCGATACGACGAGCGTCAATTTTTATGAACTGTGTTGCGCCGCGATCGACGCCCGACCAGGTCGCAAGACGGTGATCAGCGATACGGCCAACTTTCCGACCGACAGATACGTCCTCGAGGGAATTTGCAAACAGCGCGGATTGAATCTCGTCTTGATCGATGACGACTCGGGCGAAGAATTCGTTTCTCCCGAGGCGTTGTCAAAGGTCTTGAACGACGACGTCGCGTTGGTGACGCTCTCGGTGATTCAATATCGATCGGGTGCTCTGCATGATTTGGCGAAGCTGACCCAGATCGCGCGCGACGCTGGCGCGTTGTTCGTTTGGGACGCGAGCCATGCGGTGGGCGTGGTGCCGATGCAGTTCGATCGCGACAAGATCGATCTCGCGGTGGGTTGCACCTACAAATATTGCAACTCGGGGCCCGGTTCACCCGCGTGGCTCTTTGTCGGCAAGAGGCTGCAGGCCGAACTTCGGGTTCCGATTCAAGGTTGGTTCGCCCAACGCGACCAGTTTCAGATGGGCCAGGGCTTTGAGCGCGCCGACGGCATGCGAGGATTTCAAATCGCCAGCCCGAGCATCATCGGTATGCGATGTGTCGAGACGGCGCTGTCGATGATCGAACGCGCCGGTCTTGCGGCCATCGCCGAGAAGGCCGCGATCGGCACCGATTTGATGATCGAACTGCACGATGCATGGCTCGCCCCGCTCGGGTTTTCAGTCGTCACGTCGCGCGACAAGTCGCGTCGCGGCGGACATATCTCGGTGCGACATCCCCATGCGCAGAAGATTTCCGAGGCGATGCGCTTGTTCGCCGACGTGATCGGCGATTACCGCCAACCCGATTGCATCAGGCTCGCGATCTCACCGTTGGCCACGAGTTATGTCGAGGTGTTCGATGGTTTCGAAAGAATCCGCGATCTCGTCGCATCGAAAAAACATTTGGAAGTCGTCGAATCGACCTCAAGAGTCACTTAGTTTGTCGACGGGGGTGCTCGTCACCCATCTGATCGCCGCGGTCATCATGTAGCCGAGCGGACGCAAGATCACGCGCTCAACAATCGGCAGATAGGGTACCCGCAACGGAATCCGAGCCCATATCGGCAGCGTCGCAATCGTCGCCAACACCAGCAACCAATAGGCGATCTTCGCCGCACCGGGCAACGGCGGCTTGAACAGAAGATATTTCGTCGCGTCGCGCGACTCGCGCGTGCCCCTTAGTTCGGGTCGATAACTCTGGATGATCGCCCGCATCTCGGCTTCGGTTTCTGGCGGGTCAACAACGCCCACTAGGCGCGCCACGAACGCCGCATCTTTCACATAGCCGTCGCGACCCGCCTGGTCCAGCGGTGCCGTGCTGAACTTTTGGTAGGTCCACAAGAACGAGTCGATCTCGGCGACGTGCACCCATTTCAAAAGGTGCGGATCAGTCGCCGAATATTCTCTGCCGTCGCTGGCCACACCGTTGACCTTCAGATGCACCGCCTTGACTCGGTCGACTATTTTCTGCGCTTCATCTGCCGGACCAAAACTCGTCGCCGCCAAAAAATCGGCGGTTCGTTGCAGACGACCCCACGGATCTTTTCGATAATCCGAATAATTCGCGACGCCCGCCATCGCCAACGGATGCAGCGACTGCAACAACAACGCCCTCAGTCCGCCGATGAACATCGACGCATCGCCGTGCACCAGGCGAATCGGGCGATCTTCGGCGAACCATCTTTCACCCGGTGCGTCCATGATCTCGTAAGTTCGTTGGTTAGCGTTCGGGCCGACAACGCGTGCGCGCAAGTTGGTCGCAAATTTTTCGCGAGCGCGGGCGATCGCGATTTTTTTATCGGGGAGTTTCATAAACGGTCGTTATATCGTGGCATCTCGGGTGGACATTTGTCTACACAACAGAGAAGTACGATGGATGACATGAGTCATGTCGATTCAGGTGACTTGAGCTCCCAGGAGAAAATGCCCAGATGGGTGCCACGGGCGATCCTGTTGTTCTGGTTGGGGTTTTTGGCCGCCCTGGTGGCCCGCGAGATGTTCCATCAACTCTCGAACTTCCTGGTTCTGTTGTTGATTTCGTTGTTTTTTGCCTTGGCCATCGAGCCCGTCGTCAATCGGTTGGCGGCTCGCGGCTGGTCGCGCGGTTCGGCGACCGTAGCGATGTTGTTGGCGGTCTATTTGGCGATCATCTCGTTCAGTGCGGCAATCGGTACCCTCGTTGCGACCCAGGCCCGCGACTTGTTGGACAATCGTGATCAATATGTCGGTGACACGGTCAGTTTTTTGAACGACACATTTGGCACCAACATCGACGCCCAGCAGTGGATAGACACGATCGGCGACCCCGACGGATCGGTGCAAAACTTTTTTGATAGCCAGCAAGATCGGGTGCTCGACGTTTCGCTCGGCGCATTGAGCGGTCTGCTTCAGGTTTTTGGGATCACATTGTTCGCTTTTTATCTGATCTCCGACGGGCCCCGCCTGAGGCGCGTGATCTGCGGTCGGCTGAGCGCCGAGCGCCAAAAGGTCGTGTTGGCGGTGTGGAATTTGGCGATCGAAAAGACCGGCGGATACATTTATTCACGCGCGTTGCTCGCCGCCATCTCGGCGTTTTTTCATTGGATTGTCTTTCAGACCATCGGCACGCCCGCACCCGTGGCGTTGGCTGTATGGGTCGGTTTGATTTCGCAATTCCTGCCGGTGATCGGCACTTATCTGGCGGGTCTGCTGCCGACTTTGCTCGCATTTTTGGACTCGCCGTTGAAGGCATTGGTGGTGATCGTGTTTATCGCGGTCTATCAACAACTCGAAAATTTCTTGTTGGCGCCGAAGATCACCGCGCGCACGCTCGAGCTTCACGCCGCCGTGGCATTTGGCGCGGC
>VFZD01000010.1 GCA_016871295.1 Actinomycetota bacterium | reverse complement strand
AGATGGCACGGTCGAAAAACTTTGCGAACTGGCGATGTGGGCGCCGAACCACAAACTCACATTCCCCTGGAAGTTCGCCGCCGTCACGGGCGACGCCCGCGCGCGGCTCAGCAATTGCGTGGCCGATGCGATGGCTCGCCAGGGCGACCCGCCGCACAAGGTAGAAAAAGCGCGCACCAAATATCAGCGCGCACCGGTGATCTTGATCGTCGGCAGCGAACCCGGTGACACCCAATTGCGCACCGGAGAAAACCGCGACGCCGTGGCGGCGGGAATTCAAAACATTCTGCTCGGCGCGACAAGTCTCGGATTGGCGAGTTTCTGGTCGAGTTGCCCGACCGGGGTCAACGACGATGTGGCCAGGTTCTCGGGTTTCAACCCCGGCACCCACATCACGGCGATGATCTACCTCGGCCACCCCCAACGAAGCGCGCCCGAAATCAAGCGCCCCCCGGTGGCAATCAACTACATCGCCGAATAGATCTGGGCGAACGAGCGAAAACTAGAAAGCCAACAGCAGCGCAAGATCAGCCCGGCTGATAGACACCGAACTCTTGGCGCAACACATCGCTTACTTCGCCCAAAGTCGCCCCGACTCGCAACGCATCTTTCATCGGATACAACAAATTGTCGCCGGCTTTCGCGGCAGCAAGCAATTTTTCGAGGTGCGCAGAGACATCGTTTTGGTTTCGCGACGCGCGAAACTTCTTGACCCGAGCAACCTGGCTGCGCTCGACTTCTGGGTCGATCTCTTTCGGCACGAACTTTTGATCCGAGTCGGCGACGAACTTGTTCACGCCCACCACGACGCGCGAACCGTCGTCGACCGACTTGGTGTACGCGTATGCCGACTCCTCGATCTCGCCGACTTGAAAGCCTGATTCGATCGCCTGCACGGCGCCGCCCATTTGCTCGATGCGGTCGATGTATTCCCACGCCAAACGCTCGACTTCATTGGTCAGCGACTCGACAAAATACGAACCCGCCAACGGATCTGGCGTGTCTGTGACACCGCTTTCGTAGCCGATTATTTGTTGCGTGCGCAACGCGATGCGCGCCGCATCTTCGGTCGGCAGGCTGAGCGCCTCGTCGAATCCGTTCGTGTGCAAACTTTGCGTGCCACCCAAGACCGCCGCCATGCTCTGCACCGCCACGCGCACGATGTTGTTCTGGGGTTGCTGCGCGGTCAAAGTCGAGCCACCCGTCTGGGTATGAAATCGCATCAGCGCGCTCGCGGGATTCTTGGCGCCGAATCTCTCGGTCATTATCTCGTGCCACATGCGGCGACTGGCGCGAAACTTGGCGACCTCTTCAAAGAAATTGTTGTGTCCGTTCCAGAAAAAACTCAGACGGGGCGCAAAGTCGTCGACGCTCAGACCCGAGTCGACCGCGGCCTGCACATAGGCGATCGCGTTCGAAAGAGTGAACGCGAGTTCCTGAACGGCGGTCGCGCCCGCCTCGCGAATGTGATAACCAGAGATCGAAATCGTGTTCCATTTCGGGATGTGTTTTGCGCAGTAGGCGAAGATATCCGTGATGATGCGCATCGACGGGCGCGGCGGGTAGATGTAGGTTCCTCGGGCGATGTACTCCTTCAGCAGATCGTTTTGGATCGTGCCCGAAATGTCTTCGGCCGCGACGCCGCGCTCTTCTGCCACCAATTCATAGAGCAGGAGCAATATCGCCGCCGTCGAGTTGATCGTCATCGAGGTCGTTACCTTGTCGAGCGGCAGATCGGCCAGCAATATGCGCATGTCTTCGATCGAGTCGATCGCCACGCCGACCTTGCCGACCTCGCCCGCCGCCCGCTCGTGATCGCTGTCGTAACCCATCTGGGTGGGCAGATCGAACGCGCACGAAAGACCGGTCTGCCCGGCGTTCAACAAAAACTTGAAACGCTGGTTGGTGTCGGCGGCCGTGCCGAAACCCGCGTATTGCCGCATCGTCCACAGTCGGTCACGGTGCATCATCGGGTAGATGCCCCGCGTGTATGGCGCGGTTCCTGGTTGACCGAGACGCGAGTTCGCGTCGAAACTCGCCAATGATTCTTCGGTGTAGAGCGGCTGAATCTGGATGCCCGAATCGGTCTTTTTTTCGGAAGCGGGTTGATTGCTCTTGCTCATAATCGCCAAGGCAAGGCTACGAGTTCGGGTGCCTCGCAGCGAGCACGGCGATTTCGACGAGCCACTCGGGTTTGGCCAACGCCGGCACGGTGACGAGCGTGCTCGCCGCCAAATGACCGTTCAACGCCTTGTCTCGACCCGCCATCACGATCTTGAGTCGTTCGCCCAGGTCGACAGAATTCACGACGTAGGTCGTCACCGAGACGATCGAGTCAACGGTCATGTTCCCCTCGGCCAAAATCGCCGCGATGTTTTGCCAGACGACCCGAACCTGTTCACCCAAATCTTTTGGCACCGACCCGTCAAGATTCGTCGGCACGACACCCGAGGTGGCGATCAACTCGTGGCCCGCGGGCACATGTATCGCGTGCGCATAAGCCGCGGCTGGAGCGGCCATTTGTGTGGGCGATAGTGCGCGCGGCTCGGTCAAGACCTTTCACGATAAGCCATAATTGCATGATGAGCAAGAGCGCGATCGGACAGAAAAACCTCGCCGACATCGCCGTTCTCGAACGAATTCAACAACGGGTTCTGTGGCTCGCGGTGCGGATGATCGATTACGCCAACCGTGAACGCGAAACACCACCCGCACCGGGCGGACGCGACGCCGAATTCAATGTGAAGGTCGGCGGACACATGGCCAGCAGCGCATCGGTGGTCAGCATCATGACCTCGTTGTGGTTCGGTCATTTGAACGGCGACGACAAAGTCGCCGTGAAGCCCCACGCCTCGCCGATTTTTCATGCGATCAAATATCTGACCGGCGAACTCGACAAGTCGTACCTGAAAAAACTTCGCACGCTCGGCGGACTGCAGAGTTACCCGAGTCGCACAAAGGATCCGGATGTCGCCGATTTTTCGACGGGCTCGGTCGGGTTGGGTGCCGTGGCACCGCTGTTTGCGTCGATGACGCGCCGCTATATCGACGCCCACTTCACGCCCCGACCGGCGGCCCGATTCATCGCCCTCGTCGGTGACGCCGAACTCGATGAAGGCAACGTCTGGGAGGCGATCGCCGATCCGTCGTTGCAGGGTTTGGGAAATGTGATGTGGGTGGTGGATGCCAATCGGCAGAGTCTCGATCGCGTCGTGCCCGGAATGAAGATCAAAAAGCTCGCCGGCTTTTTTGCCGATGCGGGCTGGCATGTGATCGAGGCGAAATACGGCCACAAACTTCAGGCCGCTTTCGCCATGCCGGGCGGCGAGTCGTTGCGCCAATACATCGACGACATGTCTAACGAGAGATATCAAAGTTTGTTCGCCTTGCAGGGCCCGGCCTTGCGCGAAAAGTTCTTGCAGGGCGCACCGGGCGAGGTCGCCGCGTTCATCAACGATGTTTCTGACGGCGATCTTGCACCATTGGTGCAAAACCTCGGTGGCCACGACATCGAAAAGTTGCTCGACGCCTATCGTGAGTGCGATCTCGTCACCGACAAGCCGAGCGTCGTGTTCGCCTACACCGTGAAGGGCTGGGGGCTGCCGATTGCTGGCGACCCGCTCAACCATGCGGCGCTGCTTTCTGAAAACCAGATCAACGACCTGCGACAACGCAATGGTTTGACCCTCGAGACCGAGTGGGAACGATTCGAAACGGACAGCGAGGAAGACCGGGTTTGTCGGGCAGTGGGCGGAGACATCAACAACAAGGAAATCGCCGATCGACCGCAATTGAACGTGCCGCATGAGGTGAGTTTGGCGATCGGCAAAAAACCGATTTCGACCCAAGAAGTTTTCGGTCGACTTCTGACCGGCCTTGGTCGCAACCCGGAGATCGCCGAGCGCATTGTGACGATGTCGCCCGATGTCAGCGTCAGCACCAACTTGGGCGGATGGATCAACAAGTTCGGCGTGTTCAGTTCCGACGAGCAACCCAACTATCTGGGCGACGATCGTCTCTTGCGTTGGAACGAGGGTCCGCATGGTCGACACGTCGAACTCGGGCTCAGCGAGATGAATCTTTTTTTGGCGCTGCACGCGTTCGGGCTCGGACACGAACTGCACGGCGAACATTTGCTGCCGATCGGCACGGTCTATGATCCGTTCGTCTGTCGCGGACTCGACGCGCTGATCTACGCCCTCTACAACGGTGCGAGATTTGTCTTGGTCGGCACGCCTTCGGGCGTGACGCTGGCGCCCGAGGGTGGCGCACACCAGAGCACCGTCACCACTTCGCTCGGGCTCGAACTGCCCGGCATGACTTATGCGGAGCCGTGCTTTGCCCGCGCGCTCGACTGGCTGTTGTGCGACGGCCTGAAGCGCCTCGGCACCAAAGACGGCGACAGCATGTATCTGCGCCTGTCGACGCGACCGATTGATCAGACGATTTTCGAGCAGATCGTCGTGCAGCGTGGCGCCGAATCCGTGCGCGCCGATGTTCTCGCCGGTGGATATCGATTGTGCGAACCCAACGAACCCCGCGCCGCCGATCTGGTCATCGCCGCGACCGGCAGCGTCGTGCCCGAGGCGGTGGCGGCCGGCAAATTGCTCGTCATCGAGGGCATCAACACGGTGGTTCTCGACATTTGCTCGCCCGATCGCATTTATCGCGGTTGGCGCAACGCCCAACAACTTGCGACTCGCAACGGTGAAGCGACACGCGATGTCGGTCATCTGGGCACATTGTTGGGCGATTCGGAGCGCAAACTACCGCTGTTGACGGTGCAAGACTCGGCGAGCCATTCGCTGGCATGGCTGGGTTCGGTTTTCGGCGCGCGAACGGTGCCCGTCGGGGTCGACGAATTCGGTCAATCGGGCACGATTGCCGAGCTATACGCCACCTTCGACCTGCTTCCCGAACAACTCGTCAACGCGGCGTTGCTCGCCTTGTCGTAGCCTGAAGCCATGGCGATTATCGAGAACGAAACCAAAAAGACAAAAATCATTGATGGCGTCGAACTGACCGCCAAGACGGTTGCCCAGATGGCGCCGCCAAAATTTGCCACCGTCGAAGAAGAACGGCAGCATCGCAAACAAAAACTTGCCGGGGCGATGCGAATCTTCGGTCGCCTCGGTTTCGGCGAGGGCGTGGCGGGGCACATCACGGTGCGCGACCCCGAATTCACGGACCACTTCTGGGTCAATCCGTTCGCCAAGAGTTTCAGATACATGCGCGTCAGCGACTTGATTCTCGTCAACCACGACGGCGAAGTCGTCTACGGGTCGCAACCCGTCAACCGCGCCGCGTTTTGCATCCACGCGGCGATTCACCGGGCCCGACCCGATGTGGTTTCGGCCGCGCATGCGCACTCGCCCTTCGGCAAATCTTGGTCGTCGCTCGGCAGAAAACTCGACCCGATCACGCAAGACTCGTGCTATTTCTACGAGGACCACACGGTGATCACCGAACAAGGCGGTGCGGTGGTGTTCGAAATTTCAGCGGGTCAAGAAATCGCCGCGAAGTTTCCGAAGGGCAAGGCCGCGATTCACCAGAATCATGGTTTGTTCACGGTCAGCGACACGGTCGATGCGGCGGCGTTCTGGTTCATCACCATGGAACGATCATGCCAGGCGCAATTGATGGCCGAAGCCGCCGGCACGCCAAAACTAATTCCGCACGAGATGGCCAGTTACACCCGCGACCTGACCGGGTTTCCCGCCGCGGGCTGGTTGCAGTTTCAACCACTCTGGGAAGAAATCTGTCGAACTGATCCAGACCTTTTCGATTGAGCATCAACAAGACTTCGGGTTCGCTCAGCCGAATAATCCACAACACGCCCCCTGAGGCGCTGTTCGTCGTTTCGGCGGCGGGGCAATATTGCGGCGCGGTGATCGCCGTGCGCCTTTTCGACCACTTGGCGCCGGCCAGCGTGGCTTGGTTGCGCGTGATCGGCGCCGCGGTCGTGTTGATCGCGTTCTCGATGCCGACGCTGCGCCGCTCGGGAGCATGGTCGCGCGAACAAGTTTTTGCAGTGGGTCTGTTCGGCGTCTGTACCGCGTCGATGAACCTGTTCTTCTATTTGGCGATTCAACACCTGGATTTGGGCAAGGGTGTGGCGATCGAATTCATCGGACCAATCACCGTCGCGGCGATTCGCACCCGCACCGGGCGAAACGGCTTCGCCCTGTTGCTGGCCGTGATCGGCGTGCTGATTCTCTCGGGTCTCGAATTGGGCAATGAACCGCTCGGGTTGGTCTATGTTTTCCTCGCCTCGATCATGTGGGCGTTGTACATCGTCGTCGGGTCGAAAGTTGCGCGATACAACCGAGGCGTGTCGGGCTTGGGCATCGGCCTGATGATCGGCGCGGTTTTCATCGCCCCGTTCGGCGCGCCGACCAGCGGGCCCGCGTTCAGCGCACCGTGGATTCTTGCAACTTGTTTCTTGGTCGGTATTTTGTCGAACGCCATCGGCTACGGCATCGATCAATTCACGCTGCGCCGAATTCCGGTGCGAAGATTTTCGGTCTTGCTCGCCCTGCTTCCCGTGACGGCGACAATTTTCGGTTTGCTGTTTCTCGGTCAGGTGCCAAGCGTCATCGACTTGATCGGCATTGGTTTCGTGTTGGTCGGCGTCGTCGTGCAACAGCGCGACACATTGCCGCCTACCGAAGTCGTCGCTTAGCGCCAGGTAGACTGTTCTCGCGGGCGAAGAATTCGAATCTCCATGCCTACACCTCCAATTTTGAAACGCCGCTTCGCACCCATCGTCGTCGCCCTCGCCGTATTGCTTGGCGTCGTGCCCGGTGCGCAGGTCAAGGCCGACGAGGGTCAGCTTCCGGGGGGCGTCGTCATATATGGTCGGGGTTTTGGACACGGTCGTGGTCTCAGCCAATACGGCGCTTTCGGTTGGGCGACGGTGCACGGTTGGTCGTGGGAGCAAATCCTCGACTTCTACTACGGCGGCGCGACCGGCAACGCCCGCTCGACTCTCGAGGCGCCGAACCAAGAGATGACGGTTTGGCTGAGCGCGATGAACAACAAACAAACCGGTGTCGTTTCAGACTCGGGCACATTGCGCTTGCTCGAAGACCCCGACCAAGATCGTCGCTTCACATCGATGGTCGCCCGAGAAAGTTCGGGTGCGCAACGCGTTTATCAGGTTTGGGGATCGACTCAACGCAAGTGTCTGAACGAAACCGATTCACCCGAGAGCGCCGGCTTCGCGTTTCTCGGCGAGTTCAACGAAACCGCCTCGTTTGTCACCAACGCGAGCACAGACCCGGCGGCGCCCGCCCTCGAGTCGGTCGGCCTTTGCGAGCCTCGCTCCGCTTCGGCGAACCAAGTTCGCTATTACCGCGGCGTGATTCGAGCGCTGAACAACACGCGCAACGAGAATCGCACGATCAACATCGCGCGGCTCGACGACTACCTTCGCGGCGTGGTGCCCCGCGAGTCACCCGCCTCGTGGGGTGACGCCGCCGGCGGTGCGGGCATGCACGCGTTGCGCGCCCAGGCCGTGGCCGCCCGATCATATTCGGTCACCGAAAACCGATACACGGCGCTGGCGAAAACATGCGACACGCAAGACTGCCAGGTCTATGGTGGCGCCGCGTTGCGAACATCGGTCGATGCCGATCCGTCGGTGCTCGAAAGCGCGAACACCGACCGTGCAGTCGCAGAAACATCGGGGGTTGTGATTCGTAACGCGCAAGGTGACGTGGTGCGAACCGAGTTCTCGTCGTCGAACGGTGGTCGAACCGCTGGCGGCGCGTTTCCGGCGATGGTCGACGAAGGTGATTTGGCGGCCAACAGTTCGTTGATGGTCTGGACGCGCGCTTTTTCGGCCGCGCAAATCGTCGAGAAATACCCGAGCATCGGCATTCTGACCTCGGTGACGACCACGAACGACGGTTTGGGTGGCGACTGGGGCGGATACACGGTGGATGTCACGATCACCGGCACCGCCGGTTCGGTAAAAGTTTCTGGTTGGTCGTTTCGCACGACATTTGGTCTGCCCGCACCGTGGTATGGCGCGACCCCGATCTTTGGTGCACCGCTCGAGTCGGGTGTCGTCGGCTCGATGTTGTTCATCGGCGATTCAATCGGTCAGAGCATCGTCAACGAATTCAGTGCCATCGTCTCCCCCGCATATCCGTCGGTGAATTTTCAGGCCATCGCCAACCGCTGCATGGTCGGGCCGACTTGCGTGACGCCAGACAAGGGTCTGCCCGATGCCCTCGGTGTAGTCAATTCATTGAGCGCCGAACAACTGCCGACGATCGCAATAGTTCAATTGGGATACAACGACGACCCGAACACGATGGCCAGCGATGTAGCCCAGGTGATCAACGCGTTGAATGCGCGCAACGTGCAACGCATCATTTTCGTCAACCTCTCCACTCGGCGAGCCTCGCAAAATTACGCCCTTTCAAACGCGGCACTGACGACGGCGGCCCAGACCAACCCGAACGTCTCGGTGCTCGACTGGAACAGCGCCAGCAGCGACCCGAGCGCCTCGCGCTGGTTCAGCGACGAGATACACCTCACGGCCACGGGCCGCGCGGAATTCACATTGTTCCTGCGCCGACAACTCGACGAACTGCGGGCACAAGGTTTGATCACCCCGAACCCCGAGAGCGTGCTGCCGTTGGCGGTGCCGCTCAGCGTGGGCAACAAGGGTGAACCCGTCGCGCAACTGCAAAAGTCGTTGAACGAGGCGCTCGGCTTGAAAAAGAAACAGAAACTCGCCACCGACGGCGCGTTTGGCAATGGCACGGCGGCGGCTGTGGGCAAGATCGAAGAACTGAACAACCTGCCGATCGACGGCGTCGCCGACGCCGCGGTATTGGGCGTGCTCGGCATCGACCCGGCAAGTTTCAAACTCGGTCAGAACTCGCGACACACTTCGGTGGCCACGGCGCAAACGGCGTTGTCGAGGGTGCTCAAGGTCAAGATGAAGGCCGACGGCATTTTCGGCTCGGGCACAAAAAGACAACTCAAACGGTTTCAAAAGAGTGTCGGGCTGAAGCAAACCGGTGTGATCGATCGCATCACCTGGCTTTCGCTGCTCGCGGCCAGCGCAACGGCGCAAAAGTGATTATTTTGCGGCGAAGAGTTTTTGCCACGACTGGTCGCTGACCAGATCGGCGTAGGCCGCACGATACTCGCGCTTCAAGCGGCGGTAATTGACGGCGATATCTTTGGTCACCACGCAAACCTCGCGCAGCAGACGAAAAAATCTGCGCGTATCACGCTCGACAACGAACCCTTCGGGCAATCTGTCGTGCCGATAGAGAATTCGGTTGTAGCGCGTCGCCAACCCGACCGCCCGTGAATCGATCGGCGCGGTTTTCAAGACATCGCGACGCAAAAACTTGGGCAAGATATAGCCGCCGACCAGCGGCACGGCGAGCGCAAAACCAATCAGACGAATCGGCTTTGCCCGAGGCTTGCTGATCTGAACCGCCGCCAGGTCGGGGGTCAGCGGGGCAGGTTTCTCTTCGGCGACTTTGCGCAAATCATCGTGCAACGCCGAATGGTCGGTGGTCAACAGTGCCGACGGCCCCTGCAGATAGGCGCGCACGCCGCGAATCATGTATTCGACGCTGGCGTATCGCATCGAGAACAGGTTCCTGAAACTCAGGGCGACGAATCGGCGCGCCAGATGCCACCAATGGTGGCGATCGAAAACGAGCGTGTCGATGATCGCAAAATTTCGTTTCTCGTAGAACAACGACGAGGGGTTGTTCTTCAGACCGAAGTCGGCGTGCCACACGATCACACCATTCAGCGTGACGCTGTGTCGACCCGTGTGCAGCAGGCCGTAACTGACATCGTCGCCGCGCACGAAGATCGGCAACGGGTTGTCGCGGGTGATGCCGACCGGAAAAGCCGTGTACCACCAGGCCGTATAGGCGAACCTTTTCTCGCGGGCGTCGCGCAATGCCAGGCGCCTGTCGCGCAGGTCGTCTTCGCGCCCGATCGCGCGCAACGGATAAAGCGAGCGCCAGCGGTATTTCGAACCCGCTTCGAACTGCATCCACGCCCGCTCTTCGCTGAGCATCGCCCCGTGCACGCAGAGTTTTTCGTCTTTGGCAAAACTGAACAGGGCAAACGTTCGCACCAGCGCATCTGGCTCAAGGGTGATGTCGTCGTCCATCAACAAAATGTGCGTCGCCCAACCTTCGTTTCGCAGGTGAATGATGCCGCGGGCGAAACCGCCAGCCCCGCCAAGATTGGGGTTCTGCACGACCGTCAACGGTGCACTTGGCTCGGTGTCAAAGCTGATGTTGCGCGCGTTGTCGACGACCAGCACGCGCAACCTGCCGTTCAAAGATTCGACCGATTTCTCGAGTTGCAAAACACCGGCCACCGTCGGCTTGACGTAATCCTGGCGATTGAAAGTTGTGATCGACAACGAAAGTCTCACTTCGCGGGCGGGCGAGGTTCGGGTCGACCAAAAACCTCGTTCGACCGTCACATCGGTCTGCTCGGCACTGACGCGCACGAAGTATGCGCCGTGCTTCGCGGCGGCGAACTCGGGTATCTCCACGCTCGTTCTGCCGCTCGGCGAAATGCCAGTCGAAGCCACGACCGTCTCGACGCTGCGCAGACCAAACATGCTCTCGACCACGCCGACCACCTCGATTCGACCCGAACCCGAGGCGACCACCGTGACGGCAAGGTCCTTGATCGTCGTCAAGCGACGCCATCGGCCGGCGGCAAACACCCCGAACGAAGTGTCGAAACTGAGTTCTGCACCTTTGCGCAGCACGGCTTGACCGCCGACAACTTGAACATCGCCGTCAAAGCGCACGTACAACAACGGCTCGGTCGTTTGCGCACGCGGCAGATTCAGGTTCTGCAGGATAAATTCGTTCATTTCATGCCATCGGATCCACCGAAAAACTCGGCAGGGGTTTCTTGGCGGCGATGCACTCGAGCATCTTCTCGGCCGCGGCCAGCGCCTCGTGAATCGTGACATCCATGTCCAAGTAACGGTAGGTGCCGAGCCGCCCGACAAATGTGACCGCCTTGGCGTCGCGGGCTTTGCTCACATAATTGAGCAGTTGCTCTTTTTCTTTGACGAGCCGAATCGGGTAATACGGGGTGTCGGTCTCGCCACATAGTCGCGAATACTCGCGGTAGACGACGGTGCGCTCGTGCGACTCCCACGGTGCAAAATGTTTGTGCTCGGTGATCCGCGTATATGGCACGTCGACGTCGCAATAGTTGACAACCGGGTGCCCCTGGTAGTCGCCGTCTGTCACCTCGGGCGCAAAATCGAGCGTTCGATAGCCGAGCCTGCCATATTCAAAACCGAAGTATGCGTCGATCGGTCCCGTCCAAACGACATGATCGAACTTTTCACGGGTCGCGGTTTGATCATCTTTGGCATCGCGATGCGGCTCGAATCTGGTCGCCAGGCGCACCTCGATCGCCGGATGATCGAGAATCGCCTCGACGATCGGCGTGTATCCGTTTTTGGGTATCGCCTGATACGGATGATTGAAATATGAGTCGTCGTCGTTGAAGCGCACGGGAAGCCTGGCCAAAATGCTCGCGGGCAGTTCTTTTGGATCAACCCCCCACTGCTTTGCCGTGTAACCCGCGAAAAACGCCTCATAAAGTTCTCGCCCGACGAATTTCAAGCCTTGATCTTCGAATGAAACCGGGTTCGTGATGCTCGAATCGGCCTTTTCGGCGATGAACTTTTCGGCCTGTTGCGGATCGAAATCGCGCGAAAAAAACTGGTTGATGGTCGTCAGGTTCACCGGCAACGAATACATCGTGCCGCGCGAAATCGCCTTGACCGTGTGGCGATACGGCATCATCTCGCCGAACCGGTTGATGTACCGCCAGACGTGCTCGTGTTGGGTGTGAAAGATGTGCGGACCATAGGTGTGCACCATCACCCCGGTCTCGTGGCGCGCGGTATGGCAGTTTCCGGCGACATGGTCGCGCGAATCAAAAACAACGACCTGGTGGCCGGCCTCGGCGAGTTCTCGGGCAACTACCGACCCGGAAAAACCGGCACCCACCACCGCAAATCGCACTACCTAAGCATACGACTTCGGGTCGGGTTGGCTATTTTGCGAACCAAGGTGCGCAAGCACCTTCGAGATCGCGAATCTGAATCTTTTCGCGATTGTCGAACGTCACGGCATTTTTCGGGTCGCGCTTCAGATTGAAAGTTCGAAACGACATCTCGGTCGTGTCGATCGTGAGGATTCTGCCGATCAAAGAGTCGCCGAGTTCGAGCAGCAGTTTCAACGCCTCGAGCGCCTGAATCGAACCGACGATGCCGGGCAACACGCCGAGCACGCCAGCCTCGGCGCAACTGGGTGCGAGTTCGGCCGGCGGCGGCACCGGCACCATGTCGCGATATGTCGGGCCGAGCCTCGGATGAAACACGCTGACCATGCCCTCGAACCGAAAAATCGAACCGTGCACGACGGGAATGCCGAGCTTGACGCTCGCGTCGTTGAGCAAATATCGACTCGGAAAATTGTCGGCGCCATCGACGATCACGTCGTAACCCGAAATAATTTCGACGACATTTTCGGCGCTCAGTCGGGTGTCGTACGTAACGACATTTACATCGGGATTCAACATCGTCAGAGTCTTCTTCGCCGAGTCGACCTTGCGATCGCCCACCCGGTCGAGATTGTGCAAGATTTGTCGCTGCAGATTCGACGCATCGACCACGTCCATGTCGACGATGCCGAGCGTGCCCACACCGGCCGCCGCCAGATACATCGCCGCGGGCGAACCCAGGCCACCCGCACCCAACAGCAATACTTTGCTCGCCAAGAGCTTCGCCTGGCCCTCGATGCCGACCTCGGGCAACAGCACATGCCGCTGGTAGCGATTTCGCTGCTCGGGTGAAAGTTTTGCGGGGGTCGACCACGGGCGACCCTCGTCCTTCCATTTTCCGAAACCACCCGCCATGCTCAAGACCCGCGTGTAACCCAGTTCTTGCATCGTTTTGGCGGCAAACGCGCTGCGCACGCCACCCGCACAATAGACGATTACCACTGAACTCTTGTCGACGATCTTCGACTCGACCTGGGCCTCAAGATGACCCCGGGGAATATGCACGACTTCGGGCAACGCCCCCTGCTCAAACTCGTCGGGCTCGCGCACATCGAGCACAACCACCGCATGCGAGGCGATCTTGTCGGCGGCCGTCTGCGTGTCGATCTCTGTGATCTTGGCCTTTGCGTCTGCGAGCAACTCGCGAAAACTGGACATAGCAATACCCTACCGACTTTGTCAAGTTTTCGACGCTGGTTGTCTCAATTTGCGCCGCATCCGAACTCGGCGCACACAACTCTGCATGGCTACGAACCTCTGCGATTTCACGAACCCCGAAATATTCGTCACCGAGTGGGTCGACCCGGTCACCAGCAGTTCTGGTTTCGATGCCTGCGGCGAATATGTCGAAACTTATTGGTTGGGCGTGATCGGCCCCAGCGCCACATGGGTCGTCAGGTTTCTGGCGCGCGAACTAGAAGTCTTTCCGAACGGTTACTGCATCGATCTCAACGACACGGCTGCGGCGTTGGGTCTGTCGTTTCGACATGGTTCGGGTTCGCTCGAACGAGCGATACAACGATGCGCGACCTTTGGTCTCGTCGGCCAGACGCCGCAATCTCTGGCGATACGCCGTCGAATACCGCCTCTGACCAAGCGCCAGTTGTTGCGCCTGCCCGCCGTGCTGCAACTGCGCCACGGCGAACTGTTCGCCCGAAGCTGATCGGCTGTCCGCACAGATATTGCCGACGCGAGCGGTGTAAAACTATTCTCCGGCGACCGTGCGGCGAATCTCGACGATTTTTTCGGTGTCGTGATTTGCGTCGTCACCTTTTTCGGCCAAGGCGACGCTTCGGTCTTTGGCCGCTTCGCGCTCGGCGAGCGTCGTATCGACGCGTTTGATCGCCGCTTCGGTGCCGTGCTCGTGAATGAACGTGGCCCATTCGACGAGAGCGTCGACCATCTCGCTTTCGGGAACGACGGCGACATTGCGACCTTTGACGAACAAATGACCGCGCTTGTGGCCCGCGGCGATGCCCAGGTCGGCCTCGCGGGCCTCGCCCGGCCCGTTGACGACACAGCCCATTACGGCGATCTGCAGCGGCAGTTTCTTGTCGGCGAACGCCGATTGGGCTTCCTGGGCTATTGCAATCACGTCGACCTCGGCCCGACCACAACTGGGACAAGCGATAAGGTCGACATTTTTTCGCTCGCGCAAACCCAACGATTCGAGCAATTGACGACCCGCGCGCGCTTCTTCGACCGGATCGGCGGTCAGGCTGTAGCGAATCGTGTCACCGATTCCCTCAAGCAGCAGTGTCGAGATGCCGGCCGTGGCCTTTATCAACCCGCCCGGCAACGGCCCCGCCTCGGTCACCCCGAGATGCAGCGGAAAGTCGGTGACCCGACTGAGCATTCGATAGGCATCGACCATCAACGGCACGTTCGAGGCTTTGACCGAAATCTTGACCAGATCGAAATCGACCTCTTCGAAAAATCTGAGTTCTTGCTGGGCCGACTCGACCATCGCCGCGGCGGTCAACCCGCCGTGCTTGTCGTAAAGCGCGGGGTCCAACGAACCCCCGTTGACACCGATGCGAATCGGCACACCGCGGTCGCGCGCCTCGGTGGCGACGGCCTTGATGTGTTCGGGTTTGCGGATATTGCCGGGGTTCAGTCGCAGACCGTGCACCCCCGCCTCGAGCGCGGCCAAGGCCATGCGATATTGGTGGTGAATGTCGGCGATGATCGGCACGGGCGAACGGGGCACGATCTTGGCCAAACCCTCGGCCGCGGCGATGTCGTTGCATGTGCAGCGCACGATATCGCAACCCGCGGCGGCCAGCGCGTAGATCTGTTGCAGCGTCGCGTCGACATCGGCCGTCTTGGTGATCGTCATCGATTGCACGCTGATCGGTGCGTCGCCACCCACCGCAACTTTGCCGACGCTGATTTGTCGGGTTTTCTTGCGTGAATATTTTCGCGGCTCGAAATTCGCCATCGCCCTCAAATCTTAATGAGGCGTCAGCCGAGCGGGCTCGTGATATCGAGATAGAGACCGGCGAACATCAGCGTCACCAGCAAAACCACGACTGTCGTCGCCACCGGAATCATCTTGCCGACGTCGGCTCGATAGACCTTGCCGCGCCGGGATCGAAGCCGCTCGTATGTGGCGATCGCCACGTGACCGCCATCGAACGGCAACAACGGCAGCATATTGAACACGCCGACAAAAACGTTGACGCTCGCCAACAGCATCAACACACCTTTCAGGCCCTCGCTGCGACCGATCCGCCCGCCGAACTGACTCGCACCGACGACGGTCGTCGGTCGGGTCATCATGTCGGGTTGTTCGGCGATCACGTTTGAGAAAATATTTTTCGGGTTGAGCACGACGAACAGACCCGCGACCGAGTCACGCGCCGTTTGGCCCACGTCGAGAACGCCAAAACGCACCGCATCGATCGGATCTTGCCGAACATAGCCGTAACTGTCGGAAGCCACGCCCAAAAATGCGGCGGCGGCGTTGGCCGGGTTCGCCCCGAGAACAACCTGCTCGGTGTAGACGATTCCGTCACGAATGTATTTCAATTCGACCGATTCACCGGGTTTGTGGGCGGTGATCGCCTCGATCAGCCCGAGACGATGATCGATCTGTGTCGCATCGACCGACAAGATCTGGTCGCCATCGCGCAAACCGAGCTTTTCGGCGGGCGAATTCGCGACGGGTTCACCGAACACGAGCAGTTTGCCCGTGTCGCCGAATCGACCAGCCGACGCATAAACCCCGACGAACAGCAGCAACGCGATCAGCGCGTGCATCAAACTGCCCGCGGTGATGACCAGCATTCTTTTCGGATACGACTGCTGCCTGTAGGTGCGCGGCTCGTCTTGCGGGTCGCAGTGATCGAGATTGTTCATGCCCACGATTCGCACGAACGCACCGATCGGCAGGGCGCGCAAACCACACTCGACCTCGCCCCGCTGAAAACTGAAAATTCGCGGACCCATGCCCATGTAGAACTGGGTCACTTTCATGCCGCTGCGTTTCGCCGTGTAGAAGTGCCCGAACTCGTGCAGGAAAACCGAGACGATCAAACCCGCCACGAACGCCAGCGACCACGGGTTGCTGACGCCCAACCAAGTGAGCAGGCCGAGCACGACCAGGCCGGTGACCGCCGTGAACCTCGAATTGTTTTTTCGACTTTGCTCGTCGGTCGCCCCACCGGCGGCGATTTCGTCGCGAAACTTGTTGTAGAAAGAACTCATTGCCGACTCGCCATTTCAGTTTTGCGTCTCTTTCTTCGCCCAATCGCGCGCCAACCGATCGGCTTGCAAAATATCTTCGACGCTTTCGGGTATTAGACCATCATGGTGTTGCATGGTTGCCTCAATGATGCGCGGAATCTCGACCCATTTCACACCTCCAGTCAAAAATGTCTCAACGGCGATTTCGTTGGCGGCGCTCAACCACGCGGGCGCGGTGCCGCCGATTCGCCCCGCCTCATAGGCAAGTTGCAGGCAGCGAAATGTGTCACGGTCGGGTTTCTCGAAATCGAGCCGCGAAAGTTCGGACCAGTCGATCGCTCCGAAACTATTCGCCGACCTGCTCGGATACTCGAGCGCATAGGCGATCGGCAGCCTCATGTCGGGCATCGACAACTGGGCGATTATCGCCCCGTCGCGAAACTCGACCATCGAATGCACGATCGACTGCGGATGCACGACCACATCGATCGCGTCGTAACCGACGCCGAACAACTCGTGGGCCTCGATGACCTCGAGACCTTTGTTCATCAGCGTCGACGAATCAACGGTGATTTTCGGCCCCATCGACCAGGTCGGGTGCTGCAACGCCTCGGTCACAGTCACGCTTTGCAGCGAATCTCTCGACCTGCCCCTGAACGGCCCGCCACTGGCGGTCAGCAAGAGTTTGGCCACATCACGATCGACATTTTGCGAACTGCGCAGGCTCTGGTGAATCGCGCAATGTTCGCTGTCTACGGGGATGATTTCAGCCCCCGCAATTCGTCTCAGCGGCGCGACCACGGGCCCGGCCGCGATCAGGCTCTCTTTGTTGGCCAGCGCAAGCCGCTTGCCCGCTCGCAAGGTCGCCATCGTGACTTCGAGGCCGGCGAAACCGACGACTCCGTTGACGACCACATCGGCTACTTCGGCCAACCGCGCCGACTCGCCGACGATTTCAGTGCGCAGTTTCGAACCGGAGATCTCTCGCTCGACTTGTTTTCGCGCCTTCGCATCGGCGATCGCGACGATCGCGGGCTCGAACTCGCGAATCTGCTCGATCAATTCGGTGGCCGAAGAATTCGCGCTCAACGCCACGACGCGGTGATCGCTCGAGTCTCGCGAAACTCGAATTACGTCCAGCGTTTGTCTTCCGATTGAACCGGTCGACCCGGCAATCGCAACTCGCGCCACGGCTCAACTAGCCCAGGGTGTGAGCACCAACGTCACGTAGTAAACAATCGGCAAGGCGAACAAAATGCTGTCGAATCGATCAAGTGCACCACCGTGACCGCGCAGCACCATGCCGAAATCTTTGATGTCCATGTTGCGCTTGAACATCGACTCGGTCAGATCACCGATCGGTCCGAGAATCGAGATCACCAGGGCGATGAGCAGCCATTCGCTGAGTTTCGTCCATGTTCCGCTCTGCAGGCCGGCGACGATCACCGCGACGAACGTGCCGATCGCGCCCCCGACAAAACCTTCCATTGTTTTCGACGGGCTGATCCATGTCCGCAACGGGGTGCGGCCGGTGGCGACACCCACGAAGTATGCGCCCGTGTCATTGGCGACGATACCGATCACCAAGATGAACAGCGTGTCGGTGCCGACGTTTTCAAAGCCCGGCCCTGAATTTGAAAGACGCAAAATCAGCGCAGCATACGAACCGAACAAGCCGATCCAAGTGAGACCCAGGATCGTCAAGGCCAAATTCGGCACCGGACCGCTTTCGACCGAACTCGTGCCGATGAAACTGATCGCCCCGGCGATGAACGCGAAAACAAAAACGAGCGGAAGCGCCGCATCGCCGATCCAATATGCGGCCAACGGCGCGCTTACGCACCCCGCGACACCGACGATCAACGCGGGTTGATAACCCGTGGCCGTGGTCTGCGTGAAAAACTCGATAGCCGCCAAGCCCAAGACGACGACGAGCAACAGCATTACCGCCACAGGGCCAACCAAAACGGCGGCGATGAACACGGCGGCCAGCAACACCCCGACGGCGGTCGCGGTTGGCAGGTCGCGCCCACCAGAATTTTGCAGTCTCGAACCCGAACTTGATCGACCCGCCGCGCGCGACGAACCGCCCCGAGGCCGCGTGCCCGAGTCGCTTCGATCGCCCGTTCGGGTCCGACGAACTTGTTGCGGCCGCGACGAGTCCGCGCCGCCCGACGGTTCTGGAGCCACTTCACCTGTGGCGTCGCGTCGCGACAGACCGCCCGATGAATCGGGTCGGTTTCTTTCGCCAGTCGGATCGGTGCCGATCGAAATTCTCCCCTCGCGCGGCGGGCGCGAGACCGGTTTGGGTGGTGCGCTCGGCTCGATTCGCCTGGTCGAACCGGTCAGGTTGACGCGTGGTCGAACGCTACCCAAGCTCGGGGTTGGCGAGATCGTGTCTTCGGTCGGCTGAACGAACCTCGGCACTTCACCCGTCGGCGGTTCCGTCCAGTGCGGCAACTGATCGGTCTGGTTCTCGGGAAAAGAAATCGCCGGAGCGCTGTCATCATCGTCGGCGAACTTGACCATACCGAACTCGTCACCAAAATCAACCGTCGCCTCATCGTCGGTTCGGCCGGATGAGTTGCCCGCCGCATCGGTTGTGTCGTCGAGATTCTGGTCGTTGGTGTCGTCGCTCATCGTGAGAATTCCCCCCTGAAATTCGCCTTCTTGAGTTTATACCTCAAGTAGTTCTTGCTCTTTGCGGGCAAGCGCCCTGTCGAGCGCATCAACAGTGCCGTGCGTGAGTTGTTCCAATTCTTTTTCGGCCCGGTCGAGATCGTCTTGCGAAATGTCGCCGTCCTTTTTTGCCGTCTCCAAAACTTTTCGTGTATCCCGGCGAATATTGCGCACCGTGACACGCCCCTCCTCGACCATGTTCTTGACGACCTTGACGAATTCTTTGCGACGCTCCTCGGTCAGCGCCGGAAAACTCAACCGAATCACGACCCCGTCGTTGCTCGGTGTCAAACCCAGATCGCTCACCTGCAGGGCACGCTCGATCGCCGCGATCGAACCTCGGTCGTGCGGCTTGACGACGAGCATTCGCGCCTCGGGCACCTGAAACGAGGCGAGTTGTTGCAGGGATACCAACGCCCCGTAATACTCGACCTGAATTTTTTCGACCAGCGATGCGCTCGCCCGACCGGTGCGCACGCCCGAAAATTGAGCCTGCACATGGTCGACGGCCTTCGACATTTTCTCCATCGCTTCGAGCAAAGTTTCCTCGATCACTCGACCAGCGTTCCGATCTTCTTACCTTCGAGAATTTTTCGAACGTTTCCTTTTTCGAGCAGGTTGAACACGACTATCGGCAGTTTGTTGTCCATGCAGAATGTGATCGCCGTCGAGTCCATCACTCTGAGACCCTTGCTGATCACGTCGAGATAACTGATCTGGTCGAAGCGGGTCGCGCTCTTGTCTTTTTTCGGATCTGCCGTGTAGACACCGTCGACACCCGAGTGCGTTCCCTTCAAGATCACCTGTGCAGAAATCTCGGCCGCGCGCAAAGCCGCGGCGGTGTCGGTGGTGAAAAACGGGTTGCCGGTGCCGCCTGCCAAAATCACGATTCGGCCCTTCTCGAGATGACGCTCGGCGCGACGACGAATATACGGCTCGGCCACCTTGGGCATTTCGACGGCGGTCATCACGCGCGAATACTGGCCGACTCTTTCGAAAGCATCCTGCAACGCCAACGCGTTCATCACCGTGGCGATCATGCCCATATAGTCGGCCTGAGCCTGATCCATGCCCTGGCCCGCGCCTTGCAAGCCTCGCCAAAAGTTTCCGCCGCCGACAACCACGGCGATGTCGACGTTCAGGTCGCGTCGGGTTTCGTGCAATTCAGTGGCGATCTGATCCAGGACATCCGAGTCAAGACCGAAACCCGAGGACTCGGCCAACGCCTCGCCGGACAATTTCAAAACCACCCGCTTCCAACGAGGAATCGCGGAGGACGCACCAGCCATGCTTCTAGCCTATTTCAACCTGCGCAAATCGAATAATTTTCGCCGATCCGATTATCTGGGCCACCGACTGTTTGTCGTCTTTGGCATAGGGCTGTTCGAGCAGACAAACATCTTTGAAGAACCCGCCGATGCGACCGTCGACGATCTTGGCGATGGCCTGCTCGGGCTTGCCTTCGTTGCGAGTAACGACTTCGAGCGTCGCGCGCTCGGCCGCCACGACCGAATCCGGCACATCTGACTTGACCAAATATTTGGGTCGGGCGAACGCGATATGCACCGCGACGTCGTGGGCCAGATCGTCGCTGCCGCCGTCGATTTCGACCAGAACGCCGTTGATGCCACGACCACCTTGCAGGTGCGAATACGAACCGAGTTTGTTGCCCGCACCCGCTTCGATGCGCACGACATCGCCGATTTCGATCTTTTCTTTCAACAAAATCCTGAGGTCTTCCAACTGCGTCGACCGTTGCGAAACGGCGGCCTCGCCATTTGCGGCGACAAGCGCAGCCAGCGCCTCTGCCTCGGCTTTGAACCCGTCGCTGCTGGCGACAAAATCTGTCTCGCATTTGAGTTTGACCATCACGCCGATGTTGCCCTTCACCAGCAGGGCGACGACGCCCTGGGTATTGTCGCGATCATCACGTTTGGCGCTCGCCGACAAGCCCTTTTCGCGCAACCACAATTTCGCCGCGTCAAGATCGCCGTTGGCGGCCTCGAGGGCTTTTTTGCAATCCATCATTCCCGCACCAGTGGCCTGGCGCAGCACTTGAACCTCTTTCGCCGAAAACGACATTCCTCTTCCTGCTTGCTTCATTGGTCGTCGGTGGTCGATGCAACCTTGGCGTCACGCTTGGCCATGTCGGCCGCCGCCTGAGCCTTTGCTGCTTCTTGCTGCGCTTCGAAGATCGCCTGTTCTTCGGGAGTGCGAGTGTTGGCTTGCGCCGACGAGGATGCTTGCGCACCCGCCGAGGCCGAACCCGCGACCACGCGCGGCGTAATTTTTTCGGCGATGTAGCGTCCCTCGATGACCGCCTCGGCGATGACGCGTGCCATCAATTCGTTGGCGCGAATCGCATCGTCGTTGCCCGGAATCGGGTAGTCGATGACATCGGGGTTGACGTTCGTGTCGACAACCGCAATCACGGGAATTCCGAGTTTGCGCGCCTCGGTGACGGCGATGTGCTCTTTTTGCGTGTCAAGCACGAACACCGCGTTCGGGCGACGAGACATCGAACTGATGCCCGCCAAGTTGCGCTGAAGTTTCTCCAGTTCGCGAATGATCAGCAGCGCCTCTTTTTTCGGCATGAGGTCGAACTCGCCGGTGTCGCGCAAACGCTCGTACTCCTGCATCTTGCTGACGCGCTTGGAGATCGTGTCGAAGTTGGTGAGCAGACCACCCAACCATCGCTCGTTGACGTACGGCATGCCGCAGTGCTGGGCGAACAACCGCACGGGGTCTTGCGCCTGCTTTTTGGTGCCGACAAAAAGAATCGTGCCGCCGTTGGCCACGAGGTCGCGCACGAACCTGTAGGCCTCTTCGATGCGCACGAGGGTTTGTTCGAGATCAATGATGTAAATGCCGTTGCGCTCGCTGTGAATGAAGCGTTGCATTCGAGGGTCCCAACGGGCGGTGCGGTGGCCGAAATGAACACCGGCCTCGAGCATCTGACGCATGCTGATGATTGCCATGACTTGCTGCCTTTCTGTGGTTTGTTTACACGACCCTCGGCGCCGAAGCGACCACAGGGTGAAGGTCGTGCAATTTTTCTAGTGGGATATGAACTTCAAATAGCCCTTGAACTCTAGCGAGGTAATCAGGCGTTTGGCACCGTTTCAGCACGCATTGGCCAAGGCTGTTCGGCTTGACCGCTCGGATCGGCCGCCGTGAAACGCGTTTTCATCCCGCACCAACACGGTCTTTGCGAAGGTCGCCGAAGTGTCCAGATATCTGTTCGGGTCGACATAGCGAACTTGCGCCCCGTCGACCTCGCGCACGCCAAAATAAAAAGAGTTCGTCGAAACGGCGACCCGCTGCCCTGCCCGCACCCGATCACCGACTCGCACCACGCTCGACTCGATTCGACCATAGGTGATCCGCCGATTGAAGTTTGTCGCGATGACCAGATATTCGACCTGCCCGACCCGGCCGGAAAAACTGACCACGCCATCACTGGCGCTGAACAACGAGGAGCCTTGACGCAGCGAAAACTCGATGCCGCGGTTGCCCGCGCAACGCTCGCAAGCCGGAGCGCGAAACTCGTCGATCACGGTGGCGTTCGCCGTCGAATCGAACGGCTGGTGCAGCACGCATCGACTGGACGAGGTCGATACGGCGAGCATCGCCATGGCGATCAACTGCACGATCACGAATTGCTAGGCGACGTCGGCGGCAGCCAGACGAGAACGCAACTGCAGAACCGCCTTGGTATGGATCTGCGAGACCCGGCTTTCGGTGACGCCCAAGACTTCACCGATCTCGCCCAGCGTCAAATTTTCTTCGTAATACAAAGCCAACACCGTTCTCTCGCGTTCGGGAAGTCGTTTGATTTCGATGCGCATGATCTTGCGCAACTCACTGGCCTCGACCACCGAATCGGGGCTCGGCACGTAAGACGCGCCGCCATGTGTGGATGCGGGCGTGTTGTCGGCCACGACATGGTCGAGCGGGCCAACCGAACTCGAGGCGATCTCTGTCAGCCACTTTTCGAGATCGCCCGCTCCAATCTTGAGTTTCGTCGCCAATTCCTCGTCGGTCGGCGCCCGCTTCAACTCGTGTTCGAGGTCTGAGATCGCGTTCTCGACGGTGCGCGCTCTTGCCCGCACGCTTCGCGGCACCCAATCGAGTGATCGCAGGCTGTCGAGAATCGCCCCCCTGATTCGCGGAATTGCATAGGTCTCGAACTTGAAACCGAGCGCGGGGTCGAATCGATCGATCGCATCCATCAGACCGAACACGCCGGAACTGACGAGATCGCCGATCTCGACTCGCTTGGGCAGGCCGGCGGCGAGTCGACCGGCGACGAACTTGACCAACGAGGCGTAGTGAACGACCAGCCACTCGCGGGCGAATGCATCCTTTTGACCGTGCCATTTCTCCCAGGCTTGATCGACAGTCAGGCGAACGGGAAGCGCGTTCATGCGCGTGGATGCGACGCGAAATATGCGCTCTTTAGTCGCTCTTTGCTGACCTGCGTGTAGCGCTGGGTGGTCGCCACATCTGAGTGGCCGAGCAGCTCTTGCACCGCGCGCAGATCGGCGCCGTTGTCGAGCAAATGCGTGGCAAACGTGTGTCGCAAAGCGTGCGGGTGGGTCGGGGTCAGCGCTCGCTCGTCGATCAATCGACGCACATCGCGCGGGGCCAGCCGCCGCCCGCGCGAGTTCAAAAACAACGCGACTTGTACGTCCGTATCGCGAGCATCACGAGCATCGATCACCTCCGAACGCAGTTTCATCCAATCTTTGACCGCGCGCACGCTGGGTTGGCTCACGGGTATGCGCCGTTGTTTCGCACCTTTGCCCATCACGGTGACGGTGTTGTTGCGGGTCTCGATGCTGTCTATGTCTAGCGAGCAAAGCTCGCTGACTCGAAGACCGCTGCCGTAGAGCAGTTCGATCACGGCCGTGTCGCGGGCCGATTTCCAGGCGGGCACTTCGGTGTCGCTGCAGGTCAACAGCGCGTCCAGTTGCTCTTTGGTCAGAACTTTCGGCAGACGACCCGTGCCCGAGGGTGTGCGTACGCCCGCGGTCGGGTCGATCTTGATCTTTTTGTTGCGCACCAGCCAGTCGAAATATCGACGAATCGCCGCGAGTTTGCGGGTGACGGTGCGCTTGGCCTGACGATTGGTGGTGAGAAAACTCAAATACTGTCGCACCACTTCTCGCGTCACATTGTGTGGCGAGGTGATTTTTTGCCGCGCCACCCACTCGGCGAATTGTTTGACATCGGTGGCATACGCGCTGGTGGTGTTGCTCGAGGCGGCGGTCATCGAACCGATGAAGTCGTCGATGTTCCAACCCGCCGCCATAGCCGTGATAACGGTATCTCGTCAGTCGCGGCGATGCCCGAATTCGATCACCTCCCACCAGCCGGCGTTGTTGGCAACCCAACCCGTCGCCTCGAGACGACCCAAGGTGATTGCCGCCTCGAGCAACGGCACGTCGGTGCGCATCACGAACTCATCGAGAGTGAACGGCGCGCCCGACATTGTTTCGATCAATCGAGCGTCGTGCACCGACGGTTTGACTCGAGGGTCGAAATTGTTTTCTTTGGCGCGTCGGTTGTCGAGACCGAGGCTGACCAAGATGTCTTCGGCGTCGATGATCGGCAGACAACCCTGTTGCACGAGCAGGTTGGTGCCGACCGAGGCGGCGTTGCGCGGCGAGCCCGGCACCGCGAGCACGGCGATATCGCGCTTTTGCGCCTCGTCGACCGTGATCATCGAACCACCTTTGTCGCGACTTTCGACGACCACCAGCACCTCGCACATCGCGGCGAGAATTCGGTTGCGCAACGGAAACCGAAACGCCTCGGGCGCCGAACCCGGCGCCGACTCGCTCAACAACGCGCCGTCGCGCGCGACTTCGCGCCACAAATCTGTGTTTTCTTTCGGATACACATGGTCGAGCCCCGACGCGACGACACCCACTGGTCGCGCCGTCTCGGATTTGGCAGGTTCGCGCTTTTGCAACGCCCGCAACGCCCCGCGGTGGGCCCACGCGTCGATGCCGCGGGCCAATCCAGAAATCACGCAGACATTGTTTCGCGCCAGTTCATAGGCCAGGTGTGACGCCATGTATCGACCCGAGGCCGTCGCGCTGCGGGTGCCGACCATCGCCACGCGTCTCGTGTTCAACGCCGACAAGTCGCCGATGTAGAACAAGACCGCCGGCTTGGCAAAATCGTTTCTCAGACAAATCGGATAATCTGCCTCGCCGACCAGACTCACGCGAATGCCCGACTTCTTGCATCGCTCGCCCATCTGTTGTTGCAAACTCTGGGTCGCGTTGACCCGCCACATCAAACCCAGGTTGTTTTCGCGCATCATCGCCGCCACCACCGCGTCGGGCTTGGCCCGACCTTGCACCACGGCCCACGCCGTCTGCGGGTCGTGATGACCGAGCAAAATCGACAATCGCCTCGGGCCGATTTTTGGCAGCGCGGTCAAACACGCCGCGGCGAGATGATCGGGGTTCATCAAAAAACCAGTTCGCGATTGCGCAACCCCGCCGCGAGATCGACCCGCATCAACAGCGCCAGGTTGAGGTGCGCATCGTCGACGATTTCGGGGGCGCCATTCAGGTCGGCCACCGTGCGCGCGACCCGGCGCACGCGATGATAACCGCGACCCGTCAACCGGCCGATCTCAAGTTCGCGGCGCAATCGTTTTTCGGCGGTCTTCGACAACGGTGCGACTCTGTCGAGTTGCTCTCGGGTCAGCGCCGAGTTGGTGCAACCGAACCTGTCGAACGAAAGTTTTCTGGCGATCGCCACGCGACGCGCCACCTCGGCCGTCGGCTCACCGCGCTCGGGGCTGATCAACTCGTTGGTTCCGGGTCGCGAGACCGCCACCCGAAGATCGAACCGGTCGAGTAACGGCCCCGAAAAGCGGCGGAGATATCGGGCTCGCGCCGCGTCGTCGCAGGTGCACGCCCCGGGCGAACCCTCGCCGCACGGACACGGATTCGTCGCCGCGACCAGCAAGAAATTCGCCGGCATCACGACACTCGTGCGCGCACGCGACAAGCGCACGATGCCCTGCTCGAGCGGTTGGCGCAAAGCGTCGAGCACCGAGGGTGCGAACTCGCCGAGTTCGTCGAGAAACAGCACGCCGTTGCTGGCCAGGGAAATTTCACCCGGTCGCATCAACGAAGTGCCGCCGCCGACCATCGAGATCATCGATGACGAGTGGTGCGGTGCGCGATATGGCGCGCGCCGCATCAAACCCGTGCCTGGCGACTGAAGTTGCACCGACGAATGAACCATCGTCGTGGCGATCGCCTCCTCATCGCTGAGCGCGGGCAACAAACCCACGAGCCGTTCGGCCAACATCGTCTTGCCGGAACCGGGCGGCCCGACGAGCAACAAATGATGCGCACCCGCCGCGGCGATCTCGAGCGCGCGCCGCGCCACCGGTTGGCCCTGCACATCGGCGAGGTCAAACGAGTTGGTCGGGGTTCGCTCGCCTGTATGTTTGTCAGAATTTTCGGCGTGTTGCGCATCGAACGAGTCGGCCTTGCGCCATGACTGTCGACCCGCCAAACACTCGACGACCTCGGCCAAGTTCGACGCCGACACGACTTCTGCGCAACTCGCCGCGCTCGCCTCGTGCAGGTTGCCGGGCGCCACGACCGTGATCCGATCGGTCGACGCCAAAACCAACGGCGTCGCCCCGCGCACACGGCGCAGCGTGCCGTCCAAACCCAACTCGGCGACGAAGGCGAATTTCGCCAGCAGGTTCAGGTCGACAAGTTCTTGGGCCGCCAGCAACCCGATCGCGATCGCCAGGTCGAGACACGCCCCCGACTTGCGATCACCCGACGGCGCAAGGTTGACCGTTACGCGGCGGGTCGGCCACGGCAAACCCGACGACAAGAATGCGGCACGCACTCGATCGCGACTCTCGCGACAAACTTCGTCGGGCTGACCGACCACGGTGAAGCCGGGCAAGCCGATGCCCGCGTGAACCTCGACGTCCACACGCGAGCCGAGGACACCCAGCAATGTCGCGGAGCGAACTGATGCGAACACTTTTCATCCTTTTTGAAATGACGCCAAATCGATTTACCGACCTGAGATACTTGAGCGCGGTGACTTTTCGAAAATCTTTGTTGAAAAATTCACGCCGAGATTGTGTGCTTTCGACGCGACGATCGGCGCGCCTGGCCCTCGCCGTCTTTTCGCTGGTTGCGCTCGGTGCCTGTTCAGAGACGCCGCGTACGGCGACGAATTTTTGCCGACAACTGGCCAAAGAAATTCCGGGGATCACGGTTCCGACGGCGACCCCCGCCGAAGTGGCGACGATGCTCGAGCGCTATCGACGACTCGGCAAGGTCGCCCCGTTGGCGATCGAAAAAGATTGGCAGTCGCTCACCGAACTGCTGACCCTCGCATCGCGCGTCAACGCCAACGATGCCGAGAGCGTTCAGGCCGTCGTCGACATGGCCTACTCCACCGAGAAAGCCGCCGATGCGGCCGCCAAGTGGATCAAAGAAACTTGCGGCGTCGACATTTCTACCGGCTTGAACGTCGCCCCGACGGGCTGAGTTTCAACTGCCAATTCGAACCAATTGACGGTCAGCGAATTTCTCCGCGCTTGACGATGACCTTGTCGACAAGCCCGTAATCGCGCGCCTGGTCGGCGGTGAACCACCTGTCGCGCTCCGAGTCGGCCTGAATCTCTTCGAGTTTGCGACCCGAGTGGTGGGCCGTGAGTTTGGCCATGCTCAACTTGGTGTAAGCGAGTTGCTCGGCCTGAATCGCGATGTCCGAGGCTTGACCGCGCAGGCCGGCGAGCGGCTGATGCATCATGATGCGCGCGTTGGGCAACGTGTAGCGCTTGCCTTTTGCCCCCGCGGTCAACAAGAACTGCCCCATCGACGCCGCCAAGCCCAGACACACGGTGGCCACGTCGCAGGCGACGAATTGCATCGTGTCATATATCGCCATACCCGCCGTGACCGAACCACCCGGACAATTGACATAAAGCCAGATGTCGGCCTTCGGGTCTTCGCCTTCGAGAAACAACAACTGGGCGCAGACTTGATTGGCGATTTCGTCGTTGACGTCGGTGCCCAGCATGATCACGCGGCTCTTCAGCAGCCGCACGAAAATATCGCTGCGCGCGTCGAAACCACCTTCGAGCGAGACGGGAGGAATATTTGACATGCCTTGCAGGCTAGTGCGCGACCGTCTATTGCCGACGGACGCCGCTGAATATCACGACGACGCGCTCGTCATCGGCGATTTCGTGGCGCTTGGCCAACAATCCCGCCAGGCCCGCCGCACCCGTCGGACTGACATCGATATCGGTGACACGATGCGCGATCGCGAAACTTTCGCGCACGAGTTCTTCGCTCGCCACGACGGGAGATCCCCCGCTGTCGGCCATCGCGTTGCAGGCGCCGATCCAGTCGTATGTCTCGTCGTCCAAAATTCCGTCGGCGAGCGAAACTGGTGTCGCCTCCCACGGCCACATGCACTGCGACCAGCGCGGCCCGGCGTTGCGCGCACCACCCGTCTGTTCGGCGCGATCGAAAGCGCGGGCCAGCGGGGCGCAACCCTCGGTTTGCACGGCGTGAATTTTTGGTTTCGTCGCCCCGGCGAAAAACCCCGCGGCGGCGCATGTCACGAAAGCTCCGCCGCCGGCCTGCACGAACATGCGACTGATCAGCGAACCCGGCAGATCTTCGGCGATGACCGCCATTTCCCAACCGATGGTTCGTCCCCCGTCGAGACACCAGGCGTTTTCGGGGCCCTGCACGCCGAACGGTATCGCACCGGCGGCGACGGCCTCGCGAAATCTGAACACACACGGGTCGCCCGGCGGGTCGGTCGACGAACGCGGACACCTGACCGCGTCGGCGTCAAGCGAACGCAAGATTTTGAGCGTCGGCTCGTCGGCATGTTCGGGCACGAAAACTTTTATCTTCCACTCGAGCGCACGCGCCAAAGTGCTCGCGGCGATCGCCGCGTTGCCGCATGAGGCGATCGCCAACGCGGGTCTCTCGGCGCGGCTAGCCCACGGGGCGCGACCAACTTGTTCGACCGCGACGAGATGCAACAGTTCGGTGAAAAGATGCCGGGCCTTTTGTGAACCGGCGACATTGCCCGTCTCGTCTTTGATCCACACGCCGCCGTTTGCCGCAAAACCCAGTTCGGCGCTCAGTCTGTCGTGGCGCGAAAACGGCGTGAAGCGAAATCCCGTGCCCGCCACCTGGGCCACCGAGTCGTCCAGATCACGAATCATTTTCGTGCGCTCGTCGACCTCGATACCGAGCGCGGCGGCGAACGCGTCCCACGCCAGATATCGCTGAAAGGCGACGAACGGGTTCGGATCTCCGTTGCTGCGCAACGGGGCGATCGAGTTTTCGAGTTCGAGCAGATGATGACGATCAGACTCGCTCGAGTTGGGGCAACGCCACGAAAAAACTTCGCCGATCGAAACTTTCGCGCCGCAGACCGCGCAATGCCAACCGGTTGCGACGGGACTCATTTTTTGCCTGACGCGCGGCCCGAATTCAGTTGTTGCGGTTTTTTTCGGCGACGCGGCGGTTGAAATCACCGATCATCTCGTCCCACACCGGCAAATACTTGCGCAAGTTTCGCCAGAAGGTTTGTGAACGACGGGCCTCGAACACCGCCAACGGGGTGTCTTGTTGCTCGACCCAGGTGTAGTAGCCCAAATTGAAGATGCGGGTTCGGTCGTGCTCGGTGCAATCGATCATCGCGTCGGTCGAGACGGTGGCGAGGTGCTCGGCGAACACTTCGGCCGCGTCGATTTCGGTGAACGAATCGTTGAACCGACGGGCAAGCGTCTTGACCCGTTCGCTCGGGTACAGATCGGCCCCGTCGGTGGCGATCGTGATCAGGGCGTCGTTCGCCCCCAAACCGAGGAGCTTCGCCGTTTTGATCGCGGCGATCACGTTGCAGATCGCCGAGAATCCGAAGTGCTTGAGCGTCTCGACGATCTCCACGGGCACGCCCTTGCGCTCGACCAGATATCGGCATCCGACGTCGGTGTTGAACATCACATCCAATTCGTCGGTCGCCCGATCTGAAACCCCGACCACCACATCGGTGTTCATCACGTTGTGAATCAACGGAATGTGTTTGTCGCCGATGCCCTGAATGTTGTGCTCACCGAAACCGTTTTCGAGCATCGTCGGGCACTCGAGCGCCTCGACCGCCACGATTTTCGCGCCGAGGTCGTCTTTGAGCCTGTCGCCCGCGCCGATGGTGCCGGCCGAACCGGTCGCCGAAGTGAAGGCGGCAAGGCGCAATCGACCACCCGAATTCTTGTTGACATGCTCGAACACTTTCTTCAGCGCCCGACCGGTCACCTCGTAGTGGCCGACATGGTTGCCGAACTCACAGAACTGATTGAAGATAAAATTCTTCGGGTCCAACTCCATTTCGTTGCACGCATCATAAATTTCTTTGACGTTGCTTTCGGTGCCCGGCGTGCGCACGACATCGCTCGGGTCGCTGACCCAACGATCGAGCCAATCGAAGCGTTCTTTCGACATCCCGGCGGGCAACACGGCCACGCCGCGCGAACCCATGATGCGGCTGATCGCCACACCTCCGCGTGCATAATTGCCCGTCGACGGCCAGACCGCCCGATGTCGACTCGGGTCGAACTGGCCGGTGATTATTCGCGGCGCGAGGCACGAGTAGGCGGCCAGCACTTTGTGCGCGGTGATCATCGGAAAACGATCGCCGAAGATCACGATGATCGGGCTCCCGACACCCGTCAACGACGACGGCAGCACGACATGGTCGGGCACGGCGACACGCTCGCCGCGCATGTCGTTGTACCAGTGCACACGAAACAAATTGCGCGGGTCGGGCGCGTTCTTGTCTACACCTGTGGCGTAGTCGGCGGCGATCAGGGTCGGGTCGGCCAACTGGGCGAATGTCGGCAGAACTACCTTGTTTTTGGCGCACACCGCGATGCTGTTCTGCAAGGCCTGGGGGTCGACCACCTTGTCGGCCAAACCCAACTGCCCCGCCATCGCGTCGGCGTCGAGATGAGCCGAGTCGTGAATCGTCGAAGTTGTTGTAGTTGTTGCGGTTGATGGACTCAAGGTTTACATTATGTCAAAATTTCGAACTAAAGCACTACTCTTACGGCACGAAGCCGACGTAGCCCAATGGTAGAGGCACGGCGCTTAGGACGCCGCCAGTGAGAGTTCGAGTCTCTCCGTCGGCACGATTCATGCAACCACGCACAACTTTCGACCTGTCGACTCCGGCACTGCTGATCGATCTGGATGTTCTCAACAAGAACTTGCGAACAATGTCACTGCACCACCCCGGCACAAGATTGCGTCCCCACACGAAGGCCCACAAGTGCACATCGCTCGCCCAACTTCAGCTTCATTACGGACACAAAACCTTCACCTGCGCCACGCCACGCGAGGTGATCGGCATGGCCGCAGCCGGCGTCGGCGAAGACTTGTTGTTGGCCAACGAAGTCTTGAATCACGATCGTTTGTCGGCGCTGGCAAGAGTCGCGCGCACGACGCGAGTGACGATTGCCGTCGACTCGCAGAACACGATTGATGCCGCGGCGCGAGCGGGTTTGGAAGATGTGCTGGTCGACGTCAATGTCGGTCTGCCTCGTTGCGGTGTAGCGCCCGACGATGCGGGCCGACTCGCAGAGTCGGCGCGTCGAGCGGGTTTGACCGTACGCGGCGTGATGGGCTACGAGGGTCACCTGATGATGGTCGACGGGCGCGACAAACGCCGGCAACTGGTGGCCGAGTCGATGCGCCTGCTTGCCGTCGCGGCAAGAAATGTCGGCGGAGAAATCGTTTCGGCCGGGGGCACCGGCACTTTCGACCTGCACGACGACACCGGGATCAACGAGTTGCAGGCCGGTTCTTATGCGTTGATGGACACCCACTATGCGCGACTCGGTCTGCCGTTCGAACAAGGGTGTTTCGTTTTGGGCACGGTCATCTCGATCGGCGAAAAGTGGCTGGTCGTCGATGTCGGCTTGAAGGCATTGGGCATGGACCACGGCAACCCGAGCGTGGCTGGTTTCGATGTGTTGTTCTGCTCCGACGAACACACGACTCTCGCCCCGGGCAAAGATTCGACCGCGACCAAAACTTCTGTCGGCGACAAACTGCGTGTTGTTCCCGCGCACATCGACCCGACCATGGCGATGCACGACAACGCGTGGCTCGTGCGCGGAGAAGAAGTCATCGACTGTTGGTCGATCGATCTACGCGGTTGGTGACTCGCCCAGTCGACTCGCCAACTCGCGAAACGCCGCGCCGCGATGGGAAAACGAGCGCTTTTCTGCGGCGCTCATCTGGGCGAAAGTTCGTCCATCACCCCGAGCCGGAATGAACACAGGGTCATAACCAAAACCGCGCTCACCAAGTTCGCTCTCGGCGATCGAACCCTCGCAGACACCTTGGCAAACGATCTCGCGCCCGTCGGGCCACGCCAACAGCGCGACGGTACGAAACCGCGCCGTTCGGTTCTTCTCATCGCGAAGGTCGCGCAGAAGTTTCGCCCGATTTTGGGCGTCGGTCGCGTTTGCCCCGGCGAATCGGGCGGTGAACACCCCGGGCTCGCCGTGCAGTGCGTCGACCTCGAGGCCCGTGTCGTCGGCCAGCGCGGGTTGATTGGTCGCTCGACAAACCGCCATCGCCTTCAGCCGCGCGTTGCCGACGAGCGTCGTTGCGGTCTCGGCGACATCTTGCAAATCGATTGGTCGAGCAACCAGATCAACCAGACCACGCACGAGGTCTGCAATTTCGGCGACCTTGTGCGGGTTCGCCGAGGCGCAAACTACGCGCAACAAATCTATTTCGCCTGCGGTCGCGGTGCAGGCTTTGTGGCCAACAGTTTCGTCTGCATCTCGAAGATTTCACGCAACCCAGCCTTGGCCAAACCCAAAAGTTGCGACAGTTCGTCTTGGCTGAAAGCCGCGCCCTCGGCCGTGCCCTGCACCTCGACGAACTTCGCCTCACCCGCGCCGTGCGGCTGCAACATCACCACATTCATGTCGACTTCGGCGGCACTGTCTTCGACGTAGGGCAGGTCGAGAATCGGCCGACCATTGTGAATGCCCACGCTGACCGCGGCGCACAACGAGTGCAACGGGTGTTGACTGATCAAACTGTTTTGCTGCAGTCGTGTCAACGCGTCGTGCAGCGCGATGTAGGCGCCGCAAATGCTCGCGGTGCGAGTGCCGCCGTCGGCTTGCAACACATCGCAGTCGACGATCACTTGGCGCTCGCCCAACAGCGCCATATCGCAACACGATCGCAAAGATCTGCCGATCAAGCGTTGTATTTCTATCGTCCTGCCGCCCTGCTTGCCTTTTGTCGCCTCTCGATCGGCGCGCTCGGGTGTCGCACCGGGCAACATTGAATACTCGGCGGTGACCCAACCTCTGCCCTTGCCCTTCATCCATCTCGGCACTTCTTCGTCGATCGACGCCGTGCACAACACCCTGGTCTTGCCCAACGAAACCAACACGGAACCTGCCGCCATCTCGGTGAAGTCGCGCTCGAAACCAAGTTTGCGCAATTCATCGGCTTGTCGTCCGTCGGGTCGTGTCATGATTCTGCCGTCTTTCGCATCGTCGTAAATCTATTCGATTTCAAATCGGCCAGGCTTTGGCATTCGTGAGTTCGGGGCCCAAGAATCTTCGACCCAGGTTGAAAAAATGCGCGGCATCACCCGATGAATAAAAATCTCTGGTCACCACCTCGCCGCGCGTCGCAACCCTGACAAGATCGAGATCGGCCAGAGTTTGGCGCACGGTGATCGCCGTGACGAGAGCGCTATCCACGAGCCTCACGTCCGACCCCAAAACTTGGCCAATCACATCGCGCAAGTACGGATAATGGGTGCAGCCCAACAGCAACGCGTCGACTTCGGCTTCGCGCATCGGGGCCAACAGTCGTCGCGCGAGTTCGGTCACCGCCGACCCGGAAGTTTCGTCGCGCTCGACGAACTCGACGAATCCCGGGCAGGCGATGGTGATCAGGTCGATCGACTCGCCCAGTTCGTTTGCCGCATCTTTCACCGCCGCGTCGTAGGCGCCCGAGTCGATAGTGCCCGTGGTGCCAATCACGCCAACTCGCTTGTTTCGGGTTTGCCTGATCAGCGCCCTTGCCCCCGGCTCGACGACGCCGATCACCGGCACCGCAAACGACCGTTGCAATTCACCTAGAGCCACAGACGCGGCGGTGTTGCAGGCCACGACGATCAACTTGACATCGAAGTCGCGCACAAGACTCGTGGCCAATTCGATCGCAAAACCGCGCACATCTTTGGCTGGTTTCGGGCCATACGGGTAGCGCGCCGTGTCACCTATATATATGAGTTTTTCGTCGGGCAGCAGATCGATTGCGGCCCTCGCCACGGTCAAGCCGCCGAAGCCCGAGTCAAACATGCCGATCGGACGATCGCTGCTCGCATTCATCGCCCACAACGCTAGGCCGTGGCTCCGACCCGATGCTGACAACCGTCGAAGCGCCGCTCGATGCTTTAGGCTCGCTCTGTGCTTGTTGCTACGGGTTTGGCGCTTGTCGCCGCCGTATTGCACGCGAGTTGGAACATCGCCGTCAAACAAAAAGGCGATCGATTTTTGGCTTTATGGGGTCTTTATGTTTCTGCCGGGGCGATCGCCATGGCGATCTTCACCGTCTGGTCGCTGGTCGACGGCACGCCGAACATTGCGTGGCTTTGGTCGTCGATCAGCGGTTGTGTCCACCTGCCATACGTGTTGTTGCTCGCCCGCGCATACGACAAAAATGATTTCTCGGTGACATATCCGATCGCGCGCGGGTCAGGCGCATTGAGTGCGGCGATTCTTGGTTTGGTTCTTTTGAACGACGATCTCTCGACGCTGAGCATGGCCGGCATCGCAATCGTGATCTTTGGTCTGTGGTTTCTCGCCACCAGTCAGCCGATCACAGACCTCTCACCGGCGCTTGGCGTCGGTTTGACCATAGGTATCTATTCGGTGATCGACGCATACGGTGCCCGAAACTCGAATGCAGTCGCGTTTGCATTCAGCACTTTTGTCAGCGGCGCAGTCGCGGTCACCGCATGGGCGCTTCTCACTCGCGCGCGCGAGCTTCGTCCGTTTTGGGTTGCCTCGTGGAAATCTTCTGTTTCAGGCGGGCTGATGTCGTTCGTCAGTTACTCACTCGTCGTCTATGCGTTTTCTTTGGCGCCCGTCGGTTTTGTCGCGACATTGCGCGAGTTGAGCGTCGTAATCGCCGCTTTGGCCGGCTGGAAATATCTCAAAGAAGACGACCATCGTCGCCGACTCACTTCTGCAACAGTCGTCGTCGTCGGCTTGATCGTGCTGATCGCCGGCCGTTGACGGCTAAAAATAGATAATTTTTTCCGCCTGGGCTTCGGCCGTATCCAAGTCATCGGTGTAGGCCCCGGTCGAGAGATACTTCCAACCGCCGTCGCAGACGATGAATACGATCACCGCGTCTTGCTCTGCATCACTGGGCCATTCACTCGCCACTTTCAGCGCACCCGCCAATGACGCACCCGAAGAAATGCCGGCGAAGATTCCGGCCTCGCGAACCAGGCGACGGGTGCACTCGATGCTCTCGCGGGGGCGAACCACCCGCTTTCGATCCAAGGTTTGGCGCCCGTGCCATTTGTCGAACACTGGCGGCACATAGCCGTCGTCGAGGTTGCGCAAACCTTCGACTCGCTCGCCTAGCGGCGGTTCGACGGCGATGATCTTGATCTCGCTGTTCTTTTCTTTGAGGTAGCGACCCACGCCCATCAAAGTGCCGCTCGTGCCAAGACCGGCGACAAAATGAGTCACCTCCGGGCAATCGCGCCAAATCTCGGGGCCCGTCGTCTCATAGTGGGCGGTCGGATTCGCCTCGTTTTCGTATTGATGCAAAAAACACCACTGCGGGTTTTGTTTGGCCAACGCCTCGGCACGCAACACCGCGCCATTTGAACCCTCGGCCCCCGGGGTGACGATCACTTCGGCGCCGAAGACCTCGAGCATTTGCCGGCGCTCGATCGAAACATTGTCGGGTATCAAAATCGTGATCGGGTATCCCTTGATCTGGGCGATCGCCGCCAAGGCGATGCCGGTGTTGCCCGAAGATGGTTCGATAATTCTCTGACCGGGCGAAAGCCTGCCGTTTTTCTCGGCTTGCTCGATCATCGATTTGGCGATTCGATCCTTCACCGAACCGAACGGATTTTGATTCTCGAGTTTTGCCAACAAGCGCACGCGCGGATTCGGCGACAACACGGAGACATCCACGAGCGGGGTGTTGCCGATCGAATCGAGCACGGTTTCGCTGATGACCATAGCCTCAGGATACCTGACCATTCTGGTCGGATTTACTCTCGAAAACCTAAAAAGTTGTCGTCTAGTTGTGAATAATGCGACTCTCTGAAATTTGGCCGTCGACGATGCGGTAACTGCGCACGACTGGATCTTCGTCTTTCAGCCCGATGATCACATAGTGCCACGCCGGGTCGGGCGCCTGACCCACATCTGTCGGGCTCGGGTAAGGCTGGGTGTGGGTGTGGCTGTGCACCACGCCGATGATCGCCAACCCACGATCTTCGGCGTCGCGCTCGATTCGCAGATGATCGCGCGGGTCGACCGTATAGACAATTTTGCTCGCGGCAATGTTGCGGCACGGATGAAACTCGCGGGCGACATCGCTGTCGAATTCACCGACCAAGAATCCACAACACTCGAGCGGCGCTTCGGCGCGCGCCAATTCGGTTATCTGCTCGATCAGCGTGTTCGGTATCAGAATTTGCGACGACGAATTTTGGCTCGACATTGCGATAAAAGGCTACAGGTACGCTGATTACACACTATGAAAAAAGAAGGTCCGGTCATCATCGCCAGCAATCGCAAGGCGCGACACAACTACACCATCGTTGATGTCATCGAGGCCGGCATCGTGCTGCACGGAAGCGAGGTCAAGAGCCTGCGCGATGGTCAGGTGCAGATCGCCGAGGCTTACGCCCATGTCGTGCGCGGCGAAATGTGGCTAGAAGGGGTGCATGTCGCGGCCTACCGTTTCAGCCACGGGGTCGGCTCGCACGAGCCGATGCGTTCGCGCAAACTTTTGCTTCATCGCGACCAAATTCGCAAACTGCAAGAGCGCATGTCGAAAGAACGGCTGACCCTAGTGCCGCTGTCGATAACCCTGAAAAATGGTCGGGTCAAAGTCGAACTCGCCCTGGCCAAAGGTCGGCAAAAAGAAGACCGCCGCCAGGCCATCGCCGAAAAAGAATCGAAACTCGAGATGCGGCGCGAAGCCGGCCGCGCCAGAAAAAACCGCACAGACTTGCCGTAGACTTGTGGTGCTGCGCAAGTTCAAAGGGGCTGACAGGTTTCGACGTCAGATTCGATGTTCGAGCGTGCGACTCGAGTTGCTCAGACTCGTAAAACGGGGCAAAAAAATAACTGCCAAAAAGCAGTTCGCTCTCGCCGCCTAATTAAGCGGTAAGAGAGCAACCGTGAACCGCAAGGTCGCACGGGGCCAATTCACCGCAGCCCGGCAACAGAAGCGGGGAATGACGGCGAGAAAGATCGCTGACGTCGAGAAAGACCGATGACATCTCGGAAAGCCGAGGCGCGACCTGGGCAACTAGGTGGTCGACCCGCCGACGGTGTTGCGACAGCACCACAGCGGGAATAGTCGTATCACGGGCGGTCACCGGCTGATGGACGGGGGTTCGATTCCCCCCAGCTCCACGAATGCTGTGTTTTCATAGCTTCCAGATCGACCAGTCGGCACGACACGAGCGAGATTACGAGCTTCAACCTTTTTCGAAATCACGATTCACTCGTCAAGTTGCATTTGTAGCAGTCGGGCCTGAAGGGTGATCCAACTACTAGTGTCGACCAAGTGAGTTTCCTCGGCACCACGGTGGCTGGTCCCAACCAGATTGATATGGGTCTTCTCGTCGTGCGCGTGTGCATCGGCGGATTCCTGGCTTACCACGGTTACAACAAGATCTTCGGCGGCAGCGGACTCTCCGGGACGACCGCGTGGTTCGGTTCGATCGGTATGAAGTGGCCGCACGTGCAGGCACGAGTGGCCGCGGCAACCGAAATCGGTTCCGGATTAGCTCTGGCGTTTGGTTTCCTGACGTCGCTGTCAGCGGCCGGGGTGATCGGCATCATGCTCGTGGCGATCGCAGTCGCTCACGCCAAAGTTGGCTTCTTCATCTTCTTGCCGAATCAAGGGTGGGAGTACTGCGCCACGATCGCACTCATGGCCTGGTCGGTCGGGGTGATCGGACCCGGCCGCTTGTCGCTCGACAATGCTCTCGACATTCACTTCGTCGGTTGGACCGGTGCTGTCATCACGTCAGTGGTGGGTTTCGCCAGCGCCAGTCTCCTTCTGGCCACGTCATACCGCCCCAAGTCGTGATCACCAGCCGATAAACATCGACACGCATCGTGCTCGGCTTCGTCATCGTCACCATCGCCATCTTCTAGGTGCGGACAGTCTCCTTTCTGCCCAAGCAATCAGTAGCCAAACTTGTCGATGTCGCC
>VFZD01000009.1 GCA_016871295.1 Actinomycetota bacterium | reverse complement strand
GCCTCGGCGCCACCCACGATTTCCATGATTTCGGTGGTGATCGAATCTTGACGCGCGCGGTTCATGACGCGCGAAAGATTCTTGATCAATTCTTCGGCGTTGTCGGTGGCCGACTTCATCGCCCGCTGACGAAATGCGTGCTCGCTCGCCGCCGCGTTGAGCAACGCCGCATAAACGCGCGCCTCGACATAGCGCGGCAACAATGTATGCAAAATCAATTCTGGATCCGGCTCGAACTCGTAGCTGCCCCCCGCCGCCGACTTGCCGTCGCCACCAACGAGCACATCGCGTTCAAGCGGAACAAGCGGTCGTCGCACCACTTCTTGCCGACCCAACGAAACAAATCGCGTGTAGACCAACTCGACCCGATCAACCTGCCCGCTCAAATAGAGATCGACGACGAACTGGCCGATCTCTTTGGCGTTCTCATATTTTGGAGCATCGGAAAAACCAGTGAAACTCTTCGAGGTCCTGTATTGACGAAACTTGAAGTAGCTCTCGGCTTTGCGACCGACAGGCACGACCAGATAGTTCTTCGAAGCCAAGACATCGGCCTTGACCTCGCCCTCGGTGGCCCGCAAAATACCCGCGTTGTAGCCACCGCACAGACCTCGATCGGCGCTGATCGCGACATAGCAAGCCGTGCGAATTTCGTCGCGCGTCTTGAGAAACGCCGAAGAAATTCCGGCGCCACCCGCGGCCAGATCTTTGACAACCTCGGTGATGCATTCGCTGTAGGGCACGGCCGCCGCGACGCGCTGTTGGGCCTTGACGATGCGCGAGCCCGCGATCAGCTCCATTGCGCGCGTGATCTTCTTGGTCGCCAAGACCGATCTGATCCGACTGCGCAGTATGCGCTCTTGCCCGCCCGCCATTTTTGGTGATACCTACTCGGTCGCGAGCGTTTTCGCGCTCGCCGCTTCGCCGGTTTCACCAGCGTCAGTTTTTGTTGGATCAGCGGCACCCGATTTCTTGGTCGGCACGAAACCCGCCTTGAACGCGGCGACGATCGAAGCGAGATCTTTCGGCACGTCGGCCTTTGGTTCTTGACGAATGCCAGAAAGCAAGCCGGCGTGGCGCGAGCGCATGTGCTCGAGAAGTTCGGTTTCGAAGCGGCGCACATCGCCGACCGGAATGTCGTCGAGATAGCCCCTGGTGCCGGCGAAAATCGAAACAACCTGCTCTTCGACGGGCATCGGCGAGTTGAGCGGTTGTTTCAACAATTCGACCAGTCGATAACCACGCTCGAGTTGCGCCTTTGAAATCGCGTCGAGTTCGCTGCCGAAAGTTGCGAACGCCTCGAGTTCGCGAAACTGGGCGAGGTCAATTTTGAGAGTGCCCGAGATGCTCTTCATCGCCTTGACCTGCGCCGCACCACCCACTCGGCTGACCGAGATACCGACATCAACGGCCGGACGCACGCCCGACTTGAACAAGTTGTCTTGCAGATAGACCTGACCGTCGGTGATCGAGATCACGTTTGTCGGGATATACGCCGACACGTCGCCGGCTTTTGTTTCGATCACGGGCAACGCGGTCAGGGAACCCCCACCCCGCTCATCGTTGAGTTTTGCCGCGCGTTCGAGCAAACGACTGTGCAGATAGAACACGTCCCCTGGATACGCCTCGCGACCCGGTGGTCGTCGCAACAGCAACGAGATCTGGCGATATGCCTCGGCCTGCTTCGACAAGTCGTCGTAGACGACGAGCGCGTGCTCCCCTTTTTCCATCCAATGCTGACCCATCGCGCAACCCGAGTATGGCGCCAAGTACTTGAACGGCGCCGGGTTCGACGCCGGGGCCGCGACGACGACCGTGTACTCGAGCGCACCAAACTGACGCAATACATCGACCGTTTGGGCGATCGTCGAACCTTTTTGACCGATCGCCACATAAATGCACTTCACGCCGAGACCGCGTTGATTGAGGATCGTGTCGATCACCACCGTCGTCTTGCCGGTCTTGCGGTCACCGATGATCAATTCACGCTGACCACGACCAATCGGTGTCATCGCGTCGATCGCCTTGATGCCGGTTTGCAACGGCTCGTGCACCGGCCGTCGACCCATGATGCCAGGGGCCTGAACTTCTACTCGTCGCATCGTCGCCCCGACGATTTCGCCCTTGCCGTCGATCGGCTGACCCAGCGCGTTGACCGCACGACCCAACATCGCGTCGCCGACGGGCACCGACAAGATTCGCCCCGTGGCTTTGACCGTCTGGTTTTCTTCGATCGCATCGGCGTCGCCGAGCACGACGACACCAATCGAATCTTCGTCGAGGTTCAACGCCAGACCGACGGTGCCATCTTCGAACTCGAGCAACTCGTTGACCCCGCAGTCGGGAAGACCGCTCACGCGAGCGATGCCGTCGCCGACCTCGGTGACACGACCGACCGTGCGCGCCTCGACCGAAGGCTTGTAACCCTCGAGGCCTTTGGTGATCGCCGCGGCGATGTCGCTCGCGGAAAGTGTTAGTTCAGCCATTGTGGTTGTTTCCTTTCGAAAATCTCAGAATCGGGTCTTCAGTTGTTCGAGTCGTGTTCGCACCGTGTCGTCGATCACTTCATCGCCGACGGTGGCGACCAAGCCGCCGAGTACCGACGGATCGACGACGACTTTCAGGTTCAGTTTGCGGCCGGTCGACTTGCCGAGGGCCTCGGCCAGACGCTTGGTCTGATCTTCGGATAGAGCCACCGCGCTGCGAACCTCGGCGACCTCGCGCTGCTGTTCGCTCGACGCCCGCTGCACCAGCCGATCGACGATCGCCGGCAGGTCGCGCGCGCGCCCCGCACCGACGATCAACGAAACCAGTTGCACGCTCGTGTTGCTGGCCTTGCCGCCCAAAAGTTTTTCGACGACCTGCTGTCGACGATCGACGGGAATCGTCGAGTCGGTCAAGATGCCGCGCAGTTGTTCGTTCGACTCGATCGCCCGCGCCATGCGAAACAACTCGTCTTCGACCACCGACAAGTTGCCCTCGGCCTTGGCGATTTCGAACAACGCCCGGCTGTAACTCTCGATCTTTGCGTTGCTCATTTCGTCGCTCCGACGCTGTTGATGAAGCCTTCAATCAGATCCTGATGTGCGCGGTCGTTGAGGCTCGCCACAATCGAAGCAGCCATTGCCGCACTCGACAGACGGACAATCTCACCGCGCAACTCCTCGCCGCTTCGACCCCGTGCCGCGGCCAAATCGGCCTCGGCCTTGGCCTCGAGTTCGGCCACTTCCTTGACCAAACGCGCCCGACCGTCGACCAAAATCGCCGCCGCCTGGGTTTCTGCCTCAGCCAGAATCCTCCTTCTTTCGGCGTCGATGTCGCCCAACGCCCGGCGAATGCCGGTCGCATCTGCCTCGGATTTGGTGCGCGCCGCCGCGGCACCGTCGAGTTCCTTTTGAATTTTCGCGGTACGCGCCTGCATCGACTTGACGATCATCGGCCAGGCGAATTTGTAGAGCGCCGAGAAAATAATCAACGATGCGATGCCACCGTAAATGATCTCGGCGGTCTCGGGCAGCAACCAGTGGTGCGTCTGGCTCGGGTCACCGGCACCAAACAAAACTCCGGACATCAAGTTCACTTGCTTGCTCCTTCCATCGCCTGCTGCACCGATCGTGAGACCACAGATGCGTCGGGAGACACCCCAACTGCAATCTGAGTCGCGCGAGTCGTCACCGCCGTCACGGCAGAAACAATCTGGCTTTGCGCCGCCGCACGAGCCGCGGCAACTTCGGCCTCGGCCGCGCTGCGACGCTTGGCGATCTCGGCGCTGACCTGGGCGATCTTCTCGGATCGCTCTTTGTCGAGCATCTGGCGGGCGGCATCCAAACGACGCGCCGCCTCGCTGCGAATCTCGGCGACCGCCGATTCGTAGCGCGCCACATCGGCTTGGGCGGCATCACGGGTGGCCGAAGCGTATTCGTGATCTCCGCGAATCGAGTCGTAACGACTCGCCATTCCCTTGCGCACCTTTGGCACCAAGAACAGCCGCATCAAGAACAAGAACACGATGAACGAGCCCGCACCCCACACCAGTTCTTTCATTTCTGGTGCGATCGGGTTCGGCCCGGCGTTTACTGGTGCCCCCTCTTCGGCGCCGGTCTCGGCAGACACGACGTCGAACGAGACGCGCACCTGCGAAACCGAGTTGATGTCGACGAAAACCGTGAGCATGAAATCTCTCAGGCGTATTTCAGAAGAATGAACACCACGAAACCGATGAGCGCGAGCGCCTCGGTGAACGCGATACCAAGAAACATCGTGGTGCGCACCATGCCGGCGGCCTCTGGTTGACGCGCCATCGACTCGATCGCGCTGCCGAAAATCAAACCGATGCCGATGCCCGGTCCGATCGCGGCAAGACCGTAGGCGAAACCCGCGGAGCCTGCGGCGGCGATGTTTTTCTCGTCGCCAGTGGCGGCCTCGGCGGCCGCTTTGACGATCTTTGTGAGTGCTTCCATTTTTTTGTGTCTCCTGTCTGTCGTTATTGATTACTTAGTGCTCTGGATGTACCGCGCCGGCGATATACACCGCCGCGAGAATCGTGAAAATATACGCCTGCAGAAATGCGACCAACACTTCGAACCCGGTCAAGAACACGAGCATGAAGAACGGCAACACTCCGATCGGAATCAAAATCTTGTCGCGCGCCTGGAACATGGCCTCGCTCAACAGGGCGAAAATTACCAGCAACAAGTGACCGGCGAGCATGTTGGCGAAAAGTCGAACCGCCAACGAAAACGGGCGCACGATCAAAGTCGAGATGAACTCGATCGGGGTGACCAATATATAGAGGGCCTTGGGCACGCCCGGCGGAAACAAAACGCTCTTGAAGTATCCGAAAAAACCCTGATGCTTGATGCCTTGCACGTTGAAGATCACCCACACCAACACCGCCAAAAACATCGGTATCGCCATGCGTGCGGTGGCGGGCATCTGGATGAACGGGATGATTCCGGGAACATTGCACAGATACACGAACACGAACAGCGTCAGCAAGAACGGCGTCCAACCCAGGCCGTCGCGGCCCATCGTCTGCATGATGATGTTGTTCTCGATGAACTCGACGCCGACTTCGGCCAGGTTGCGCGTGCCTTTCGGGGCGACCTTCGGGTCTTTTCTGGCCGCCGAGAGAAAGAGCAAGGTTCCGACGAGTGCGGCGATCACCGCGATCAGGCCGACCTTGTTCAGACCCGGCACGACATCGCGCCAACGCAACAACTCGTTGATCGGCGGGAACTCGAACGACAAAACACTGTTGATGATCATTGCGTGACGCTTTCAGTTGGTTGTTCTGACTCTTTTTGTCTCGACTTTTTCGGCTTCAAACCGGGGTACGCGAGCGACAAAGAAACATAGCGCAGCTCCCAGAAGAGCAGACCCAGGTGCGCCAAAACAATCGTCAACCCGAGCGGCAACAGTTCGACCCAACTGCTTTGGCGCACGACGAAAACCGCCGCGGCGACGAGCGCCAGACGCACGATGTAGCCGAACAACATCGAGCCCATCATCAACGCATAGGAAATCCGCGCGGTATACGCGACGAGCGCCGCAGCCAGCGCGAAGTTTGCAAAAACGATGCCAAGTGCATAGGCGCACGAGTAGGCGCCGTTGATCCCCCAAATCGCATACGAGACGCCCAATAAAACCGGCGTCGCGATCAAACCGCGTTTGATGATGTCGCGCACCAGCGCCGCCTCGGGTGCCGGGCCCGTATCATGCATCGAAAGAATCGAGATCTTTGTGTCGACATCGATAGCCATCACGACCCGCTTCTTTTCGCCATGTTTCGTCGCTCCACTTCGCGAGCACGCATGTCGTTCTCGTAGACGAACCAAAGTCGGGTGAAACTGCCAAGCACCGAAAACAAACTGAGGGCGATCATGAATATCGGTCGGGTCTCAAGATAGTTGTCGAGCAAGAGGCCGATTGCAAAGAACACGCCGACGCTCACCGCGATCTCTGCGCCTCGACCAAGCGAATCGTGCGACGAGCCTGCCGAGCGCACCACCGGCTTGCGAATTGGCAGGAGTTTCAACGTCGAACCTCGATAATTATCCACCAACCTTGTCGAGTCGGCGCTTGTGAACGAAAATACAAACTAGACGCAAAGCATCAAACGGCGCAAATTAGGCACTTCGTGAACTTGTGCCGAAAAGATTTCGGCGATCGTCTCAGGTCGTCGGCTGACCGTCACCTCGCGACCAAACCTTGTTGTGAAACAGGGTGAAACCCAACAAGGCGAGCGCCACAAACAAGAACGGCCACAGATTCGTCGGCCCTTCCGACAACGCGGGGTAAAGCACGAACCCCGAAAGCAGCGCGGTCCACGACCACATGATCACCACCGCGCGACGAGGACCATGACCCAATTTGATCAGCCGATGGTGCAGATGACCCGTGTCCGCCGTGGCGAACCCGACGCCGCTGCGAGTGCGTCGAACGATGGCGAAGATGACATCCAGGATCGGCACACCCAAAACGAGTATCGGTATGAACAGCGGCGCCAAAAAGAAATAGGTCTGTCCGCTCAAGTTCGTGGTGTCGGGGTTGGCGCGTCCGCCGACGACGCTGGTCGAAACCGCGACCAACAAACCCAGCAACAGCGCACCACTGTCCCCCATGAAGATTCGCGCGGGGTTGAAGTTGAACGGAAGAAACCCCACGCAGATTCCGACCGTGATGATCGCCACGAGCGGTCCGATGTTTGGTTCGCTGAGCAACCCCTTGACTCCCATGTTGCGGCTATAAACGAAAAACGCCGCCGAAGCGATGGCGACGATGCCGGCAGCCAGGCCATCCAAGCCGTCAATCAGGTTGACCGCCTGCGTCATGCCGAGCAACCACAACACCGTGAACAACGGAATCCAATCGCGCGACAGCACGAAGACGTCGACGAACGGCGCACGAAAATAGATCATCGTCACGCCGAACCAGATCAGTGCGACCGCGGCGACGACGACCCCCGTCACCTTCATCGGCGCGGAGACTTCAAAAATGTCGTCGATGAATCCGAGCACGAAAATGATCAAACCCGCGACGATCACGCCGAACAACTCGGAGTTGTTCTTGAACAGCGGGTCGAATCTGTCCATTTGCCACGCCACTCCGATCGCCGCCACGAGTGCGACGAAAAAAGCGATGCCACCTACGTCCGGCGTGGCCTCGGGATGATTGCGCCGGGCATCGGGCGTGGCCATCCAACCAAATTTTCGACCGAACAACGCGACCAACGGTGTCAAAATCGCCGTGACGATCGCGGCAACCCCACCAACGATGAAATAACCCGAAAGGTCTTTCATCGATTCAGCGTCAGCTCGCTTTCAGGTTTTCGTACACGGGAAACTTCGCGCACAGCTGCGCGACTTTGGCGCGAACTTGGGCAACCTTTGCCGCGTCGTTTCTGTTGCGCAGTGTCGTGACTATATATTCGGCAATCAACGGCATCTCTGCCTCGCGCATGCCCTGGGTTGTCACCGACGGCGTACCGATGCGCACACCCGACGTCACGAACGGGCTGCGCGGATCGTTGGGTATCGTGTTCTTGTTCAAGGTGATGCCCGCCGTGTCGAGCACGAGTTGTGCTTCCTTGCCGGTCAAGTCGGGGTCGAACGGTCGCAAGTCGACGACCATCATGTGCGTGTCGGTTCCGCCCGATACGAGCCTGAAACCATGCCCGGCGAGTGCGGCGGCCAGTGCCGCCGCGTTCTTCACGATTTGATGCGCATATTCTTTGAAACTCGGTTGCAGCGCCTCGTGAAAGGCGACGGCCTTGGCGGCGACCGCATGTTCGAGCGGCCCACCCTGACTGCCGGGAAACACAGCCTTGTCGATCACGGGCGCCAATTCTTTGCGACAAAGAATGCAACCCCCGCGCGGTCCGCGCAAAGTTTTGTGCGTCGTGAACGTCACCACGTCCGCGAACGGCACCGGGTTGGGGTGCGCCCCGCCCGCCACCAAGCCAGCGATGTGGGCGATGTCGAACATCATCATCGCGCCGACCTCATCGGCAATTTTCTTGAAGGGTTCTGGTTCTAGGCGTCGCGGATAACTGGTCGTTCCGGCGACGATCAATTTCGGCTTGTGGGCGATCGCCAATTCGCGAATCGCATCGAAATTCAAGCGCTCATCGGTCGCGCCAACCTTGAATGAATGAAACTTGTACAAGATCCCGCTCGCGTTCACCGGAGAACCGTGTGTCAGGTGCCCACCATGGTCGAGGCTCAACCCCAAGACCGTGTCGCCGGGATGCAACAACCCGAGATAAACGGCCATGTTCGCGCTGGCACCCGAGTGCGGCTGAACATTGGCGTGGTCGGCACCGAACAACTTCTTCGCTCGTTCGATGGCCAACGCCTCGATGTCGTCGACCACGGCGTTGCCCCCGTAATAACGCTTTTGCGGGTATCCCTCGCTGTATTTGTTGGTCAAAACCGAACCGGTCGCCGCCATCACCGCGGGTGACGCAAAGTTTTCGCTCGCGATCAACTGCAAACCCGTCGCCTGTCGCGACCTCTCGTCTTCGAGCAGCGCAAAAAGAGCCGAATCATGATTCGTTTCGGACGGCCAAGGCATGTCTTGTCTCCCTCTACTTCTTCTGCTCGGACTTCTCTATTTCACCGAGTTGCGCGACTCGGCGTGCATGACGACCGCCCTCGAACTCGGTGTTGAGAAACTTATCAACGATTTGCTCGGCAAGTTGAGGTGTCACGACCCTGCTACCCATCGACAAGACATTCGTGTCGTTGTGCGATCGTGCCATCTCGGCAAGATACAAATCGTTGCAAAGCGCGGCCCGCACACCATTGATTTTGTTCGCGGCAATCTGTTCACCCTGGCCGCTTCCGCCGAGCACGATGCCAATCTCTGCTTTTCCGTCACGCACCGCGCGCGCGACATCGGCACAGATCCCGGGATAATCCACGCTCGCCGTCGAATTGGTTCCGTGGTCGGCCACTTGCATGCCCTTGGCGGAAAGATATTCGATCAGATGCTGTTTCAACTCGTAGCCCGCATGATCCGCACCAATCGCGATCTTTCTCATCGCTGAAAGTTTATATAACTAATCTGTTGGATTATGCCGATCAATCCGCGCACGCCCGTGCTGATCGGGCAGGGGCAAATTGTCAATCGCATCGCGAATCTGAACGAGGCGCGCGAGCCCGTTTCGCTCATCGCCGAGGCGATTCAAACCGCGATCGCGGATGCCGAGATCGCATCGTTGCGCACTGTCGATGCTTTACATGTCGTTCGTCTGCTGTCATGGAAATACCACAACCCGGCTTTGAGCGTCGCCAAACGACTCGGTATTCACGCCCATGTGACGGGAATTACCCCGCATGGCGGCAACATGCCGCAGTTGCTTGTCAACAAAGTCGCCTCGGAAATACAAGGCGGTGAACTCGAGATTGCGATAGTCGCTGGCGGCGAAGCATCTAACTCGCGGGCGCGGGCGCAACGCGAGAACTATTCGCTCCCGTGGCCGCGGCCCGATTCGGACGGAAACCAAACCGCCCCGGCGACTGTCGTCGATGATGCGGCGATGAACAGCGAGACCGAAATCGCCCGACAAATCGTCTTGCCCGTGCAGGTCTACCCGATGTTCGAGTCGGCCCTGCGCGCCCGGGCTGGGCGATCGCTTGGCGACCATGAGAATCACATCGGCAGACTCTGGTCGCGATTCAGCGGTGTTGCAAGAACAAACGACTTCGCCTGGAGCAAGAACGGTTTCACCGCCGAAGAAATTCTCGAGGTCACGCCGTCAAATCGGATGATCGGTCTGCCCTATCGCAAACTGATGAACTCGAACAATCAGGTCGATATGGCGGCGGCGCTGATTGTTTGTTCGGTCGAAAAAGCGACGCAACTCGGCGTGCCGAAGTCAAAGTGGGTGTTTCCGATATCCGGCACCGATTGCCACGACCACTACTACGTTTCAAATCGTCACTCGTTGGCCGAGACACCCGCCGTCCGACTCGGCGGAAAACTGGCTTGCCAACTCGCCGAAATGTCGATCGACGACTTCAACTTGATCGACCTCTACTCATGTTTTCCTTCGGCGGTTCAACTCGGCGCACAATCACTTGGTCTCTCGATCGACCGACAACTCACGATCACGGGCGGCCTTTCGTTCGCCGGTGGTCCGTGGAACAACTATGTGATGCATGCGATCGCCACGATGGTCACCAAACTTCGCCGGGCAGATGACAAACCAGAACACGGTTTCATCTGGGCCAACGGTGGTTATGCGACCAAACACTCCTTCGGCATCTACTCGAATTCACCAAGCCGAAACGCCTATCGTCATGCGTCGCCGCAGGCCGAGGTCGATGCGTTGCCGAAACGCGAACTGGCGACGGCTGCCGAGGCTGCGACGAGTCTGGTCGGGCGCGCAACAATCGAGGCCTACACGGTGATGCACGATCGCGACGGAAAACCCGAAACCGCCATCGCCTCGACACTGCTCGGCGATTCGCGACGCGCCTGGGCGACTTCAAAAGACCCGCAAGTGGCGGCAAGTCTCTGTTCTGGCGAATGGGTCGGTCGACAAGTCACCCTCGACTCAACCGGGAACTTGCTGCCCTGAATTATTTTTGGCCGAGGGCGACGCGGTCGCGATGCGCCAAGTCTTGGCGAATCTGCACATTTTTGAAACCATTGCGACTCAGCAAGGCGCGTACTTTGTCGCCTTGGTCGTGACCGATCTCAAGCACCAGCCAACCGCCGGGACCAAGCCACTCTTGGGCCTGCGCCACAATTTGCTCGTGCGCCGACATGCCGTCGTTCTCGGCGAACAACGCGATGTCGGGCTCGTAATCGCGAACAATTTTTTCGACACCAACGTCTCCGCGCGCGATATACGGGGGGTTGCTGACGATCAAATCAAAGCTGTTTTTTGACTCACTCGGCAGGGCGGCGAACCAGCTACCCTGCACGATTCGCACCTCGGCGTCAATCAAACCCGAACCCGCCAAGTTGGCGCGTGCCACTTCAAGTGCATCAGCCGACAAATCCGTGAGCCAAACCTCTGTGCTGCCACGCGGCAGTTCACCCGCCAACGACAAACCAATCACCCCGCTACCCGTGCCCAGGTCGGCAATTCGCAACTTTGATTTCGATTTTCGCACCTTGTCAACGGCCAGTTCGAGCGCCGTCTGCACGACCGCCTCGGTTTCTGGTCGGGGTATCAAAACCCGCTCGTCGACAAGCACATCGAGGTGCCTGAACGCCCATCGTTTCATCACATACTGCAGCGGCTCGCCCGCCAAACGACGGTCGACCAACGCGCGCAACGCGGCACCCGACCTCGCACCGACCAACTCGTGCATCGCCGAAGCGAACTCGGCCGAACTCATTCCGCTGGCGTGCTCGCACAGCCACCGGGCCTCTTGCTCGCTACCCAAATCTGTCGAACTGACTCTCAACAGTTCACCCCATGTGCTCGTGTCGTCAACCACGACAGTTCACTTTTGGCCGGAGTCGGCCAACTGCTCGGTCTGAAATTCGAGTGTCAACGCGTCGATCACGGGATCCAAATTGCCCGCGAGCACATCATGCAGTTGATGCAACGTGAAGCCGATGCGATGGTCCGTCACCCTGCTGTCTTTGAAATTGTAGGTTCGAATTTTTTCGCCGCGCCCGCCGGTGCCGACCTGGGCTCTTCGTTCGGCCGATGCCCGCGCCTGAATCTCTTCTTCTTGGCGCTGCAACAATCGCGAACGCAGCACCTGCATCGCCCGCAATCGATTTTGCAACTGGCTGCGTTCGTCTTGCATCGCCACCACCACACCACTCGGCTTGTGGGTGATGCGCACCGCCGAGTCGGTGGTGTTGACACCTTGGCCACCGGGGCCGCTCGCCCGATAAACGTCGATCTGCAGGTCATTTTCGTCGATGTGCAACTCGACCTCTTCGGCTTCGGGTATCACCATCACCGTCGCCGAACTCGTGTGAATGCGACCTTGACTTTCGGTCTCGGGCACGCGCTGCACGCGATGCGGACCACCCTCGAACCGCATTCGAGTCCAGGCTGTTTCGCCTTTGATCATCATCACGACCTGGTTGATGCCGCCCTTCGGCGACAAATCAAGCGACAACACCTCGACGACCCAACGGTTTTTCGCGGCGAACGCCTTGTACATGTCGAACAAATCGCCGGCGAACAAGTTCGCCTCTTCTCCGCCTTCAGCACCACGAATCTCGACGATTATGTTCTTGCCCGCGTTCGGATCGGGGGGCAACAGCAGAACTTTCAATTCTTCTTCGAGCGCATCGATCGCCGCGTTGGCCGCGCTCAATTCGGCCTGCAACGCATCTCGCTCGGCCCCGCTGGCGTCGTCGATCAGCTCGCGCGCCGCGTCGGCGTTGCCCTTCGCCGATCTGTATTTGCGAATGCACTCGACCAACGGGGTCATCTGTTTGTATTTTCGCGAGGCCTCACGCAACTTGTTCTGATCGCCCAAGATTTCGGGCGTGGCCATGCTCGCCTCAAGGTCCAAGAAGTCCCTTTCGATACTCTCGAGTCGTTCAAGCACGGTGATCAGGCTATGCGATCTGTCAGGGCGTCGTACTCACGTCGTCACGACATCGACGCCGACAACACGCGCCGATCGCCGCAACATCTTTGCGAGACGCTGCAACACGCCCGAGGCGTCGCGAGTCGGCAAGACGAAAATCAACTCCGCGCCAGGGTTCAAATACTCGCGCGCATCGGCCCCGAACGCGACCAGGTCAGGGTTGATCCCAACGCCAAATGTCGCCACTACCTCGGTGCCGTCGACCAACACACCTTCGGCGCAACACGGCGCCGCGTCTTTCAAATTGGTTCGGCGAATCGGGGGTTGCGCGGTCTGCAATCTCTTTGCTCCAACAAGTTGCGGCGACAGACAAACCTGATGGCGCAACATTCGCTCGCGCGCCAACTGATTCAATGGATGCACCCGCGCCCCGGCCGCACGACGCGCCGCAACCTCGCTCACCACTTTGCGCAAAGACTCGATCGTCGCGGTCCGGCCGTGCAGCAGCTGAAAAGTCTCGCGATCATGTGCGCCAACGCCGATCTCCAAACGCGGGTCGCCCGCCTCGTCGTGAAGCACCCGACAAACCTCGAGACCGTTCACCTCGCCCGAAACGACACCGTGTTCGCGCACGACGTCGGCGCCACCCGCCGTTATGAACTCGGCGAAAGCCTCGTCGGCCGTGCAAATCGCGGGACGCTCGAATTCGGCGGGCAGCGCGGGGTTCGCCCTTCCGTCGCTTTCAGCGCTGAACACCCGAATTGGAAAATCAAAATATGTCGCCCTGCGGGCCAATACTTGGGCGGAGTTCTCGGAGAAAATCTGCAGGCTCGTGGCCTTGTTTTTTGTCGCCCACAACAACGCCGAACCGAGGCCGTTTTCGTGGTTACCAGTCAGCAACACCGACGCAACATCGTTTTGCACGGCTCCGACCGCTTTGCCGAACTCGCTGGCTGCGAAGTCACCTGCGACGCCACCCTGGCTAACGAGCAGAGATCGCAAACGCAGCCGCGCCACGCGCGACTCGTGGCTGTCGCCCTCCGACATGAACGGTCGAAACTTACGAGGTCGGTTGCTTGGCGATTTCGGCGAGGAACTCGTCGTTGTTCTTGAAAGTTTTCAGGCGATCGATCAACAACTCGAGACCAGGGGCCGCGTTGCCGTCGGCGGCAAGGCCGCTCAACACGCGTCGCAGTTTCCAGACCATCTGCAACTGCTGACGATTGAACAACAGTTCTTCGTGTCGAGTGCTCGAGGCATCAACATCGATCGCCGGATAGATCCGACGCTCGGCGAGTTTGCGATCCAGGCGCAACTCCATGTTTCCCGTGCCCTTGAACTCCTCGAAAATCGCGTCGTCCATTCGGCTGTTCGTCTCGACGAGGGCGGTTGCCAATATGGTCAGGCTGCCGCCCTCTTCGATGTTGCGTGCCGCACCAAAAAACTTCTTCGGCGGATACAACGCTCCGGCGTCGATACCACCCGACATCACGCGACCCGTGGTCGGCGCGGCCAGGTTGTATGCGCGCGACAAACGCGTGATTCCGTCGAGGATCACCACGACGTCCTCACCCATCTCGACCATGCGCTTGGCTTTTTCGATGACCATCTCGGCGACCTGCGTGTGTTCTTCCGAGGGGCGGTCGAAAGTCGACGAAACGACCTCGCCCTTCACCGTGCGACGCATGTCGGTGACTTCTTCCGGCCGCTCATCGATCAACAGCACGATCAACTTCACCTCGGGATAATTCTTTTCAATCGAGGTTGCAATCGTCTTCATGACGCTGGTCTTGCCGGCCTTCGGCGGCGAAACGATCACGCCTCGTTGTCCCTTTCCGATGGGCGAAATCAAGTCGATGATTCGAGCGGTCATGTTCGTCGGATCCATCGCCGTCGAAAGTTCGAGTTTTTCGTCGGGAAACAATGGCGTCAGGTCCTCGAATTTTGGTCGGGCCTTCACCTTGTCTGCGTCGACACCGTTGATCGTGCGAATGTCGATCATGCCGGGATTTTTCTCGTTGCGCTGAGCAGGTCGGCACGTGCCGGACACATGATCGCCCTTGCGCAAGTTGAATTGGCGGGTCAATCGCACCGAAACATACGCGTCGCCGTATGAAGGCAGATAACCGTTGACTCGTAAAAATCCGTAGCCCTCGTCGCGCAGGTCGAGATAACCCGACACTTCAATCGGATCATTGCTCACCGGCTCGTTCGCATCTTGCATTTCTTTCAATTCGTAACGGTCGTCGCCTTGCGGGCCTTCGTCGCGCGAGTTTCTGTAGCCACCAGGGCCACGACGTCGTCGTCGATTGCGGTTTCGACCGCCGCCCTCTTGGTCGTTGTAGCCGCGTTGATAACTGCGGTCGGTGCGCGAGCCACGGTCATTGCGGTCGTTGCGCGAGCCGCGATCTCGGTTGTCGCCTCGTGAATCACCCTGATCGCTGATTCGACGTGCGTCGGGCGCGATCGGTGTGCCTTCGTGTTCTGCCAATTCGATTTCCCATTCGGCCAAAGGTTGACCATCGGCCCCCAACATCGGCCCACCAGATCGCGGTGTCGGTTTTGCGGCGGCATTGTTGTCGCTTTGCGCGACGCTCTGCACGCTCGAGGCCTTGCTCGCGACGGGCTCTGCTGGCGCGGTCTGTTTGAGAATCATCTCGATAATCTCTCCTTTGTTGGCACGCGCCGACGCCTTCACGCCGAGCGCCTTGGCGATGGCGACAAGTTGGTCGCGATCTTTTTGTTCAAGTGCCGATTGTTCAAGGGCTCCGTTGGCCACAATTCCTTCTTTCACGGGGATCAAATGACTTGTCGCCCGACTTGCCGCCAAAAATCAATATGCAAGGGCGCAATTCAGATTGCGTTGAAATGCGTTTGCCAAGAACTGGCGGGAACTTGCCCGGGATTCCGAGCCCTTCCACTCTAGCCGAGTTTCAACGGTTTGGCAACGAGGGCCCCTTAACGGCGGCAGTTCGCCACAAACGACTGCACCGCTGTCAGGTCGTTGGGCAACGAGACGCTTCGCTCGGCTCGACCCATCAAGTCGGCCAGATGCGCGGGCAATTTCGGCGTTTGACCCGTCGCCTTGCGAACCGCGTCCGGAAACTTGGCCGGGTGGGCCGTGGCCAAAGTGATCATCGGAACATCTTTCGGATAATCCACGCCCGCGCTTTGACGCGCCGCCGCCAAGCCCACCGCCGTATGCGGATCGATCAGCATTCCCGATTCCTTGAATACTTGTTGCATCGTCGCCATGGTTTGTCGGTCGTCGCAGCGTCGACCGACGAAGACACCCTCGATCCATTTCTTGTAGCCATCTTCAGACACGGTCAATTTCTTCGTCATCCTGAAGTCGGTCAGTTGTTTGGCCGTCGCCGCTCCGTCGCGATCATTGATCTCAAAAATCAAGCGCTCGAAATTCGACGAAACCTGAATGTCCATGCTCGGACTCAAGGTCGGCACGACTTCGTTGGCGAGCATCTGTTTCGACTCGAAGAACCTCGTCAAGATGTCGTTTCTGTTCGAGGCCACCACAAAACCCTCGATCGATGCCCCCATCTGCTTGGCTATCCACCCCGCCAGAACATTGCCGAAGTTGCCCGTCGGCACACTGAACACGGCGCGTTCGCCCAGTTTTTCGAGCGCCGTCACGTAATAGACCACCTGGGCCATCACACGCACCCAATTGATCGAATTGACCGCCGAAAGTTGCTGTGAGTCGCGAAACTTCCGGTCGTTGAACATCGCCTTGACCAAATCTTGGCAGTCGTCGAAAGTGCCGTCGATCGCCACGGCGTGAACATTCGGGCTGGTCAATGTCGTCATTTGTCGGCGCTGCACGTCGCTCACGCGGTCTTGCGGGTAGAGCATCACGATGTCGACATTGCTGCACGACGCCACGCCGTCGAACGCCGCGCCGCCGGTGTCGCCGCTCGTCGCCCCGACGATCATCACGCGTTCACCCCGTCGTTTCAGGACATGATCGAACAGCTTCCCGACGAGTTGCAGGGCAATATCTTTGAACGCCAGCGTCGGCCCGTGAAACAATTCGAGCAGATATTCGCCATCACCGATCTCGACCAACTTCGCGACTTCAGGGTCACGAAAATTCGAGTATGCCTCGACGCAAATCACCTCAAAAACTTTCGCGTCAATTTCTTGGCCGACGAACGGCGACATCACCTCGGCGGCCCGAATCGCATATTGTTTCGTCGCGGTCTGCGCACCAGACCGCAATTTCGGCCATTGCTCGGGCACATATAAACCACCGTCACGCGCCAAACCTGCCAACAGCACATCTTGAAATCCGATTTTCGGCGCCGAGCCGCGGGTCGAAATATATTGCATTACTTCGAGTTGGCGACGACCCGCAAAAGTGCGCCGACATGCTTCACGACATCGAGCGACTTGAATTCGCGCAGGCAATTCTGCACCGCCGCCTCGTTGGCCTCGTGGGTCAAGAACACCAACCGGGCATCGGCCCCGATTCCGTCCTGCTCGGCGGCCCTGATGCTCACGCCGTTTCGGGCGAATACGCCGGTCACCGAATGCAACACGCCGGGTTTGTCGATCACCTCCAACCCGATCATGTATTCGCAATTCACCTCGCTGATCGGCTTGAGCGCGGCCCGCGAGAAAACGCCGAGAGGCGCGTGGGTGCCTTTGCGCAGATTGATCGCCGCATCGATCACGTCGCCGAGCACGGCCGAGGCGGTCGGCTCTCCGCCGGCACCGCGTCCGTAAAACATCAGCGAACCCGACGACTTGCCGTCGACCAAAACGGCGTTGAAACTTTCGCGCACCGACGCCAACGGGTTGTTCAGGGGCACAAGGGCCGGATGCACGCGAACCGAAATTCTTGTGGTCGCCGCGTCGAGTTCTGCGACGCCGAGCAGTTTCACCGCGAAACCGAACTTTCGCGCGATCGTTATGTCTGCGGCCGTGAGTTTGCTGATGCCTTCGGCGAATACATCCTCGGCTCGCACGACGGTGCCGAAGGCGATGCTGGCGATGATCGCAATTTTCGCCGCGGCGTCGTGACCCTCGACGTCGGCCGTCGGGTCGGCCTCGGCAAAACCCAACTTCTGCGCTTCGCCCAGCGCATCGGCATAGTCGGCGCCGACCTCGCTCATCTTGGTGAGAATAAAATTCGTCGTTCCGTTGACGATGCCCATCACGCGCAAGATCGGCTCGCCGCGCAAACTTTCTCGCAGCGGCCTGATCAACGGAATTCCGCCGCAAACCGCCGCCTCGAACAACAGATCGGTCGACGCCGAGTCGGCCGCGGCGAACAATTCGGCACCCTGCCGAGCCAACAACGCCTTGTTCGCCGTCACAACGGGTTTGTGTTTGCCAAGAGCCTCGGCGATCAAGGCAGACGCGGGCTCGATGCCGCCCATTACTTCAACGACCAAATCGACGTCGGCCGATCGCACGACGACGCTCGGATCTGTAACCAACTCCGCGCCCCTGGGCAACTGATGGGTTTTCTCAGGGTCGCGCACACAAACTTTGGTCACGACGAGGCGCACTCCGCTGCGCGCCAAGATTTGATCGGACTGTTGTGCGACCAGCCTGACGAAGGCCGAACCGACCACGCCGTGTCCGAGCACCCCGACGCGAACCACGTGTGCTTGGGCGCCAGACGACATGTTCACACGCTATCTGCGACGTCCAAGCCGACGAGGTCGGCGTAGGTTTCACGACGCACAACCAGTCGCGCAACTCCATCGCGCACGAACACGACGGGTGGTCGCGTGACCTTGTTGTAGTTCGAACCCATGCTGTGCCCGTAAGCCCCGGTCACCGGCGTCGCCAACAAGTCTCCGATCGAATAGTTTTTTGGCAGCATCGCCTCGTTTATCAACACATCGCCATTCTCGCAATGCTTGCCGACGACGCGAACCGCTTCAACTCGATCGTCCTCGACCCGCGCGGGCAAGAACGCCTCGTAACCCGAGTCGTACAGAACCGGACGAGGATTGTCGCTCATTCCGCCGTCCACCGCGACATACGTGCGTATTCCCGCGAGATGTTTGATCGACCCGATCGTGTACAAAGTCACGGCGGCGCTGGCGACTATCGCACGACCGGGCTCGACGAAAATTTTCGTCGGCCGATTCAACTTTTTCGTCGCCTGAGCCAAAGATTGCGACCATCTTGTGATCGACGGCGCACTTTCGCTTCCTAGATACGCGACGCCGAGTCCGCCACCGAGCGTGAGTTCGTCGACCTCCAGTTGATTGGCAAAGTCGACCATTATCCGCGCCGCCTGGGCGAAGTTCTCCGAGGCGAAAACATTCGACCCGATGTGACAGTGAATGCCGGTGAATTCGACGCTCGCCGAAGCCCTCACCCTGTCGACGGCGCGTTGCGCGTCACCGTTTCGCAGGTTGAACCCAAACTTTGAGTCGTCCTGCCCGGTGGCGATGAATTCATGGGTGTGAACCGCAACGCCCGGCGTGATTCGCAGTTGGATTCTCGTCCGAGGGCTGCCGGCTTTGTGCAACGCGTCCAGTCGGTCTAGTTCGTCAAAATTGTCGACGACGATATGCCGTACGCCGGCATCGAGCGCCATCTTCAATTCTTCGACGCTCTTGTTGTTGCCGTGCAGAACGCACGCCGAGCCGGGCACTCCCGCGTTCAGCGCCACATAAAGTTCGCCGCCTGTCGCGACATCCAACAACAAACCTTCTTCGAATGCGAGGCGCGCCATCGCCCCGCAAAAAAACGCCTTCGTCGCGTAAATCACGCGCTGCTCACCGAACGCGACAACGGCCTCGCGGCATCTTGCGCGCAGATGATTCTCGTCGTAGACGAATGTCGGCGTGCCGAACTCGCGCGCGATGTCGGTAAGGTCGCGCCCGCCGATCTCGAGATGACCAGACTTGTTCGTCGCCGCCGAGTCGGGCAACAGGTGCCTGGATATCCGACTCACATCTGTTCCGGGGCGTCGATACCCAACAAGTCAAGCCCGGTCTGCAGGGTTCGTGCCGTGAGATCGCAAAGCATCAATCGGCTGTTGCGTTCGTCTTGATCGGTCGCCTTCAACACCGGACATCGCTCGTAGAACGACGAGAAACTCGTCGCCAGTTCGTATAGATAGGCGCACAACCGATGCGGACTGTATTTGTCGATCGTGTCCCACACCGCCGAATCGAATTGCAGAAGTCGCAGCGCCAACGCCCGCTCGGCGGCGTGCGATATCTTCGGCGAGAAATCTTTCGCCGCTTCGCGCTCGACGTTTGCCCGCCGAAAGATGCTGCAGATTCGCGCGTGCGCATACTGCAGATACGGTGCGGTGTTGCCGTCGAACGAGAGCATCCGCTCCCAATCAAAGATGTAGTCCTTGACCCGATCGGTCGAAAGGTCGGCGTATTTCACCGACCCCAGACCGACGAACCTGGCGACCTCGTCTTTGGTCTGCGACGAGAGTTCGGGGTTCTTCTCGGTCACCGCGTTCGCCGCCCGCTCGACGGCCTCGATCAACAAGGCGTCGAGTTTCACGGCGTCGCCGCTTCGCGACTTGAGCATCTTTTTGTCTGCACCCAGCACGTTGCCAAACGCGACATGCACCATCTCGCACGGCGACTTCAACCAGCCGACCTGGGCCGCGACCGCGGCGACCATCTCCAAATGTTGGGCCTGTGGTGCGCCGACGACGTAGATCAACAGATCGGCGCGCAGCCTCTCGACCCGATCGATCACGCACGCCAGATCGCTGGTGGCGTAGTTGTATCCCCCGTCCGACTTGCGAATGATCAACGGGAGCGGTTGGTTCTCGCGATTCGTGAACCCGCTCGGAAACACGACCTCGGCGCCGTCACTGACAACGAGCATCTTCGCATCAGAAAGTCGCTGCACAACCTGAGGCAACAAATCGTTGTAGGCGCTCTCTCCCATCACATCGGTTGTTTCGAGCAAAACCCCGAGCGTTCGATAGATCGTCTGGAAATAGGTGGTGCTTTCGGCGACAAGAATTCGCCAAAGGCGCAGCGTCTCGCCGTCGCCGCCCTGCAACTTCACCACCCGCGAACGGGCCCGAGCCTGAAACGCCTCTGAGTCGTCGAATTTTTTTCGTGCACCCCGATAAAAAGAGTCCAGGTCGCCGACCGACAGTTCGTTGGCCGCCTGAGTTTCGCCCAGATCCACGAGGTGTTCGATCAGCATGCCGAACGGCGTGCCCCAGTCGCCGACATGATTCTCGCGCGTCACATCATGACCGACGAACATCAGCATCCTCGCCAGCGCGTCGCCAATCACGGTCGAGCGCAGGTGTCCGACATGCATCTCCTTGGCCACGTTCGGCGCCGAATAATCGATCACCACTTTTCGTGCGTGCTTGGCCTTGCGCACGCCGAGCCTCGCGCTCGCGGCGACCGTCACCAGTTCGCGAGCGAGAAACTCGTGATGAAACGTCAGGTTTATGAAGCCCGGTCCCGCCACTTCGGCCGCCGAGCAAATGTCGTGCAGATCGACCGCCGCCAAAACTCTGGTCGCGACATCGCGCGGCGCGAGACCCATCGCCTTGGCCAATGCCAGACATCCGTCTATTTGCGCATCGGCGCGATCGCTCTGTCGCACCGCCGTGTCGACCCCTATCGCTTTGTCGCCACCCACCTCGGCGAACGCGGCGGCAACGCGCTTTTCGACATGAGCGACCGGATCTGCCACCCTTTCATTGTTGCCCAGATCCCCCCGCAAAACACGGCGTATTTGCCCCGCCTCGTAGTTTCCGCGCGGCGTCCTACCGCTAAGGGCAGGCTTTGATCGCCTCGACGATGGCCGAGAACGCGGCGTCCGAGTCGATTGTTTCGAGCACCCGGGTGTTCGCCTTGCCCCGTGCAATTACATGCCGATCGTCGATCACCGTCATGCCGCGGGTGATCGCCCCGTCGATTTCAACCGCGACATGGCGCTCGCTTGCACCAAACAGTTGCGGGTGGGTCAACGCCAGCACCGCACAAACATCGTGCAGCGGCGCACCCTCGAAATCGTCGTGCAACGACTTGTACGTCTTGCTGAAGAACTCGAGCAGTCCCGCCAATTTCGGACCGACGGTCGCGTGCGCATTCCTCACCATCTCGATTCGAGCCGACGTCGCCATGATTTGATGCGTGAGGTGCAGGCCACTCATCACTATTTTCGCGCCCGAATCGAATACCGCGGACGCCGCCTCAGGATCACACCAAATATTGAATTCGGCCGAGGCGGTCCGATTGCCGAACCTCCCGCCACCCATCAACGAAATTCCGGAAATCGTCGAAACCAAGTCCGGGGCGACCCGCAGGGCCAGGGCGATGTTCGTCAGTGGTCCCGTGGGCACCAACCACGCCCCGGGGTTTGATCGCGCAGTGTCGATGATGAAGTGAACCGCGTCGGTGCCGTCGACCGGTCGCGACGGCGGCGAAAAAGTCGCGCCGTCCATTCCGCTCTCGCCGTGAATATAGGCGGCATGGATCGGTTCGGCCACCAACGGCCGATTCGCACCCGAGTGCAGTTGCACACCCGCAGCACCACAGATATCCAGAATGATTCGCGCATTTTTCGTCGTCAAATCGAGCGGTGCGTTGCCCGCCACGGTGGTCACGCCCAGAATTTCGGCGAACTTAGACGCGACGATCAGTGCGAACGCGTCGTCATGCCCCGGATCGCAATCGATTATCACCCGCGGTCGAGTCGTCACCTTTTCACCACGCGCAGATTGCTCTTGTGACTGATCAAGAAATCGGGTGATGACACGCCACGAATTGCCCGGGCGCGACCTCGCGCAACTGCGGCTCTTGTTCGGCGCACATCGCCGATGCCGCGTTGCATCGCGTTCTGAAACGACAACCCGTGGGAGGGTTCATCGGCGATGGGGGCTCGCCCTGCAACAATGTCGCCTTGCGTTGACGCGTCGGGTCGGCGACCGGCACCGAGTCCAAAAGCGCCTTCGTATAGTGGTGAGCCGGCTTGGCATACAAGGTCTCGGGTGGCGCGACCTCGCAAATTTTTCCGAGATACATCACGATCACGCGATTGCTCACCGCTTTGACGACGGCCAAGTCGTGAGAAATGAAGATCATCGTCAAACCAAAACGATCTTTCATGTCCTGCAGCAAATTAAGAATCTGGGCTTGAATGCTCACGTCCAACGCGCTGACAGGCTCGTCGCAAATCAACATCCGCGGGTCTAATGCGAGCGCCCTGGCGATGCTGATGCGCTGACACTGGCCACCCGAAAACTCGTATGACCGACGATTCAAAACCAGCTCCGGGTCAAGACCGACGTTGTTCAGCAAATTGTTGATGCGCTCAGCGCGCTCGGCGCGATCGCCGCGACCCCAAATCTCAAGTGGCTCGTCGATCAACTGCTGCACGGTCATTCGAGGGTCCAACGACGAAATCGGATCTTGAAAAATCATCTGCATCGAAGTTCTCGCCGATCGCAGGTTTTCTTTCGGCAATGTCGTCAGATCGGTGCCGTCAAATACGACTTCACCCGAATTCGGCGGCGGCAACTGCAACACCGCCCTGGCCAAGGTCGTCTTTCCGCACCCCGACTCACCGACTATCGCCAACGTTTCGCCTTTGATCACGTCGAAACTCAGGCCTGAAACCGCTCTTACAACCTTGTCTCGACCGGTTCGAAACTCGACGGTAAGGTCACGAACGGTCAAGACCGCGTCGACCGTGTTGCGCATATGGGCGGTTCCGGAACCGGCCATTACTTCGCCTCTCCAATCGGAAACCAACATCGATAGAGGTGTCCATCGGGGTCTTGTTTCAGTTCAGGGTGCTCATTGCGACATTTATCTTGGGCATATTTGCAGCGCGGCGCAAAACTGCAACCAGCACCGCGGTCTGTCGGGTCTGGCAGACGACCGGCAATGACGGCGAGCCGTGCACCCGATTTTTGGTCGATCGTGGGTATCGATTCGAGCAACGCCTCGGTGTAGGGCATTCGCATATCGGCGAACAGTTTTTTGGTTTCGGCAAATTCGACAACTTCACCGGCGTACATTACGGCGACATAATCGGTGTTGCCCGCCACGACACCCAGGTCGTGAGTCACCAGCACCATGGACATCTTCAAGTCCTCGCGTAGTTCGCGCAACAATTGCAAAATTTGCGCCTGCACCGTGACGTCGAGCGCGGTCGTGGGCTCGTCGGCGAACAACAACTTCGGGCTGCACGAAATTGCGATGGCGATCATCACGCGTTGACGCATGCCGCCCGACAACTGAAATGGAAACAATTTCAAAACGGCAGCAGCGTTGGGAATTCGCACCAATTCGAGCAACTCTTTGCTGCGCGCCAGGGCGTCCTTCTTGCTCATTCCGAGGCGAACCCGCAAACCTTCTGATACCTGCGAGCCGATTCGGCGCACGGGGTTCAAGGCCGTCATCGGATCTTGAAAAATCATCGCCATACCCGAGCCGAACTGCTCTCGAACTTCGGACTTGCTCATCGCCGTCAACTCTCGACCGTCGAAAACCACTTTGCCCGACCGCTTGACATTGCTGCCCTGCAACAACCCCATTGCGGCTCGGCACATAACCGTCTTGCCGCTGCCTGACTCGCCGACGACCCCGACGCTCATTCCCGCGGGAATCTCAAGATCTACGTTGCGCACCGCCTCGAGCAAGCCGCGTGACGTATCAAAATTAATGTTCATGCCCTTGACGCTCAGCAATGAACTCATACTTTGGCCTCGCGACTGTCGAGTTTCGACCGCACGACATCACCCAGATGATTTGTCGAGATCACGGTCAACGCCAAGAAAAAAAGTGGAACATAGAGCGTGTGCGGCGCATATTCGAGGTCGTTTCGACCCCGGGCGATCATTCCACCCCAACTCGCCCCGTCGGGAATGCCGACACCGAGAATCGACAAAGAGGCCTCGGCGATGATCACCACGCCGACCGCCAAAAACGCCACGGCAATCAACGCCGGCAATACGTTTGGCACGATGTGTTTGGTGATGATCTTTATGTCCTTCATTCCCATGCTGCGAGCCGCGGTGACGAACTCTCGGCCCGCCCATGACATCGTGGCTCCGCGGGCAATTCGACCCAAAATCGGAATCAATATGATCGTCAGCGAAATGATCAACACCATCACGCGTCGCCATGTGGGCACCGCCTGATTGATGTCGACGTTCGTCGCCAAAACCGAGACGAGGGCCAAAGCCAACACCAAGTTTGGCACCGACAAGCCAACGTTGAACAAAGTGACCATCACTGTGTCGACCTTGCCCCGCACATACGCCGAGAAAATACCCAATACGCTGCCGATGAGGCCGCCCAGACCCACGGCGGCGACTGCGATGAAAATGCTCATTCGCGTGCCGGCGACGATCGACGCCAAAAGGTCGTAGCCATTGCTGTCTGTTCCCAAAATATGGCCGCTCGAAAAGAGACCCATTTCCAAGTCGTCTTCAAAAACGTAGTTCCACTCTTTGAACGGCAAGATCCAGCCGAACAGGGCGAAAAACAACATCAACCCCAACCAGCCGATGGCCAGCAGAGTCGGCTTCGAATAACTACGCATTCACCCTCCGATCACGCGTGCGCGGATCGACGAATCCACAACTTAAATCGACCACAAGGTTGAAAAAAACATAGAACAGAGCGATCACGGCCACAGTCGACTGCAAGAGGACATATTGGCGACCTTGAATGGCGAAAAAGACCTCGAAGCCGACGCCGTAAGTGGCAAAAATACTTTCGATCACGATTGCCCCGCCGATCAATGCACCCATGCTCAATGCCGCCGAAGTCAACAGGGTCAAACTCGAAGGACGAAAAACATGGCGCCACAAGATTCGACGATCGCTCAACCCTTTCGACGCCGCCATCGTCACATAATCTTCACGCAGAGCAGCGATCATGTCGGCGCGCAACAAACGCGTATATGTCGAAACCAAGCCGCAACTCAAACTGATAACAGGCATGATCATGTATTGAAAGTGCTCCCAAATGCCGTCCGATAACGGGGCATAACCCAGAGTCGGCAACCACGCCAGTTTCACGCCGATGAAAATGATCAACAGCAACGCGATCGCAAAATTGGGAATCGACGACAGAGTGAACAAAATGTTGCTAGTGATCTTGTCGGCACGACGGCCGACGCGATATGCCGAAAGTACCCCGAGGGGAATCGCGATTGCAAGGGCGGTCACCTGGGTGTAGATCATCAACAACAGCGAGCGCGGCATCGCATTTCTTAAGTGAGTCGAAACTTCTTCGGTGCCTCCCGAAAAATAGATCTTTCCCATATCGCCTTGAACGAAATCGCCGAGCCACTGCAGGTAGTAACCGATGGGGCCTTTGTCGAACCCGAGTTCAGTGCGCAGCAGGTCGCGCTCAATCTCGGACCCGACGGGCAGCAAAATCGTCGCCAGGTCAACGGGTATCAAGCGAAGCAGCAACGACACGCCGAAAGTTACTAAAAGCAACACGATCAGCAACTGAGCAACTCGCTGCAACCAAAAACTGATTTTCGACAAGCTTTCCCCTCAATGTTTCTGGTTTGGTCAAAAGCAGATTAGACGAGTTCGATGCAGGTCAGCAACTAAACGAAAGGGCGACGGTGCCGAAGCACCGTCGCCCTAAAACTCGTTGTTTTTTGATTACTTAGTCTTCCAAACTCCCGTCCAGTCGATACCGAAGTTCGTCACCAAACGACGCGGTCCGCCCGCTACAAGACCCAGTTGACCAACTCCACCGAGTTTGTTGTAGGTCAAGGCATAGGCCAGGAACGAAATGTTCGTTACGTGCGCTTCGTTTTGTAATTGAAAGGTCGCTTGTGCATACAGCTTCTTGGCTTTTGCCTTGTTCGGCTCGGCACGGGCTGCAAACAACAAGTTCTCACTCACTTCGTCTTTGAACGATGAAAGGTTCAAGATGCTGTACAAAACCTGCAATGGGGCAAGGGCTGGCGAGAGTTTCGCTGCACCGCGCAGGAAGTGCGTCGGGTTGCCACCCGAGGTGTCACTGACAACGAACGGAACAATGAAGGAAGTTCCGGTGCCTTCCATCAACAACAATGGAAGCATCTGGAACTGCATCGGGAACGCCTTTTGAATGGCTTCTGCGGTCGTCACCGACAACAGGTTGACCTTCATTCCTGCGGCCTCAGCCATCTCTTTCAAAAGTTGAGCGTTTGCAGTCGAGTCGGCCGAAGCGCTGACATAGGGCAAGCTGAACTCGAGCGTCTTGCCCGTCTCGGCGGTGTATGCCGCTACATATGCTTTGGCCTTCTTCAGATCAAATCCCGCGTAACCCTTGGGGTTGTACATGATGTTGTTCGGTCCAACGATTGAGTCGGGCACTGCTCCCAGACCCTTTTGGCGAACTTTCAACCACTTTGCGCGATCCAACGAATGCGAGAGCGCAAGTCGTGCGTTCTTGTTGCTGAACGGAGCGATCTTGTGGTTCATCCAGATCGTCGGGTAATAGTCGGTTGGCGAAATGATCGTTGTAAGTTTCTTGTTCTTTTGTATATCTTTGATCTGTTTGGCTTCGCTTGCCGAACTGAACATAACTGCCGCCAACGAGCCGCTCTTCACACCCTGAACGCGCGGTGCAGCATCAGGCAAGAAAGTGAAGGTGATGCCGTCAAGATATGGCAATGCGCCACCCTTGGCATCTTTTCGCCAGTAATTCTCGTTCTTCGCCACAACCAATTCGGTCAATTTGTGCGATACATATTTAAACGGACCAGTACCCACCGGCACCGTCGAGCAGGTTGATCCAGTTATCTGTCCTACTGAACGTGCAAGGAATCTGCCCGAAGCATAAAGCGTTTCCGGAAAGGTCGCGTCGGCGTTGTACAGCTTCACAGTCACCGACATTGCACCGGTCAGAATCGCATCGGTAATGTTGGCAGTAAAGCCAGCGGCCGTTCCCGAAGATGGCGACTTTGGCGTCTTACCGATCAAGCCGTTGAGATACAGCGCGCCGCGCAAACCCTGAATGTTCAACAGCAACGCCGTTCCGTCAACAGGCGAACCGTCGTGAAACTTGATGCCATCACGAACTACGAGGTTCCAAATTTTGTAGTCAGCGCTGTGTTCAAATGACCTCAACAAGAACGGCACCATCTTGCCATCGGCACGCTGCTCGACCCAGGTCTCATAAATTGTTCGACCGGCCATCAACGCCGAGTTGGCCAAGTTGTCCGCCATACAAAAGCCCGGGAACGAGTCGAAGATACCGACCGTTATGGTTCCACCACGTTTGGGAGTGTCGGCTCCCGAGGCGCTACTGGTCGTTACTTGGCTGAGCGACGCAACAAGTGCGATCGCCATTAACGCTGCAATTTTGCGTCTTGCCCCTGTGAATAACTTGCTCATTGAAAATTTCCCCCTTTGGAAACCGGCATATAGCCTCGTCGCCACGCTACCTGTAGGGGGTTGCCATGTCAAAGTTGTCCGGACCTGGCCGTTGAATTGCTTTAAGTCAGTTTGGCCTTGACCAAATTGGCGATTTTGGCGCCATCGGCCCCTGCGCCAACCTTGGTCCGCACGGCTTTTACGACTACTCCCATGGCTTTGGGTCCGCTCAAGCCTTGGGTCGCGGCCTCGGCAACTTGTTCGTCGACTAGCCGCTCCAGATCAGAGTCGCTGATTTGTGCGGGCAGATACCGTTCAAGCACCGCGAGTTCGGCCCGCTCGGCCGCCTCGGCGTCTTGGCGACCTGCCCCTTTATATATGTCGGCCGACTCGACCCGTTTTTTCGCCTCGGCCATGACCACAGCCTGAACCTGTTCATCGGTCAGTTTGGTCGCCTCGGCCCCCGCGACCTCGGCGTTCATGATCGCCGCCAAGGTCAACCGCAGTGTCGAAATTTCAGTTTCATTGCGCGACTTCATCGCCGCGGTCAAATCTGCCTGCAATCGATCTTTGAGACCCGACACTTAAGTCACTCTAGTGCGAATTGCCGGCGCGGTTTAACAACCACGATAAAAGTTAGCCTTGACTCTGCCATGAACAACGAAGTTTTCGAACTGTTTTTTTCGCTGTTGAGTCTCGGCACGCTCGGTTTCGGATTGTTGACGCTCGGCGCACGTTTGACGGGCGCCCAAGGTTTTGTGCTCGAGGCAAAAAAGATCGCCCTGCCGCTTGCCGCTTTGATAACAACAACTGCAATGTTCGGCAGTCTCTATTTCTCCGAGGTCGTGAACTACAAGCCGTGCCGTCTTTGCTGGTATCAACGCGCGGCGATGTATCCGCTCGCGATCACGTTGATCATCCTGAACTTCAAACGATTCAAGCACTCGAAACTCGTCGTGGTTTTGCTGGCCACGATCGGTGGCTCGATTTCTACCTACCACTGGTTTCTCGAACGGTTCCCCGATCTCGACGCCGGCGTTTGCGACGCGAAATTGCCGTGCGAGTTCATCTGGTTCGAGAATTTCGGCTTCGTGACGCTGTCGTTCATGGCCTTCACCGCTTTTTTCACGACGATCGTTCTGACAACAATTGGCAATACGGAGGAAAAGTGAACAACAGGAACACAATCTCGACCGGCAACAAATCTGTCTGGCTGATCGGTGGCATCGCCGCGCTAATCGCGGTTGCGGCGATCGTCGCAGTCGCCTCACAATCGGGTAGCGACGAGGTCGTCGCGGGCATCGAAGAGTTTGGTGATGTTCTCGTCGAAGGCAAGTCATTGCCCGCCTTCACCACCGGCCAAACCGACAAGGCAGTCGGCATGACGGCGCCGGTTCTCACAGGAAGAGGTTTCACCGGCAACAGGATCGTCACCTCGCCCGGCGCACCGACTCTTCTGGTCTTTCTCGCGCACTGGTGCCCCCACTGCCAACGCGAAGTCCCGTTGCTCGTGCAATGGAAGCGCGACGGTCTGGTGCCCGATGGTCTCGATGTCATCGCCATAACCACATCGACCGACCCAGCATCTCCCAACTTCCCCCCATCCGAATGGCTGGCGCGTGAAGAGTTCCCGGCACTTTGGCCGGTCATGACCGACAGTGGCGAAAAAACTGCCGCTAACGCGATGGGTGTCTCAGGGTTTCCTTTCTTCGTCTTGGTCGACGCCGAAGGCAAAGTCGCTCTTCGCCTCAGCGGCGAAATCGAAATGTCGGCACTTACAGAGCAGATAAATGGGGCCCTCGGAACCCAAAATTGAGAATCATTCTCATTATTGCTATGATCGGGGGATGATCGAAAACAAAAAAACAAGCAGAACATTCCGCCGCTTCCTCGCTCTGGCGCTGACCTTTGGCCTCGTGGCGGGTTGCGGCGGCGCGAGCGAGACCGCAAACAAGAGCGAGCCTGGGCCCGAGAGCAAGAGCGAACCAGCCACTGAAAGCCGGCCCGTCATCGCCGTCACATACTCGGTGCTCGGCGACATCGTCTCGCAACTCGTGGGCGACAACGCCACGGTCACCGTGGTTATCCCCGATGGTCAAGATCCGCACGACTTTCAGCCTTCAGCCAAGGATGTCGAGACGATGAGCAACGCCGCCCTTGTCGTATCAAACGGTCTTGAATTCGAGGAAGGTCTCGAAAAAGTGATCGAAAACATCGCCGACTCTGGTGGCGACATTTTCATGGCTGGCGAACACATAACTGTGCGAAAGACCGAAAAAGGCGACGACCACGGCCACGGCGAAGACGATGACGATCACGCCGAGGGCGAAGAAGGAGATGACCACGGCGACTCAGAAGGCGACCACCATCATGGTGGCGGCGACCCACATATTTGGCTCTCCCCCGCGACGATGCTCGAGATGCTTCCCGCTCTCACAGCCGCGCTGAGCGACGCTGCAGGCGCCGACCTTTCTGAAGCCGAAAGAGTTTTGACCGCCCAACTCGAAGAACTCGACAAACAAGTCGCCACGATCATCGATGGCCTCGATGAATGCAAGCTCGTCAGCGGTCACGACGAAATGGGCTACTTTGCCGACCGTTATGGTTGCGAAATGATCGGTGCGATCATCCCCTCGTTCACAACCACTTCAGAGGCCACAGCAGGAGAACTTGCCGATCTGAAGAAGCAAGTCGAAAAGAACAATGTCCCGGCGATATTCACGGGTCTCGGCACGTCAGCCGACATCGCCAACCAACTCGCAACCGAACTCGGGGTGAAGGCCGTAACGCTCTCGACTCACTACCTTGATGGCTCGGCGAATTATCAGGAGTTCATTCTGAGAATGGTTAGGCAAATCTCCGAAGCTCTGAGTTGATAGCAACGAATCGTTACTGTTGAGATCGTGGAGAATCTTGGCGGTGATATGTTCATCGAGCCGTTTGTCGCCAACGAATTCATGCGTCTTGCGCTTTTTGCGGGTGTCCTCGTCGCCGTAACTTGTGCGATCGCCGGAACATTCGTCGTTTTGCGCGGGCTGGCATTCATTGGCGACGCACTCGCCCATGGCGTGCTACCAGGTATCGCCGCGGCGATATTGTTCGGTTTTTCGGGCATGATTGGTGCCGCCATCGGTTCGCTGGTGATGATGGGCGGGGTGAGCGTCGTCTCGCGCCGCCTGCGACTTTCGGGCGACACGGCAATCGGCCTGCTCTTCGTGGGAATGCTCGCTCTTGGCGTGATGATCACATCGCGATCACGAACCTTCGTCGGCGACCTCTCGCGCATCTTGTTCGGCGAGATTCTCGGTGTCTCCATCGGCGACATTGCGCTGCAACTCGGTGCGCTCGCGATCGTGACGGTGATTGCTTTTCTCGCGCGACGCCCCTTCTTGTTGCTCTGCGTCGACGAGGGCTTGACCAACACGTCGGGCTTTTCGAGCCGCCTGTTCCACAACTTGTTGTTGATGATCGTCGCCATCACGGTGATCGCCAGTTTCCAGACGGTGGGTACGCTGCTCGTCCTCGGCATGCTCGTGGCCCCCGCCGCAACAGGTGCGCTGTTCGCCCGAAGAATCTCGACGATGATTCTCATCGCCTCGGTTGTCGGGGCAATCTCGACCTACATCGGCCTGCTGATCAGCTATCACTTCGACCTGGCCGCGGGTGCGAGCATCGTGCTGTCGGCAGTGCTTGTCTTCGCGATCTGCGCCTCATTCTCGGAAATGAGAAAAGCAGTTCGCGAAAATGATGCCAACGAACACGAACACCAGCACAGTCACCCGGGTTCACACTTTCGATGAGTGCCAAAACTCAAATCTCTCTCGCGACCGACAAACTCGCGGTCGGATATTCGAGACATCCCGTTGTCGAAGATGTCAATTTGCGACTCAATGCGGGTGAACTGCTCGTGTTGATCGGAGCAAACGGCTCGGGAAAATCCACGATTCTGAAAACTATGGCGGGTCTCATTCAACCGATCAGTGGAGACATCGAAATGCTCGGAGCATCGGTTGGCTCGATGCCCAAGCGTGTTGCTTACCTGCCGCAGCATCCGATCTCGACCCACACCCTGCCGTTGCGCGTTCGCGATGTCGTCGCCATGGGCAGATTCGCCCATCTTGGACTCTTCAAGAATCCGTCAACGATCGACAAAAAAATCGTCGAAACTTCGATGCGATCGACAGGCATCGACGCCCAGGCCGACAATCCGATCCGCGATCTTTCGGGGGGTCAACAACAGCGCACCCATCTGGCACAAGCTCTGGCCCGACAAGCCGAGGTGTTGTTGCTCGACGAACCCACCGCTGGTCTCGACATCAACGGCCGAAAACTCGTCGCCGACCTGATCGCCGAAGAAAGGTCGCGGGGCGTGACCGTGGTTCTTGCGACCCATGAGTTGAAGGACGCGGACACCGCAGACACCGTGATGCTTCTGGCCCAGCGCGTCGTTTCGATCGGGCCGCCCGAGGTCGCGCTTCGCGACGAATATTTGCGCGAGTGCTTCGGCTTCACCCAGCCGCACTGAAAGTTTTTTCGAGCGCGATCAACTTTCGTTTGATCGCCAGCCCACCGCCATAACCGCCGAGCGTTCCGCCCGAGGCGATCACACGATGGCACGGCAGAACGATCGCCACGGGGTTCTTGCCGTTGGCCGAACCCACGGCGCGACAAGCCCTTGGCTTGCCCACGAGTCGCGCTTGCTGCGCGTATGAAATCGTCTTGCCGTAACCGACTCTTTTCAGCGCCAGCCACGCAGACTCTTGAAACTCGGTGCCCCCGATATCGAGTTTGATCGAAAACTTCTTGCGCTCACCAGCGAAGTATTCGCGCAATTGTCGTTCGGCTTGTGTCAAATGGTCGCTTGCCTTTGTCCGAGCATTCTTCGTCCGCGACAACTTTCTCGCACCGAAAACAACTTGCTGCAAACCTTTCGGTGATGCGACCAGTGTGAGATTGCCGATCGGTGTGGAGATGATGCGTGACCTTGTCGAGTCGTCGCTCGCTTTTGACCTAGCCTTCATCCATGACCTCCATTGAAATGACGCACATCGAGAGCCCCGCAAAAAAGCGTATTGCAATGGTGGCACACGACAATATGAAAGGCGAAATGCTCGGGTGGGCGAAAGAACATGAAGAAGCGCTCAAACAGCATGTGCTGATCGCCACTGGTTCGACCGGAAAACTGATCGCCGACAACACGGGTCTGACCCTCGAGCGAATGCGCAGCGGCCCGCTCGGCGGAGACCAACAAATCGGCGCGAAGATTTCAGATGGAGGCGTGGATATCTTGCTTTTCTTTTGGGATCCGCTCGAACCCCAACCTCATGATCCCGACATTCGGGCACTGCTTCGAATCGCGGTGGTTTGGAACATTCCGGTGGCCTGCAATCGCGCCAGCGCCGATTTCATTTTGAGTTCGCCGCTGATTCAAACGAGCTACAAGCGGCGAGTGCCCAAGTATTAAGAATTCGGCGGCGGCGGCGGACCAAAGCGATTCATGCCCGAGTCGCCGCGACTCAGCGCCAAAATCAAGTTGTAAATCGGCACGAGAACAAACCAGCCTCGACGGTCTGAATCGTGCACCCGTCGCACCGACACCGCGATCGACGGCAAGAGCGTGATCACTTGCGCCAGGTCGCCGATTGATGAATGAATCGCCGAGCCGGCGAGCCCGACCAACAAACTGAACAGTAGCCACCACCAATATTCAGAGCGCGAAGCACGGCCCTTGAAGTTCGCGTAATTCTTGAAGCCTGATCGAATCGCAGTTGCAAAGTTCATTTGGTCGATCTTAGTCGGCGGATTTTGGTTCTTTGGGCAACGCCAACACCCGTTCGCCCACGATGTTGCGTTGAATCTGGCTCGTACCACCCCAAATCGTTTCTGAACGCGAAAAGAAAAAACTCGACATCATCGGCGACGACGGATAATTCGCGCGCCGCTTGTCGCGCAACGCGCCCGGCCAAGTGCCCGACTCGGGCCCCGTGTCGACGAGCATCGAATATGCGCCGTAAATGTCCAACGCCAACTCCATCGCCCGCTGGTGCATTTCCGACCAATACATCTTGTTGCTCGCCCCGAGCGCCAACACGCCGAAATCTTTCGTGCCGGCGAGCGTCGACCCCAGACTGCGCAATCCGTTGAATCGAAGAATCTGGATCTCCGAGTAGTACTGCATCAGCCGCTGTCGAATCGAAGCGTCGACGATCTTGCCGTTCTTGGTCGCCTGGGCGACGAGCAGTCTGTATTCTTCTTCGAATCGGCGATAACCCGTGGTCGCGCTCATTCCGCGTTCGAAAGCCAAGGTGCTGTTGGCAACTTTCCAGCCGTTGTTGACGCCGCCCACGACATTGTCTTTCGGGCAACGCGCGTCGGTGAAGAAGACCTCGCAAAACTCGGCGGTGCCGTCGGGTTGCGTGATGCCGCGCACCTCGACGCCGGGTTGTTTCATCGGCACCAACAAATAGGAAATGCCCTTGTGCTTTGGCGCCTCTTTGTCGGTGCGCGTGAGCAAGAAACAATAGTCAGCGTGGTGACCCTGCGTCGTCCAGACTTTTTGTCCGTTGATCACCCATTCGTCGCCATCCAAAACGGCGGTCGTTTTCAGGCTGGCCAAATCGCTGCCGCTGTTCGGCTCGCTGAAGCCCTGGCACCAACGCATCTTGCCGCTCAAGATCTTGGGCAAAAACTCGCGTTTTTGTTCTTCGGTGCCCCACTGCAACAATGTCGGCCCGACCAGTGTGTCGCCGAAAAAGTCTGCGCGCATCGGGGCGCCCGCGTTGGCGAACTCTTCGGCGAGCACGACGCCTTCGAGAACCGTGAGCCCTTTGCCGCCGTACTCTTTGGGCCATGTCGCGCAAATCCAGCCGCCTGTGAAAAGTTTCTCAGGCCAAGTTTCATTGAATTTTCTGCGCTCTTCGGGCGACATCTGATAGTCCTTGTCGAACCAGTGCGCGGGCAGGTTGTCTTTCAGCCACCGACGAATCTCACTGCGACGCGCCTCGGCTTCAGGTGTGTAGGTCAACATGCCTAAACATTCATAGCCGTTCGATTGGCAAAATTTCCACTCAAGTCAAAGAGAATTTCGGCTCACTTACTAGGCTTGCGCAATGGTCGAAGTCGCACAGCGTTGGACCCATCAATGGAAAGAGCTGTATGAAGAGGTGATCAACACCGGTCTGTGCACGGGCTGTGCGGGTTGCGTCATTTCTTGCCCGCACGATGTGATCGGCTACGAGCACGAAGGGGGCAAATACAAACCGTTTCACCTCGAAGAAGAGTTGGGCATCGACAATTGCGTGCACGGCGAAAAAGGCTGCACGAGTTGCACGCGGGCTTGCCCCCGCTTCCGCAGTTGGGAACCCGAGGCCGACATGCACCTGTTCGGTCGCCAACGCAAAGACGAAGAAATGTATGGTCAATACCGCCAACTGTTGATGGTTCGTGCCGCCGACGATGAAACCCACAAAAAGGGTCAAGACGGGGGTTTCGTCGGGGCGATGCTGATCTGGTTGCTCGAGCACGACTACATCGACGCCGCACTGACTAGTTTCGTCGAGGGCGACGGATCTTCGTGGAAGGCGCTGCCCGGGTTGGCGCGCAATCGTGAGCAGGTCTTGGCGTCGTCCGGTAGTCGATATACGTATTCCGCCAACACTTTGGCTATTCGTGACGCGCAAAAGGAGGGTCTGAATCGCATCGCTCTCGTCGGCATGAGCTGCCAGTCGTCCGCCTTGCCGATCATGTGGAAACGCAAGGCCGGCAAGATCGGCAAACCTTTCTTGTTCAACATCGGTCTGCTCTGCACAAAAACTTTCGACGACGCGATTTTTGAAGAGCTGTTCTTGGCCAAGTACGGCCTGAAAAAGGAAGAAATGGTCAAGATGAACATCAAGGGCGTCTTCCAGATTTGGATGAAAGACGGCTCGTATCACGAGATCGACCTCAAAGAATGTCACAAGTGGACGCGCGAAGGCTGCAAGATGTGCCCCGATTTCGCCGCCGAGCACGCCGACATTTCGACGGGGGGCATCGGCGAAGACAACGACTGGACACTGTGCGTCGTTCGCACCGAATTGGGCGAAGAGGTCATGAACCGGATGATCAAAGACGGTTCGGTCCTCGCGCGACCCGCCGAGACCGATGCGACGGCGATGAGGCTTTTGCGTCTGTTGAGCATCGTCAGCCGGCGGCGCTGGCCGGAATTCGCGCACAAGTCGGTGAGTGTCGGCGTTCCGCCACCCAAGAAAAAAGCCGACGGCACTGCTCCCACCAGTCACTGACAATTGATGGAACCGGGAATACTTCGCGACGTACTCACCGTGATCGCCGGCGTCGCGACCGGAGTGATGTCGGGCGCGTTCGGCGTGGGTGGCACCGTCATCTCGACCCCGGCGATTCGGTTGCTGGGTTGCTCGGCCGCGCTCGCCGTCGGCACAACCCTGCCGTCGATCTTGCCCGGCGTCGTCACGGGTTCGTGGCGCTATCGAAGCGGTGATTACATTCGTTGGCGAGTCGTTACTTTCACCGCCCCTGCGGGCATCATCGGTGCGGTCACGGGAGCATGGGTTTCACCCCGCGTGCCGGGTGAGGGCCACCTGTTGATGATTCTCACCGCATTGATTCTGATGTGGAGCGCGGTCAACATGATGCGATCAAGCGAACAACGACAAACCGCTGATGGCCTCAACACCACGCGACCCACCGATTTGCCGGCAATTTTCACCGGCGCGGGCGCCGGAGTTCTCTCGGGTCTGCTCGGCGTCGGTGGCGGAATCGTCATGGTGCCCCTGTTTCGGCGCTGGCTCGGCCTGCCGATCAAAAATGCCTTCGCCACTTCGCTGATCTGCGTCGGATGCTTCGCCATTCCCGGCACCATCGTCCACTCGTTGGAGGGCGGCATCGACTGGCGATTCGCGTCATGGCTGACCGTGGGCGTCGTGGTCGGCGCACCGTTTGGTTCCAACGTAACGATGAAAATGAGCGACAAAAAACTTCAGCGGGTGTTCGGCTTGTTTCTGGCGTTGATCGCCGTGGTCTACGGCGTCGGAGAATTTCTAGCTTTGTAGACGGACCGCCGTCGCAAACACTTTGTCGAACATTTTTTCCGTGAGTCGGCCCGTAAAAGTGTTCTGTTGGCTGGGATGATACGAGCAGACGATCTTGTAACGCTCGTGGTCGACGACGACGCCGTGCCCGAACTTGGGGCGGGGTCGAATATCGAGTTCGTCGCAGACCGCGGTCAACGAGAAACCTCCGAGACAAACGATCACCTTGACATTGCTCAACATCGCGAGTTCACGGGTCAAGTACGACGCGCAATTTTTTCGCTCGCGGGGTGTCGGCTTGTTGTCGGGTGGCGCGCACCGAACCGCCGTCGCGACCCACGCGTTCTTCAGCGTCAAGCCGTCGTCGCGCGAAATCGACTCGGGCTGAGACGCCAAGCCTGCCTTGTGCATCGCCCGAAACAGCCAATCGCCGCTTCGATCACCGGTGAAAATTCTTCCGGTTCGATTCGCGCCGTGAGCACCCGGCGCAAGACCCAGAACCAAAATTTTTGCGCGAACGTCGCCGAAGCCGGCGATCGGTTTGCCCCAATAAGTCTCGGTCGCATACGAAGCCCGCTTTTGCACCGCGACTTTCTCTCGCCACTTCACCAGACGACTGCACTTGCGGCACGCCGTGATCTCGCCGGCGAGTTTCTCGAAATCTCGCGCCAAAGTCACATCCCGAGATTATTCGCTGTGCCGATAGTTTGATGCCCCTGGCATGAAAAAGAAGAAATCGAAACCGATCGCCTCGACCGTGGTGATCTTGGTGCGTCACGGCAAGACGCCGAGCACCGACAAACTTCTGCCCGGACGTGCGGCCGGTTTGCATCTCAGCCAAGACGGGCAAAATGAGGCCCTTGAAGTCGCCCGTCGGCTCGGCAAACTCAAAAATGTCGGCGCAATTTATGCCTCGCCGCTCGAACGCGCCCGTGCAACCGCCGCGCCGATCGCCAAGGTTCTGAAGAAGAGAATCGTCATCGAAAAGGGTCTGCTGGAGTGCGATTTCGGCGACTGGACGGGCAAGGAACTGGGCAAACTGATGAAACTTCCCGAGTGGTCGACGGTACAACGGGCGCCAAGCACGTTTCGTTTTCCAAACGGCGAGAGTTTCACCGAAATGCAGACCCGAATGGTCACGACGCTCGACAAATTGCGCAAGGCGCACGCCGGAAAAGTGGTCATCTGCGTCTCTCATGCCGACCCGATCAAGGCCGCCGTCGCCCACGCCATGGGCACCCACCTCGACCTGTTTCAACGCGTCGTGATCAGCACCTGTTCGGTGAGCGCGATTTCATATTCGAACCACGGCCCGATCGTTCTGACGGTCAATTCGACGGGCGGCGGCCTCTCGGAACTGAAAATTTCATGAGCCTCTACTTCGAGTTCGAAAACACCGACGCGTTCACCGCCGGGGCGCTCGGTGAACCGGGTCAACGCACCTTTCTGCTGCAGGTTCGGGCCGAGGGTCAGCGCATCACCATCAAGTGCGAGAAGGAACAGGTCTCGGCGCTTTCCGTATACTTGCGAAAACTCCTGGCCGATGCCCCCGACGTCTCGCACGCGCCGATCAATGAAGTGATGCAACTTTCGCAACCCGTTGTTCCCGAGTTCGTGCTCGGCACCGTCGGTCTGGCCTACGACACCGTCAGCGACCGACTCGTGATCCAACTCGACGAGATCGAGATGAAACCCGACACCGAAAGCCCGGCCGTCGATCAGGACTTCTCAAGAGTTCGCGCGAAGATCACCCGCGACCAAGCCGTCGCATTTTGCAAGCACGCCGACGAGGTTGTTTCTTCGGGTCGACCGTCGTGTGTGTTTTGCGGCAGACCGATCGACAAAGATGGGCACTTGTGTCCGCGAATGAACTAGACAGCGCGACACAACTCGACATATTGACGCGGGGCGAGATGTCGATCGCGATGCGCATGCCGTATAGCAGCAACGCGACATATCTTGTGTCGCTGAATTTGGCCGACCAAAGTGTGCGCGCAATTTACAAACCCATCCAGGGTGAAAGGCCGCTATGGGATTTCGGACCGGGTTTGCATCGCCGTGAAGTCGCCGCATATCGACTCTCCGAGGCGATGGGTTTGCAATGCGTGCCGCCCACGATCTTGCGCGACGGCCCGAACGGCGAAGGATCGGTTCAGTTGTGGATCGACGCCGACCCCGAGCAGCACTATTTCACGATTTTTGAACAACGCGAAGACCTGCACGATCAATTTCGCGGGATGTGTGCGCTCGACATCGTCGCCAACAACTCCGATCGAAAGTCGGGGCACGTGCTTGTCGACAAAGACTCGCGCGTCTGGGGCATCGACCAAGGTCTGTGTTTCTCCGCCGACTTCAAACTGCGCACGGTGATCTGGGAGTTCGGCGGCGAACCCATCGCCGATTCGTTGCTGAAAAAAATCGGCCGACTCGGCGAGCAGGTGCCGCTCGAAGTGGCGACCCTTCTCACCGAGCAAGAGGTGGCCGCGATCTCGGATCGGGCGAAGTGGCTGCACGCAGGCGCCCA
>VFZD01000008.1 GCA_016871295.1 Actinomycetota bacterium | reverse complement strand
TCAAATAGTTGCAACGCTATTTGTGGCGATAGTTTGAGGAAGCGATTTCGGGGCTATAGCTCAGTTGGTAGAGCGTTTCCATGGCATGGAAAAGGCCAGGGGTTCGAATCCCCTTAGCTCCACAATTTAGATTTTCGACCGTTCGGGCTAAATTCTTAGCCATGTCGACAACGGCGAACTCGCAAGACTTCACGCTGGGCGGGTTGCGTGTGCTGGTCACGGGAGGCGGGTCGGGCATCGGCAAGTCAATCGCCGAGGCGATGACCCGCGCCAACGCACGAGTCGTCGTGTGCGACGCCGATTACATCACCAACCCCGATTTCGTCTGCGATGTTTCAAAATCAGAAGATGTAGACAAGATGTTCGAGTTCGTTCAGCGCGAACTCGGCGGTCTTGATGTCTTGGTCAACAATGTCGGTGTGCCCGGGCCGACAGCCAGAGTCGACGAGATGGATGCCGACGCCTATGACGAATGCGTGCGCATAAACCTGGGCGGCACTTTTCGCTGCACGAAGGCCGCCGTGCCGATGCTGCTCAAGGCCAAGGGCTCGATCATCAACATCTCGACCAGCGCCGGAATTTTCGGTTATCCGTTGCGTTCGCCCTATGTCGCGGCCAAATGGGGCATCATCGGCTTGACGAAGTCGTGGGCGATGGAACTCGGCGCCGAGGGCGTGCGCGTCAACGCGATTTGCCCGGGATCGGTGAGCGGCCCGAGGATGAGCGGCGTGATCGAGCGCGAGGCCGCGGCGACCGGTGTCAGCGCCGAACAGATTCGCCAGGGTTATGCCAATCAAGTTTCGATGAAGACCTTCATCGACGCCACCGACGTCGCCGCCGCCGCGGTGTTCTTGAGTTCTCCGGCGGCGCGCTTCATAACGGGGCAGGTCTTGCCCGTCGACGGCAACATCGAAACGATGCGCGCCTAGGGAAATGAAAGAGAGATCACTTGGCGGCCCTTGAACTTGACGGTGCGGTCACGCTGAAGAACTTGCGCAAGGCCTACGGCGAGCGGGCCGTCGTCGACGATGTGTCGCTCGAGGTGAAGGCGGGCGAGTTTTTCTCGATGCTCGGCCCGTCGGGTTGCGGCAAGACGACCACATTGCGGATGATCGGCGGTTTCGAGCGCCCCGACAGCGGCTCGGTGCACATCGACAACCGCGATGTCACCAACGACCAACCCGAAGAACGACCGTTGAACACGGTCTTCCAGAACTATTCGTTGTTCCCGCACTTGAACGTGCGCGACAACGTCAAGTTTGGCTTGCGTTTCGAGAACCCGTTCACAAAGAGCGACAAGTCGGCCGAGTCGCGAGTCGCCGAGGCGCTCGACCTCGTGCAACTCGGTTCGTTCGGCGACCGCCGAGTGCATCAACTCTCGGGTGGCGAGCAGCAGCGTGTCGCCCTGGCGCGCGCCTTGATTCTCGAACCGAGCGTGTTGCTGCTCGACGAACCGCTCGGCGCCCTCGACGCCCAGTTGCGGGCGCGACTGCAAATTGAACTGGCGACGCTGCAACGGCAGATCGGCATTACTTTCATCTATGTGACCCACGACCAGCAAGAGGCTTTCACGATGAGCGATCGTATCGGCGTGATGCGGGATGGAAAACTGATGCAGGTCGGCGCGCCGCGCGAGTTGTACGAGAAACCACAGTCGGTGGAGGTCGCCCAATTCATCGGCGCGGCGAACTTGATCGCGGGTCAGGTCACCAGCCGCGGTGTGGTCGAATTCGCGGGCGAGAAGTTCGTCGCACCCGAATCCGCCCCGCTCGGCAGGGGGATGATGATGATTCGACCCGAGCGCATTCGTGTCGGCTCGGGCTCACACAAAGCCGTTGTTGAACGCGTGACTTTTGCGGGCTCGAGTTTGCGCGTCGCGCTAAGGGTCGGCAATGTCACGATCAATGCCGAGGTGCCGAACGACGAGACCTCTTCGCATCTGCGCGACGGGCAAGCGACGATGATCGACATCTTGCCCGACGCCGTGCGGGTGTTGTCGGCGACCGACTAACTGCTCATTCGAGTCACATCGGCCAACGCGGCCCGCATGCCGCCGCGCTCACCGTGTCGCTTGCGCCAGGTCGACAGGCCGAACAAACCCACGATCAGCACCGTGAACGATGTCAGAACCAGAAGCGTCGCCAAGGCGTTGAGCGCGGGTGTCGCGCCGCCCCTGACCGACGAATAAATTCTCAGCGGCACGGTTTCTGAACTGACGCCCGCCGACAAGAAACTGGTGATGATGAAGTCGTCGATCACGGTGGCGAAGACGACGACGAGGCTCGCCATTACCGACGGCCAGAGCATCGGCAACAGCACGAATCGCAGGGCCTGCCATCGTGTCGCACCCAAATCTCGCGCGGCCTCTTCAAACGACGGGCCGATTGAAACCAGGCGCGCCCGCACGATGACCACGACGCTGCTCAAAGAAAACGTGACGTTGCCCAAGAGTTGTGCCGTGAATCCGAGGGGCACAGCGGTGAACAGGCGCGTGAATGTGATCAACAGAGCCGCACCGACGACGATCTCGGGCGTGATCAACGGTGCCGAGGTCAAGCCCTGCACGACGTTGGTGCCTCGGCCGGAAATTCTTTGTGCGCCGATCGCCAAAGCGACGCCGAGGGGAGTCACGACCAATAGCGTCGCCACCGCCAAAACAAGCGAGTTGATGATCGCGTTGCGCATCTCCGAACTTTGAAAAACCGAGGCGTTTGGGTCTTGCCACCACCAGCGAAACGAAAATCCTTGCCATACCGTTCGGCTGCGACCGTCGTTGAACGAGTAAATGACGGCGATGATCACCGGCACGAGACTCCAGATTATGTATCCCCAGATCACATAAACGAGCGCCGAGGTTCGTCGACCGCGCAATCTGTTGATCATCGGGTTGTCTGTCGCGCCTGTTGACGGGTGCTACGCAGATAAAACGACATCAGCACCAGCAAGAAGATCGACAACACGATCACGAGCAGCGCGCCATTCTGGGGTTGGCTGCTGGCGTTCAAGAAGAAGTCGATCTGGTTGCCGAGCATTTCCGTGCTGGGTGAGCGCGAGAGCAGGTCGTTCGTGTAATAGTCGCCGAACATCGGCAACGCGATCAAGATGCCGGCGGCGACCAGGCCAGCCTTAGACATCGGCATCGTGACGAGACGAAATGCCTGACGCGAGTTCGCACCAAGATCGCGAGCCGCGTCGATCAGGCGCCAGTCGAGGCGCTCGAGCGTCGCGTAGAGGGGCAAGATCAAGAACGGAACATAGCCGTAGACCAGACCGAGAACCACCGTGATCGGTGAGCCGTCGAGCCAGTTGTAGTTGACGCCGAACAGCCGCATGAACCGGGTGAACAACCCGTCGCTACTGAGCAGGTTGACCCATGCGAGCATGCGCATCAGATAGTTGACCCAGAACGGCACGATGATCAACGCGAGAAAGAGCAATTTCCTCTTGCCCGAATGGCGCGCCAAAAAATAGGCGATCGGAAATCCGATCGTGAAGCTGATGACCATCGCGCAAAACACGTAGACGACGGTTCGAATCGCCACTCCGCGCAACGGGCCCGAGGTCAGACTCGCAAGCGTTTGCGACGCCTGGGTGAAGTCCCACGACATCGGGTTCCATTGCGGAACGGCGTCACGAAAGATCGGATCAATCGTGCCGAAGGCGACGCAGGCAACCGCATAAAACGGAATCGCGAACAACGCGATCAGCCAAGTCGTGCCCGGTAACGCGAACAGCGTCCAAAGACGCGGGGCTCTTCTCAATTCTTATCCCGCGGTGAATGCTGTCCATTGCTCGAGCCACAGCGCGTCAACTTCGGGCTCCAAAGTCACCTGCGCCAAACCAATCTCGTATTTTTCGGGCGTGACCAAGGCGTCGACCAGCGACTCGGGAATCGTTTCGCTGGCCAAAAGCATGTCGACCGTGATCGTCTCGAGCGCGGGTTGGTAGCCAACATATTCGCGATTCAACAACGCGTTGTCGGTGTCGCTCAAGAAGTTGATCAGTTGGTGGGCCAACACGGGCGACTTGGCGGCTTTCGTGATGCACATGAAATCATTTTTGGTTACCGTCGTCTCGGGATACCAGAAACCGAGAACACCGGGGTCGACGCCTTCGGGCAAATATTGCACCGCGGTGAACATGTCGCCCGACCAGAGAAACTGGATGTCGCGATTTCCAGCGGGAATCTCTTGATAGCCCAAAATGTCGACTTTGGGATTCACGGCCTCGCGCATTTCGATCAGCGCCTCGCCGGCCTTTTTGATTTCGTCCGGGTCGCTCGAGTTGGCGTCGTTGCCGCCGTTGCGAAAGATCGCCATCGCCAGCGTGTCGCGATAAGAGTCGAGCACGGCCAACCGACCTTTGTATTTGGTATCCCACAAAACTTCGTAGCCGTTCTGGGCGAAGGCGCTCTTGTCGATCACATCGGTTCGATAGCCGATGCCGTTGCCGTAGAGGAAGTAGGGCACGGTGTATTGCGATTCGAGGTCGTAATACGGGTTGCGCAAACCCGATATGACATTGCCGAAATTCGGTATGTACGACTTGTTGAGCGGCTGAAGAATATCTGCCGCGATCAGTTTTGCCAGTCCCGTGTCGGTCATCCCGAGAATCACGTCAGGTTTGAAAGTTCCGTTGCGTAGCTTGGCGACCGCCGCCTCTTCGGTGTCGTAGATGCTCGTGGAAATTTTCACACCGAACTTGGTCTCGAACGCGGCGATGCTCTCGGGGTTCATGTAGTCGGCCCAATTCAAGATCTCGAGGGTGCCAGACTCATTGGCAAGGCCGTCGGCGATCGGGTCGGTCGAGACCGGCAACTTGATCGGGTTCTGGGGTGTGCCGATCGACAAGCCGTCAGATGTCGTCGACGACCCACCACCGCACGCGGCGAGAAGCGAACCACCGACCGTGATTCCACCGGTGGTGATCGCAAGTTTTCGTAGAAAATCGCGCCTTTGCATCGGCCTGAAGTTTGAAGTGGTCATGTCGTAAACTTAGTGCCTGTGAACTCTCTCGACGAAATGATCGGGAACGAAGAGCAAATCTTTCTGGGTCGGGTGCCCAAGTCGGTCGCGTTGCACCAAAAGGCTCTCCGCCATATCCCGGGTGGGGTTGCGTCGAGTTGGGCCAGTTCTCGTCCGACGCCCGTGTGGGTCGAGCACGGTAGGGGCGCCCATGTCTGGGATGTGGACGGCAACAAGTATGTCGATTTCCATTCGGGCTACGGCGCCAATGTCGTCGGTCATGCCCACCCGAGCGTGGTGGCCGCCGTGCAGAATCGCGTCACACTTGGCACCCATTTCGCCCAACCGACACCCGATGTGATCGTCGTCGCCGAGGCGTTGGCCGAGCGTTTCGGTTTGCCGCAGTGGCGATTTTGCAATTCGGGTTCAGAGGCGACGATGGACGCGGTTCATTTGATGCGCGTGGTCTCGGGTCGAGACCTGATCATCAAGATCGAAGGCTCATACAACGGTCACCACGATTCGGTGCACGTCTCGATTTTTCGCTCGACCAGCGAACTGGGCCCCGAGAACGAACCGTGGCGCGTGCCGGGCGCGGGCATACCGCAGGCGATCGCCGATCTGGTCCGCATAGTTCCATACAACGACCTCGCCGCGCTGGAAAAACTTCTGGTCGAATACAAGAACCAAATCGCCGGCATGATTCTCGAGCCGATGATGATGAACGCCGGAATCATCGCCCCGCTCGATGGATATCTGCAGGGTCTGCGCGAACTGACCGCAAAGCACGGAGTGCTGCTGGCTTTCGACGAGGTGAAAACCGGTCTGGTCGTTCACCATGGAGGAGCGACGAAGCTCTACGGTGTTCAACCCGACATCGTCTGTCTGGCCAAAGCCCTTGGTGGCGGTGTGCCGTGCGGGGCGATTGGCGGCACCGCCGAAGTTATGTCGGTGATTTCCGACGGGCGCTACAGCCAGGTCGGCACATTCAACGGCAACCCGTTGACAATGGCGGCGGCGAAAGCGGTGTTGGTTGATGTCTTGAAGCCCTCGGTTTACGACGACGCCAACGACCTGGGCGCATATATTTTGAACAACGCCCTCGACACCCTGCATCGGCACGGGCAGCCGGCCTATGGTTTTCAGGCGGGTTTCAAGGTTTGCGTCGTGTTCAACGAAAAACCGGCGAAAAACTATCGCCAGTTTCTCAACATCAGCACGGGCATCAGCCATTTGCACTTTTTGAAACAGTTCAACGGAGGAATATTTTTGCCACCGTGGGGCAAGAGCGAATCATTGACCTTGTCCGTCGCCCATACCAAGAACGACGCCGACATTTACATCGAGAACCTCGTCGAGTTCGGGCAAATGCTCGGTTCGATGGGCGAGCGCGATTCGAAGGTTTTTGCGGCAGGTAGTTTCAACTGACGGATTTAATCTCGTCGCGATATCGGCGCACGAAGTGCCTGCAGTAACGCTCCATTTTCGTGTGATACGCGCGCGTGAACGAGCGCGAGGCGACACCGCGTTGAACCCGCACGCAGACCGAGATATCTTGCTGGTTGACCAGGTCGCTGAAGCCGATGGTGGGCTCGAGATCGAAATCCTTGTTGTTCACGACATCGGCCGGAAACAGATAATCGGTGAAAATGGTCGTGTGGGTCGCCGACCGCGGCACATAGCGGGTGATCACGGCGAGGGTGGGTGAGATGTCGATCAACATGTTCGGGTAGACATAGGCGCCAAACACCGAGTAGTCGTCCAAGTCGTCCATGGTCGGCAACAGCGGCAAGTTTTCGTTTTGCTTGTACGACAGAGCCGTCGCACCATCGGCCAAACTCACGCCCCAATCGGCGCGGTCGTCTTGGATCGTTTTGCCCGTCTTGTAAATCGGCACCAGGTCGACCAACTCGGGGTGCACCACCGCACAGTGCAGGCACTCGCTGTAGTTTTCGCCGAGCACTTTCCAGTTTGCTTCGACTTCGTCGACGGTGCTTTTGGCGTTCTTCAGACTCGCCATGTCGAACTTTTCGAGATCTCTGGGTCGCGAATAATGGTCGTCAAGCCATTGCAGAAGGTCGGGTGCGTTCGGGTCGAGCGCGACGAAAATGAAACCCTGCCACTCGGCCACGCGCACCGCTTGCAGACTGATCGCCGATCGATCGATCGCATCTTTCTCGTGCAACGGGGTGGCGACGAGCTCGCCTTCCAACGAATAACTCCACGCATGATAGGGACAAGTGATCGCCGCACCAAAACCGCTGCCGCTGGCGTCGCAGAGTTGCGACCCGCGGTGTTGGCAGACGTTGTAGAAAGCGCGCAACTGGTTCTCGCGGTTGCGAACGATCAAGATGCTTTCGTTGCCGATTTCGACGACCATCCTGTCGCCGATCTTGCTCAGGTTCTGGGCGAGGCCGGCAAAGCACCAGTTGGTGGAGTAGATCGTCCGCATCTCGCGGTCAAAAATCTCGGGCGAAGTGTACTCTTCGCGGGTGAAACTCTCGCGCAGGCCGGTTATCTCGGTCATTGGTTCCATCCCAGGCCGGTTGGTACATCCTCGTAGTCGACAGTCCACAGGCGACCGCCGTTCAGATCCGATGCGTCGTAACAGCGGTAGCCGATCAATCGCTGTTGCAGAGCCGAGAGCGTTTTCGCCCGCGACTCGGTGACACCGAGGCAACCGGCCTCTTCGGGCGTCAACCAGCCATATATATACGACATGTGCAGACCGAACCGCGCCTCATTGGCAGTTTTGTTGGCGCCGGCACTGTGCAAAACCTTGCCGGTGTAAATCATGCCGCTGCCAAGGGGCATCACCGCTTGGGTGATCTCGTCCTCGTCGGCCTCGCGCTTGTAGTCAGACCACAGGTGGCTGCCCGGCGCGACTCGGGTCGCGCCGTTCTCTGCGGTGAAGTCGGACAGCGCGAACATGCAACTGACTTGGCAAACAGGTGTCGTCGGTGTGTTCATCGTCGGCCAGTCGTCTGAATCGCGATGCATGTATTGCGGCTTGCCATCCGGCATGACGATCATCATTTGACCGGTGTTCATCCAATAACTTGCGCAGTGCGGCTTGAGCATCGCGTCGGCGACGCCCAGAAGCACGGGATGCACCAGCACCTCATCGGCAAAAGTTTGCGAACGCTGGACGAGTCGCGTGAATCGTTTGGTCTTCTCGCCCCAAAAATAATTCACGAAGGCATGGTCGGTCTTCGGGCCTGTCTTGGTTTCAGCCGTCGTCGAGGCGAGTTCGTCGAGCATCGTCGCGACCGTTTGCGGCGAAAGCATGTTGTGCACGATCACGCCGCCGTCTCTCTCGATGACGGCGACAATTTCGTCAATGTGTGCCGTGTTCGCATCCAAAACCGCGAGCGAGGGTTTGATCGCCGAACTTTGCACCGCCATGCAATAATTCTACCAATTAGCCTGCAGGCATGCGGTTCGACCTGCAGATCAACCCGGGTACTGCGATTTGGCCGATTGCACGCGACGCCGCAATTGCCGCCGAAGCGGCGGGTTTTCAAACTCTGTGGACGGTCGATCACTTGGCGGGCGATGTGATGCAAGCCCCCGATATGCCCGAGTGTTTCACATTGCTCGGTGCGCTCGCCGCGGCGACCTCGAGAATCGAGATCGGTCCTCTCGTCGTCAATGTCGGCAATCGTCATCCGGCGATTTTGGCCAACAGCATCGCCACCTTGCAGCAGATCTCGGGCGGAAGATTTGTTCTGGGCATCGGCGCGGGCGCGTCACCCACGAGTCTGTTCGCCGCCGAACGACGAGCGATCGGTTTGTTGCCTCCGGCAAAACTTGCCGATCGTCATGCCGTCTTCGTGCAAGCGCTCGATGTGATGAACGAGATGTGGTCGCCTTCGCGTCGCGCCGAACTGGCGGCGTTTCCCGTGGCTACGCCGATTCCCGAAATCATCGTCGGGGCGAACAGCGTCGCTTTGGCCAAGATCGCGGGTGCGAGAACGAACGGCATCAATATTCGCGCGACTCACGAACGGGCCGAAGAGATTCTCGCGGTTGCGCAAACGGCCCATGCCGAGTCGAAACTCGACAAGCCGTTTTCGGTATCGGTTTGGGAGCACTACGACGAGGCGTTGGTGCGCGGCGACGACCCGCGTCTCGAGCGCTGGCGCAAGTGGGGGGTCGATCGGGTTATTTTGTTGATGTTCCGCTCGGTCGATTTTGCCGCCCTCGAACGCGCCGGCAGATACCTGCGCGCCTGATTACAGAACGAAGTTGACGAGGCGACCGGGCACGACCACGATCTTGCGCGGCGTGGCCCCGGCGAGGGTGGCGACGACCTTTGCGTCAGCGAGGGCGAGCGCCCGAAGATCGTCGTCGCTGACCCCAGCCGGCGCGGCGATCAAAGTGCGCAATTTACCGTTGATCTGCACCGGGATCTCGATCGTGTCGCTGGTCAAAAGGTTCGGGTCGGCTTGGGGAAACGGCGCGTAGGTCAAGGGGGTTGTCGCGCCGATCTTTTGCCAGAGTTCCTCGGCGATGTGCGGGCACAGCGGCGAGAGCATCTGGGTCATCGGCACGGCGACCTCGCGCGGTGTGGTCCCCGACGAATTGACATGAATCGTCAGGGCGTTGTTCAGTTCGATCAATTTCGAGATCGCCGTGTTGAAACGCAGGTTCTCCATGTCTTGGTGCACGCCGTTGATGCACCGGTGCAGGGCGCGACGCAGTTCGATCGGCGCGGGTTCATCGGAAACATGCGGTTGATTGGTTTCTTCGTCGACGATGTTGCGCCAGGCGCGCTGCAAAAATCGTTGCATGCCGACGACGTCGCGGGTGTTCCACGGTCGGCTCGCGTCCAGCGGACCGGCGCTCATCTCGTAGAGACGAAAAGTGTCGGCGCCGAACTCGTCGTACATCTCGTCGGGGGTGACGATGTTTTTCAGACTCTTGCCCATCTTGCCGTATTCGCGGTCGACGCTCTCGCCGTCGTGGGTGAACTTGCCGTCGCGCTCGACGACCTCGTTGGCGGGCACGGTTTGGCCGCGCGAGTCGCGGTATGCGTAGGCCTGGACGTATCCCTGGTTGAAAAGTCGGTGAAACGGTTCTTCGCTCGAGACATGACCGAGGTCGTACAAGACTTTGTGCCAGAAGCGCGAATACAAGAGATGCAGCACCGCATGTTCGACGCCGCCGACATAAAGGTCGACGCCGCCGGTGTGGCCGTCGCGTTGCGGGCCCATCCAGTAGCGCTCGACATCTGCATCGACGAATCGATCGGTGTTCGTCGGGTCGAGATAGCGCAACTCATACCAACATGATCCCGCCCATTGCGGCATCACATTCACTTCGCGACGATATGTTTTTCGGCCATCGCCGAGATCGAGTTCGATTTGCAGCCAATCTTTCACCCGCGCCAGTGGCGGCAGGGGGTCTGTGGTCTGGTCGTTCGGGTCAAGCGCCTGTGGTTTGAAGTCGCCCAGTTCGGGAAGCGTCACGGGCAGCAACGCCTCGGGCACGCCGACGGGCATGTCGTCTTGGTCGTAGACGATCGGGAACGGCTCGCCCCAATATCGCTGGCGCGAGAACAACCAGTCGCGCAACTTATAGGTGACCGCCGCGCTTCCGGCGCCGCGTGACTCGAGCCAATCGTTGGTGCGATTTTTCGCCACGGCCATCTCGGTCATGTCGTCGAGCACGAGCGTGTCGTCGGACGCGCCGCCGCGCGAGGCGCCCGTATCGTTGCGCGAATTGATGTAGACGCCTTCGCCGATGAACGCATCGGGCCATGTTGCGCAGTCGGCCGACGGTTCAACATCGCGGTCGACAAACCACGCATCGGGTGGCATCTGCGTGGCGATGATCGGCAGGTCGTATTTGCGGGCGAAGGCGAAGTCGCGCTCGTCGCCCGACGGCACGGCCATGATCGCGCCGGTGCCGTAGCCCATCAGCACGTAGTCGGCGATCCACACGGGAATCTCTTTGCCGGTCACCGGGTTCGTCGCATGTGCCCCGCTGAACACGCCCGTCTTTTCGCGCGTCTCGCTCTGACGATCGGCGTCGGTAACGGTTGCGGCCTGCGCGCGATATGCATCGACTGCCTTGCGTTGCGCCGATGTCGTGAGCGAGTCGACGAGCGGGTGCTCGGGTGAGAGCACCATAAATGTCGCACCGAACAACGTGTCGGGGCGCGTGGTGAACACTTCGATGTCGCCGGCTGTCGAGGCGAATCGAACTCTGGCACCGGTGCTGCGACCGATCCAGTTGCGCTGCATCAACTTGATCGACTCGGGCCAGTCGAGACGGTCGAGGTCGTCGAGCAGGCGGTCGGCATAAACCGTGATCCTCATCGTCCACTGGCGCATCTTGCGCTTGAACACCGGGTAGTTGCCGATGTCGCTGCGACCTTCGGGTGTGACTTCTTCGTTGGCGAGAATCGTGCCGAGGCCCGGACACCAGTTCACGGGCGCATCGGCGAGATAGGCGAGGCGGTGATCGTTCACCAGCTGCGCGCGCTCGCGCGGCGACATGTCTCGCCACGGCTTGCCTCTGGTTGCGCGTCTGCCCGAATCAAATTCTGCGATCAGTTCGCGAATCGGCCGCGCTTTGCCACGCTCGCCATCGAACCACGAGTCGAAAATCTGCAAGAAAATCCATTGCGTCCAGCGGTAGTAACCCTCGTCGGTCGTGCTGATGCTGCGCCGCTGATCGTGGGCCAGGCCGAGGCGACGCAACTGTCTGCGCATGTTGGCGATGTTCGTCTCGGTGTTGATGCGTGGGTGAATGCCCGTGACGATCGCGTGTTGCTCGGCGGGCAGACCGAACGAGTCGTAGCCGATCGAATGCAGAACGTTCTTGCCGGTCATCCGTTTGAACCTGCCGAATACATCGGTGGCGATGTAGCCGAGAGGGTGTCCGACGTGCAGCCCCGCGCCCGACGGGTAGGGAAACATGTCGAGGATGAACAACTTCTCCCTGCCCGCCACCCGCGCCTTGTCGGCCAACGGGCCGGCGTTGTTGGGCGCCTCAAAAGTTCGATCTTGCTCCCACTTGGCCTGCCACTTTTCTTCGATTTTCGCGGCGAGATCGGCGTTGTAACGAAAGGCGGGAATCGACCCGCCGCGACCGGGCTGGAAGGATTCGGTAGTTGTGCCCATGACCTCCGTATCCTAAACGGCGTATGGCCAATCAGCGACGACGCCCGAAACCGGCGCGAGCCGACAATCGTCGAAGGTTCGCCCGAACCGCGAGATTGAGCGAAACGTTGCGCGAAGTGATCGCCGACGAACTCGCCAAGATCGACGATGAACGGCTCGGATTCGTGTCGATAACAACGGTCGATGTCGACTCTGAAATGAATCGCGGCATAGTTTTTTACGACTCGATGCAGGGTGCCGAGGGCGACGAGTTGATCCTCGAGGCGCTCGAAGATCATCGCAAGCGTTTGCAGAGCGTGATCGCCGATCAGGTTCGCGCGCGTCGCACGCCCGTGTTGCAGTTCAGGCCCGATGACTCGATTCGTGCCGCCCAACGCATCGACGAAGTCTTGCGGCTCGACGAAATTCGTCGCCGAGAACTCTTCGGCGACAAGAAAAACGAAAACTAGTCCAAGTGGCTCGACGCAAGCCGCCGACCAGGCACGGCCTGGTCATAGTCGACAAACCCCCGGGCATGACGAGCCACGGCGTGGTCGGCGTCTTGCGCAGGCAACTGGGCGAGCGCCGAGTCGGTCATGCCGGCACCCTCGACCCCGACGCAACGGGTGTGCTGCTCGTCGGCGTCGGCTATGTGACGCGTCTGCTCACTTTTCTCTCGGGGCTCGACAAAAAATACACAGGTCAAATCGTGCTCGGTTCTTCGACATCGACCCTCGACTCTTCGGGTGCAGTTACGGCGACCCACGACATGTCGCATATATCGCTGGCCGATATTCGTCGCACGGCGGCAAACGATTTCGTCGGCGCGATCAAACAGGTTCCGCCGATGGTCTCGGCGCTCAAGGTGGGTGGTGTTCGACTGCATCAGTTGGCGCGCCAGGGCATCGAGGTCGAGCGAGCGGCGCGCGACCTGACGATTTTTTCGTTCGAAGTTATCGATATGCCCGAGCCGAACATCTGCAACTTCGAGGTGCACTGCAGTTCCGGCACATATATAAGGTCACTGGTCGATGACCTGGGTCGGGCACTTGGCGGGTCGGCCCACCTGCGTCGGCTTCGTCGCACGAGCGTCGGTGATTTTGCGCAGACCGAAACATCGTCGCTTGAATCGCCAGTCTTGCTCGCACCGATAACGGCGGTGCGCAACATGAGCAGAGTTGTGGCCGACAAGAGAATGCAATCGCTCGTGCGCAACGGCAGCGAGCTTGAGCGGTTTGATTCGCCGGCGCCGTGGGTGATCGTCAACGATGAGGGGGCGGTGCTCGCCGTCTATGTCGAGAGTGTTTCGGGCAGGGCAAAACCGAGCATCGTCATGGCCAGCGCAGTAGCGTGATTCCGATGATCATCGTCAACGACTCGACGTTTGATTTCGGTGACGGCACGGGTGCGGTGCGCAGCGTCGTGACCATCGGCGCCTATGACGGCGTGCACCGGGGACATCGGGCCGTGATCGAGCAGGTCTGTCAGCAGGCCGAGATTCTGGGTGCGCGCAGTGTCGTGGTCACCTTTGATCGGCACCCCGCGACCGTCGTTCGGCCCAACTCGGCGCCGCTCTTGCTCACCGATTTGGAGCAAAAACTCGAACTCTTGGGCGCCACGGGCCTAGATGCGACATGCATCGTCAAGTTCGACGAAGAATCGAGTCGCGAGACCCCGACCGACTTCGTGAAGCGAGTTCTTGTAGACGGGCTGTCGGCGGTACGGGTGATCATCGGCGAGGATTTCCATTTTGGATACAAGCGGGGCGGCAATGTGGCACTGTTGCGCGAACTCGGACCGAAGCATGGCTTCGATGTTTCACCGATCGAGTTGATTCCGCGCGGTGACGGTGTAGACGAGCCGGTCAGCAGCACGGCGATCCGACGCGCCCTGGCCGGGGGTCAGGTCGAACTTGCGACACAATTGCTCGGCCACCATTTCGAGTTGCGGGGCAAGGTCGTGCACGGCGACGAGCGAGGCAAGCAGATCGGCTTTCCGACCGCCAATGTCGAGGTGCCGCGCGCGATCTGCGTCCCGGCCGATGGTGTCTACGCGGGGTTTTTCACCAGACACAACGGCCAACGATATGTCTGTGCGATCAACCTCGGTCGACGACCGACCTTCCATGAATACGCCGAACACTCGATGCTCGAGGCGCACCTGCTCGACTTTGACGGTGACCTCTACGGAGAGTCCGTGCGCATATCGTTTTCGCATTTCTTGCGCGGCGAGCGCAAGTTCGAAAGTATCGACGCGTTGAAGATGCAACTCAAGCACGACATCGAGCAGACGCGCTCGGTGTCGCGCGCCTGAGTCATTTCTTGCTTTTTACCTGAATCTTTTTCTCTTTCGAGACGGGGGCCGGTAGATCTAACGAAACCTCGAGAATGCCGTCTTTGTAGTCGGCGTGCACGGTGTCGTCGTTGAAACCGCGAGGCAAGGCGATGGTTCGGGTGAAACTGCCGTAGCTGAATTCGGTTCGGTATTCATCTTTGCTTTCTTCGCGACGCTCGCCCTTGATCACCAAGTAGCCATCCTGAATCGAGACGCTGATGTCTTTTTCGGGGTCGATGCCCGGAAGTTCGGCGCGGACGACAAGTTTGCCGTCTTTGGTGAATTCTTCGATTTTGATCGGCTTGAGTTCGGTATTGGTGAAGAACGACCTCGGCATCAGGTCGTCGAACCAACCGAACCTGTGCGGAAAATCGAGCAACTCGCGACTCGAGGTCGGGAGCCTCAGTGACAATCCCTTGTTGACCATGTTGGCCTCTTTCTCTTGAATTTGAGACAACTTTTGTCGCCTCAATAGGCAAAGTACTCAGCGTTGATTCACAAATGTGGCTCGCGATGCAAAAAATTTTGTGAGAGTTGGCACGATGTCAGGATGCCCAAATGTCTTGTCAGGTCAACTTGGCGCAGCGTCTAAACGGCAGAGTGCGCATTTCGACGGGCGTAGAGTGTCGTGCGTTGTTCAAGTTGGCGACCGAGAGGTGCGACTATTGCTTGGAACGAATCTTCGGTCATCGCCTGGCCGTGGCTGGCGCCGGCTGCGCGTGAAATGTTTTCGTTCATCAAGGTGCCACCCAGGTCGTTGCAACCGGCCTGCAGCAGTTGGGTAACGCCCGCCGTGCCGACTTTCGTCCATGACACTTGGATGTTGTCGATCAACCCCCGATATGCGATGCGGGCGATGGCGTGCACGAGCAACGTCTCTCTGAAAGTCGGGCCGCGCCGCGACTTGTGCTGCAGATAAATCGGCGACGCCATGTGCACGAACGGCAGGCCGACGAACTCGGTGAAACCGCCCGTCTCGATCTGCAACTCCCGCGTGCGAACAAAATGCTCGGCCCAACTGGGCGGATGCTCGACCGAGCCGAACATCATCGTCACATTCGAGCGCAGTCCGGCTTTGTGCGCGACACGGTGACACTCGAGCCATTCTGCGGTGTTGATTTTGTCGGGGCAGATTATCTTGCGCACATCGTCGTCGAGTATCTCGGCCGCGGTGCCGGGCAACGAGTCGAGCCCCGCTGCTTTGAGGCGAAGAATGTAATCGTGCAACGGCTCACCGAGGCGGCGCGCACCTTCGGTGACTTCGAGCGCCGTGAAGCCATGTACGTGCATTCCGGGCACCGCGGCTTTCACGGCGCGGGCGACATCGATGTAATAGTCGCCGTCAAAGTCGGGGTGAATGCCGCCCTGCAGGGTTACTTCGGTAGCCCCGAGTTGCCACGCCTCGGCGGCCCGCGCGGCGACATCATCAAGGGTCAACAAATATGGCGTGCCGCGCAAATTCAAACTCAGCGGGCCCTTCGAGAATCCGCAGAACTTGCACTTGAAGGTGCAGACATTCGTGTAGTTGATGTTGCGGTTGTGCACCCATGTCACGACATCGCCGACTGCCTGTCGGCGAAGGTCGTCGGCAAGTCGGGCGACCGCCAAGACTTCGTTGCCGCGCGCCGAGAACAGCGTCACGATTTGATCGACATCCACCCGTTGACCAAGTTCGACGCCCCGCAGAACTTCGGCGATCGGGCCGTTGCTCATGCCGAGGTTTCGACCCGATTCGACCAAAACCGGCGGGGGATTGCTCGCCCCCGAATACCACTGCGTCGATCGATGACCGATCAGCACGACCTCTGCGCCGTCGTGCACGACATCGGCTGGCGTCGTTTTCTCGGGCCAGATTTGGCCGGGGTCGTCGCGCGACAGCCCTTCGGCGTCGCTGCGATCCAAAATTTTGAAGTGCAACGACTCGTCCAGCCACTTCTCGGGATTGTTGGCGAACTCGGGGTAAATCGTCAGGCGCGGTGCAAGTGACTTGTCGCGCGTCTCGGTCGCCTGACGCAATTTCTCGAGCGACGGCCACGGGCGCTCGGGGTTGACGTGATCCGCGGTGACAGGTGAGACCCCGCCCCAATCGTCGATGCCCGCGTCGAGCAACATCGCGAAATCGTCGCTCAAGTTCGGGGGTGCTTGCAGGTGGATCTCCGGCGGCAAAATGATTCGTGCCGCGGCGATCGTCCAGAGATATTCGTCTTGTGGACACGGATTTTCGTGCTGCATGATCGTCAACGGCTTGGGCAAGAAATTCTGCACGATGACCTCTTGCACGTGGCCATGTTTCGAATGCAGATCGGCGATCGCGAGAAGCGCGTCGATTCGATCTTGGCGGGTTTCGCCGATGCCGACCAAGATGCCGGTGGTAAAGGCGATGTCAAGTTCACCCGCGAGGCGCAGCGTGTCGAGGCGTCGTTGCGGATCTTTGTCCGGTGCGCCGCGGTGGCATGCCAAGTCTGAGCGCAGAGTTTCGATCATCATGCCCTGCGACGGCGAGACCGGGCGCAACATCGCCAACTCGTCGCGATAGAGGGCCCCGGCGTTGGCGTGCGGAAGCAGTCCCGTTTCGTTGAGCACGAGCGCCGCCATGTCGTGCAGGTAATGCACGGTGCTGTCGTATTTGTTGCGTCGCAACCATTCGCGGGCGACTTCGTAACGCAACTCGGGACGCTCGCCGAGGGTGAACAGGGCCTCGTGGCAACCGAACTTCGCGCCGTCTTTGGCGATCGCCAAGACTTCGTCGGGCGAGAGGTACGGGTTGTCGAGTTTCGCCGGGGGCTGGGCGAAGGTGCAGTAGCCGCACTTGTCGCGACAAAGCATCGTCAACGGAACAAAAACCTTCGGCGAGTAGGTGACGCGGCCGCCGAATGTTTGGTCGCGAATCTTTCTGGCGAGGTGCGACAACTCGGCCGTCGACTGTGCGATCAACGACAAATCTGAATCACGACGGCGCTCGACCAACTTGACCCTCCGATGGGCAACTACGGATATGTTGAGAGCGCTCGACCGGGCGGCTTTGCCGTGTTAGAGGTGCAGAGCCACTCGATTATGTCGTGCAGCCTCAACCTTAGCGGCTGTCAGGGTTTGGTCAGGGCTCGGAACAGCGCGCGCACGTTGTCGCCCGAGATCGGCACGCGGTGCCCCGTGCGCGAGATAAAACCGAGTTGAACCCCCGTCGAAGGGTCGAGCACGGTGAAAACCTGTTCGTGTCCGTCGTTGTCGACGATCACGTCGGTCAGCAGCGGCACGCCCGCTTCGGCCAGCGCACTTTGAACGAAACCCGCGTTCAACACCTCGATCGCGATGTGTTGCACCCCTGAACCATGGGCCTGCAAATGCGCGTCGACACCGGGTTCACCGGGGCCCACCAAGACCACCGTCACACCGCCCGCATCGGCCGTCACGATCGATGCGTCGGATGTCTGGGTTGTTGTGAACCCAAGTTGCGTCAGAAATTCGACCGCGCCGGCCAGGTTGGCGACGGCGACGACGACATGGTCGATGCGACACGCAACGGTGCCGAGCGCGCTGCGCAACGCGTCGGCGGTCTTGGTCGCCGCGGGTTCGGTTCGCGCCTCGGCGATCTCGATGCGGTGTGTTTCGGCGAGCAAGATGCGAAAGAGTTGTTCGGTGAAGTCGGGATCAACCTTTCGGTCGATCGCCCATTGGCGACGCACGCTCAAGACTTCGCGCACGCGTTCGGGTTGTATCACCGCGGCCGAAGTTTCGGCTTTCACGCTCGCCACTTGTTTGCACACCGCCATGCGCCGAGCCAACAGCTCGACGATCGAAGCGTCGATCTCGTCGATCTTCTTGCGCAGTCCGTCGAGTTCGGTCATCGTCGCCACCATCGTTTGGTCTTGGTGCTCTTCGCACCAGAGGCATTGATGCGTTCAATGTGCTTGGCCACCATGTCCATTTCGATGTTCACTTTGTCGCCGGGTTTGCGCACGCCGAGCGTCGTGACCTGGGCCGTATGCGGTATGACCGCGATCTTGAACGTGTCTTCGGTCAGGTCGTAGGCGGTGAGGCTGATGCCGTCCACGGTGATCGAACCTTTTTCCACGACCAGATGCATCAGCGAGCGGGGGATTCTCACCACGAGGTCGGGTGCGGCGGCGACGACTTCGCCGACGGTGTCGACGTGACCCAACACGAGATGGCCCCCGAGTCTGTCGCCGAGCGCCACGGGTCTTTCGAGATTGACGGGATCGCCGACTCGCAACGAGCCGAGGTTCGTGCGCGAAAACGTCTCTTGGCTGACATCGGTCGACCATGAGTCTTGCTCGAGGGTCACGACAGTGAGGCAACACCCGTTGACCGCGATGGACGAGCCGATTTTTGATCCGTCCAGCACGGTTTTGGCCGAGATTCGCAGGCGGGAGCCGGCCAATTCGACGACCTTGCCAAGCTCTTCGACGATTCCTGTGAACACTGCATTTGAGACTACTTATATACGTGTGCGAGCAGGGGGTGGTTTCAGCCGTTGCTCGGCGTAGATTGAAAGGGTCCGTTGGGGCCTAAACCTCCGGCGTGATGCCATCAACCAGACGGTTGTGGCGACCAGAAATCTCGTCGACACGGTGTCGATTGCGAGAAATCGAAAGGCGAAGCAAAAAATGGCGATCAGTCCGACAAAAGACGTCATCGGCAAACACGGGCAACACGCAAACGACTCGGGCTCACCAGAAGTTCAAATTGCACTTCTCACTGAGCGGATCAACAGTCTCACCGAGCACTTGAAGAGCCATGTGAAAGACCACCACTCGCGTCGTGGTCTGTTGATGCTGGTGGGTCGCCGACGACGAATGCTCGATTACGTTCGCAAGACCGACGTCGAGAAGTATCGAAAACTTCTCGATTCGCTCGACTTGCGTCGTTAGACGAGTTCAGTCAAGAACATAACCAACGAACAATTGCGAGTTGGTTGTCAGTTGCAGACCCCGCGGCCCGAAGAGTCCGCGAGTTTTCCAACTGAGAACCGACCTTTTGTTCACGAAAGTCCGGTGATCCGCGAAAACGCGGCCCGGACGCGAAAGGAACAACCATGGCCGAGGCCATTTCAGTAAGCGGTGCAATTTCAGGCACCGACAAGACCCTGTCGTTCGAGACGGGAAAACTCGCTCTGCAGTCGCAGGGCGCCGTAATCGCGAAAATCGGCAAGACGATGGTGCTCGCCACCGCGAACGCCGCCAAGAGCGTGCGTGACGGAATCGACTTTTTCCCGTTGACGGTAGATGTCGAAGAGCGCGCATATGCAGCCGGAAAAATTCCCGGTTCATTTTTTCGTCGCGAGGGTCGACCGAGCCAGCAGGCGATTCTCACATGTCGATTGACCGACCGACCGTTGCGTCCCGCGTTCCCCGACGACTATCGCAACGAGACGCAAATCGTGATCACCGTCATCGGTGCCGACCAGGTCAACCCGCACGATGTCTTGGCGATCAACGCCGCGTCGGCTTCGTTCATGATTTCGGGTATCCCGTTTGACGGGCCGGTCGGCGCGGTGCGTCTGGCCTACAGCCAAGACGGCACCTGGATCGCCCACCCGACATTCGAACAGGGCGAGCAGTCGACTTTCGAAATCGTCGTGGCTGGTCGCGAACTCGACAACGGCGACGTCGCCGTGATGATGGTCGAGGCGGGCGGCACAGAAAAGAGTTTCACCTTTTATGCGGCGGGCGCGCCGAAAGTCACCGAAGAAGTGATCGCCAACGGTCTCGAGACCGCCAAGCAATACATCAAAGAGTCGGTGAAACTTCAGCGCCGGTTGGTGGCCAGCGTCATCGCCACGCGCGGGTCGATCGAGCCGCTCAAATACACCCCAGTGCTCGACTACAGCGAGGAACTGTTCGCCGCGGTTGAAGCCGCGGCAACTGCGCGTCTTCAACCGGCGATTCGCATCGCCCTGAAAGCCGACCGCAATGCCGCGATCGACGACGCCACCGCACAAACGGTCGCCGAACTCGCCGGCACACCCGAAGCGCCGGGCAAGTTCGCCGGCCAGGAGAAGCAGATCAAAGAAGCGGTGCGGTCCCTGACCAAAAAACTCGTGCGCAAGCGCGTGATCGAGGAGGGCGTGCGCATCGACGGCCGAGGTGCGGCCGATCTGCGGCCGATCTCCGCCGAAGTTGGTCTGATCCCGACCGCGCATGGCACCGGTCTGTTTCAGCGCGGTGAGACGCAGGTTCTCAACGTGTTGACGATGGCGATGCCGAAGATGAACCAGATGATCGACTCGATCACACCCGAGACGACCAAGCGTTACATGCACGACTACAACATGGCGCCGTGGGCCAACGGTGAAACCGGTCGCGTGGGCACACCGAAGCGTCGCGAAATCGGCCACGGCGCGCTCGCCGAGCGTGCGTTGTTCCCCGTCGTGCCGAGCCAAGAAGAGTTCGCCTACACGTTGCGTTTGGTCAGCGAGGTTCTCTCGTCGAACGGTTCGACGTCGATGGCCTCGGTCTGCGCGTCGAGCCTCGCCTTGATGGATGCGGGCGTGCCGATCGTCGCGCCGGTCGCGGGCATCGCCATGGGTCTGATTTTCGACCAGGGCAAGTACACGGCGTTGACCGACATTCTCGGTGCCGAAGACGCGTTCGGCGACATGGACTTCAAAGTCGCCGGAACCGCCGACGCCGTCACGGCGTTGCAACTGGACACGAAGATCGACGGCATCCCGAGCGATGTTCTGGCCAAGGCGCTGCAACAGGCCAAAGACGCCCGACTCAAGATTCTGGGGGTGATGAACTCGGCGATCAGCGCTCCGCGAGCCACGGTCAACGAGAACGCACCGAAGATCGTGACGTTCACGATTCCGTTGGACAAAGTGGGCGAAGTGATCGGACCGAAGGGCAAAGTAATCAACACGATCCAGCAAGAGACCGGTGCCGAGATCAACGTCTCGGACGACGGCGCAACGGGAATAATCACGATCGGTTCGCCCGACAACTCGAAGGTTGAAAACGCCAAGTCGAGAATCTTGGCGATCGTCGACCCGCCGACGGCAGAACTTGGCGCGACCTACACGGGTCGGGTCGTCAACACCGCCGCGTTCGGCGCGTTCGTGAATATTTTGCCCGGACGCGACGGATTGGTGCACATTTCAAAGATGGGCAACGGTCAGCGCGTGACTCGGGTCGAAGATGTGTTGAACATCGGCGACGAGGTTCAGGTGCGGGTCGACGACATCGACGACCGCGGCAAGGTCAGCCTCAGTTTGATCGGCCCCGACGGCGAGGTAATCACCGGTTCAGGTGGTGGCGGTTCGCGCGGCTCGTCAGACCGCGGCGATCGTCGATCCCGTCGTGACCGCAACGATCGCAATGACCGTGGTGGTCGTCGAGACCGCAACGATCGCGGCGACAGGCGTGACCGCAACGATCGCAATGATCGCGGTGACCGTCGTGAACGCGGCGACAGGCGTGACCGCAGCGATAGGGCCTCGTCATCTGACGCAGTCAGCGTGAGTTTCGAAGACGAATTCGATCGCGACCTGCGCAACGAACTCGGAGATCTGGGCTGACATGCCGATTCGCGTCGGTGTCATTGGCGCTGCCGGTCGGATGGGTGCGACCGTGTGCGCCGCAGTTGTCGCCGACAAAGACCTGGAACTCGTCGCTGTGGTCGACACCGCGGCGACCGGATCGACGGTCAACGGCCTGCCAATATCTAAAGAGTTGCGCGCGCTCGCCGACGCCAAGGTTGAAGTCGCCGTCGACTTCACCGTGGCGGCAGCCTCGCGAGTGAACCTGCCGTGGCTGGCGATGCACAACATTCATGCCGTGGTCGGCACGACGGGGTTCACCGATCAAGACATCGAAGATTTCAAGAAGATGTTCTTGTCGAGCAACTGCATCGTCGCGCCCAATTTCGCGATCGGCGCGGTGTTGATGATGCGGTTTGCCGAGGTTGCCGCACCGTTTTTCGAGACGGCCGAGATAATCGAGATTCACCATGACGGCAAGGCCGACTCGCCATCGGGCACGGCGATCTCCACGGCCAAGCGCATGGCCAGTGCGAGCAACACCTGGGCCCAAGACCCGACGACCCATGAGGCGATAGTCGGGGCGCGGGGGGCGAAAGGTCCGGGCGACATTCCGATTCATGCAGTTCGGATGCGCGGGGTTGTGGCCAATCAAGAGGTCGTGCTCGGCACCCAGGGCCAAACCCTGACGATTCGCCACGACACGATTGATCGCGCAAGTTTCATGCCCGGCGTCGTGTTGGCGTGCAAAAAAATTGCCGAGCACAAGGGCTTCACCCTCGGGCTCGACAAGTTTTTGGGAATCTGAATCAACGCAGCGAGTTGATCGCGGCGTCGTAATTCGGTTCGTTGGCGATCTCGCCGACAAGTTCGGTGTGCAGAACCTTGCCGCTCTCATCGGCGACGACGATTGCCCGCGCCAAAACACCTTTGAGCACGCCGCTGGCCAGATTGACACCGAACGCCGCGCCGAAATTCGACCTGAACGACGAGGCCGTCTTGACATTGCTCAAACCCTCGGAGCTACAGAATCGACCCTGCGCAAACGGCAGGTCTGCCGACACGCAGTAGACATCCGTGTTTTGCAGACTCGCGGCGATTTCATTGAACCGACGCGTGCTGGTGGCACATGTCGGCGTGTCGATGCTCGGGAAGATGTTGAAAATTACGCGCTTGCCCGCCAGGTCTTTGTTGCCGACTTCTTGCAATGTGCTCGTTGTCAGCGAGAACTTCGGCAGAGGCCCGCCGACAGCGGGCAACTTGCCGCTCACCGCCACTGGATTGCCGCCCAGCGTCACGGTCGAGCCAGATTTGTTTGCTGACTTCTTCCTGCTGTTCGTTGCGACTCGCCTCTTGTTTTTCTTTGTACTCTTCTTTTTCGGTTTCTTCTTCGACGCCATGATGCTCCCTGTCTAGTTGGTTTTCGGTCGACCTTTGCGGGCTGACTGCAAAGTTGATGCTATAAATAAAGCGCCGACAACCCACCATTGATAGCGCTCGATGTAGCTCAAGAAGTCGCGAATCTGGTTTTCGAATAGTTTGCCGCCGCGCCACAGCACCAGCAGTTTGATGGCGATGCCCAACATCAACAATGCCACGAACTTGCGCGGCGGCATTTGCCGGTGACCGAGCAACAGACAGACGATGTTGCTGCCCGGCATGAGCACGACCATCACCGACCCGGCCTTGTCGACGGCCCTTTCTGTCCATCTATAGATTGTCGGAAGTTCACCGATTTGGCCCTCGACCCAACCGAGGGCCTTCTTGCCATACCACCGACCGACGAGATACAGGGCGACTCCGGCGATCAAGATGCGCGAGAAGCCGATGACCGAGTAACTCAACCAGTCGACGTAGGGCACCGAGCCGAACAAGTTGCGGTTGCGCGAGCTCAAAAGCAGCACGAGCCGAGGTCGCTCATCGACGAGCGCGGGCCCGACGTTGCTGCCGATCGTGCCAATGACGAACAGCAGCGTCGTCAGTGACAATACGGCTCTGCGCATTCGTAGCACGGTAGCCGACTTGCTACGGTAATCAAGTAACACCGCGAGTACGCCGAGAATCTTGGGGGGAGCAATGCAAGGGTTGATGCAGAACACGCCGTTAACGATGGTGCATCTTTTTGAACGAGCCGAAAAATATCACCCCGAAAAGACGATCACCACGGCCACTGCCGTCGGCAAAGAACGAATGAATTACGGCGAGTGGGCGGCGCGCACACGCCAACTCGGTGGTGCGCTCGACAATCTGAAGATCACTCGCGATGGTCGCGTGGCGACCTTCGCCTGGAACACCGCACGACATCTCGAACTTTATTTCGCCGCGCCATGCACCGGGCGGGTCGTGCACACCTTGAACATCAGGTTGTTTCCCGAGCAACTCACCTACATCGTCAACCATGCCGAAGACGAGGTAATCTTCGTCGATCGTTCCTTGTTCGCGTTGATCGCGCCGCTGTTGCCGACGTTCAAGACGGTGAAAAATCTCGTGATCATGGACGACGGCAAGGGCGAAGTGGCGGATGCCGTGCCCGGCATGCAGATGCACAAATACGAAGACTTGATCAAGGGCGTGGCCGGCGTCGAATTCAAGATCACCGACGAAAATTTGGCCGCCAGCATGTGCTACACGAGCGGCACCACGGGCAACCCGAAAGGCGTCGTGTACAGCCATCGATCCACCTACATGCACACGATGGGGGCGATGATGGTCGATTCGCTCGGAGCGCGCGAAAGCGACGTGATCTTGCCGGTGGTGCCGATGTTCCATGCCAACGCTTGGGGGTTGGCGCATGCCGCCGTGGCTTGCGGCGCGAGTTTGGTCTTGCCCGGCCCCGATTTGTCGGGCAAGGCGATCGCCAACTTGATCGTCGACGAAAAGGTAACGGTGGCCGCGGGCGTGCCGACGATATGGATGGGTGTGCTCCCCGAACTGAAAGGTCGCGACACCTCTTCGTTGCGCGTCATCCCCGTGGGGGGCAGCGCCGTGCCCAAATCTTTGAGCGAGGCGTACAGAGAAACCGTTGGCCTGCCGATCCTGCAGGCCTGGGGCATGACCGAGACGAGCCCGATCGCCGCGACATGCAATCTCTCGTCGGCCGACCAAAAGAAGTCGATCGAAGAACAGGCCGAACTGCGCATGACGGTCGGCACGATCAACTTCGGCGTCGATTGTCGGGTCGTGTTGCCGGGCACCTCGACGCCCGTGCCGTGGGACGGCGAGACGAGCGGCGAGTTGCAGTGCGCGGGTTCGTGGATCGCGGCGACCTATTACAACGACTCTCGCGCCGGCGAGAGTTTCACCGACGATGGTTGGCTGCGCACGGGCGATGTGGCGACGATGGATTCCTCGGGCCGCATTCGACTCGTGGATCGGACGAAAGATTTGATCAAGACCGGCGGCGAGTGGATCTCGTCTGTTGAAATCGAAAACGAACTGATGTCGCACCCGAAAATCAAAGAGGCCGCCGTGGTTGGCGTGCCGCACCCGAAATGGTCGGAACGGCCACTCGCGTGCGTCGTGCTGAAGCCCGGCGAAACCCTGAGCAAAGACGAGGTGCTCGATTACATTCGACCGCGGCTGGCCAAATGGCAGGTGCCCGACGACGTCGTGTTCATCGACGAGGTGCCCAAGACCAGCGTCGGCAAATTCTCGAAAAAGACGCTTCGCGAAAAGTTCGCCGACTACGTCTTGCCCAACGCCTGAACGCGGCGCAAGAACTGTTTGGTGCGCTCGTCGCGGGGTTGCGAGAAAACCTGACTTGGGGGCCCTTGTTCGGCGATACGACCGGCGTCGAGAAAGCAGACGCGATCGCTGATTTCTTGGGCGAACATCATTTCGTGGGTGGCGATCAACATCGTGATGCCGCTGCCCTTGAGTTCACGCACGACATCGAGCACTTCTCCGACCAGTTCGGGGTCGAGCGCCGATGTGATCTCGTCGAGCAACAGCAGTTCGGGATTCATCGCCAGCGCCCGCACGATCGCCACGCGCTGTTGCTGGCCGCCCGACAGCTGGTCGGGATAGGCATCGAGTTTGTCGGCGAGCCCGAACCGTGCGAGCAAATTCTTCGCCGTCCCGGTTGCCTCGTCGGCTGATTTTTCGAGCACCCGCATCAGGGCGAGGGTGATGTTCTGGCGCACGCTCATGTGGGGAAACAAGTTGAAACTTTGGAAGACGATGCCGATGCGGCGACGGATCGGGTTCGGGTCGCGACCGATTCGCGAGATTTCGTCGCCGTCGAGAAATATCGCGCCATCGTCGATCGGTTCGAGCAGGTTCACGCAGCGCAACAGCGTTGTCTTGCCAGAACCGCTCGCGCCGATGAAAGAAACCACCTCGCCGGCCGCAACGTCGAGGTCGAAGCCGGAGAGCACGGTCCTCGACCCGAACGACTTGGCGACTTGGCGCATTTCGAGTTTCATCGAACCCTCGTCGCCGATGTTCGTCGACGCTCGCGAGCCAACAGATGGTCGGTGGTGCGGGTGAGCGGAATGGTGATCGACAGAAAAATTATCGCCGCGGCGACATATGGCGTGAAGTTGGCGAACTTTGATTTGTCGATGCCAGCCTGACGCAAGATCTCGATTGGCCCGATCAAACTCACGAGAGCCACATCTTTTTGCAGGCTGACCAGATCGTTCATCAGCGGTGGCACGACGCGGCGAATCGCCTGGGGCAAGATGACAAAGCGCATCGTCTGCGAATTTGAAAGGCCCAAACTGCGGGCGGCCGCCCGCTGTGATTCGTGCACGCTGTCGATGCCGGCGCGAAAGACTTCGGCGACATAGGCGCTATATGTCATCACCAACGCGACCGAACCCCAAAGCAGGGGGGAGTTGAACGGTCGTTCGAGGCCGACCCCGGGCACGCCGAAGCCGATCAGGTAGATCCATAAGATCACTGGCACCCCGCGCATCACGTCGATGTATCCGATGACGAAGATTCGAATCGGAAACAGGGCGGGGTTTCGCGAACTGCGGGCGATCGCCAACACGAGGGCGAGGGCGAGAATCGCGGGTGTCGACCAGGCGAATATCTTTATGTCGAGCACGAACGCTTCAAGCAGACGCGGAAAAGAATCTCGGAGACGCTCGCCGTTGAAGAAAGATTCTCTGACGCGATCCCAGCGGGGAAGCCGGGGAATCACCAGAAACAAGAATCCAACGACAACGGCAGTGCTCAGCGCGGCGATGATGCTGCTGCGCCGGCGCTGCCGTTGTTCGAATTCTTGGCGTTGGGTCTTAGTTTTCGTAGTGACCAGTTTGGCTAGTCGAGGCTGATCACCGGTGCATTGGTCTTGTCGGCGAGCCAGGTATTTTCGATTTCAGCCAACTTGCCCGACTCTTTGAGGGTCGCCAGGGCCTTGTTGACACAATCCACGAGTTTGTTGTCTTTGTCGAACAGCAGGCCGAAATTGTCGGCGGACACCGCGTCGCTGAGCGGAAATTGTCCGATTACTTTCGAGCCCTCGATCTCCACGGCGCTGATGTAAAAAGCGGTCGGCAAGTCGACGACGATCGCGTCGATTTGCTTGGCCTCGAGCGCGGCCTTGGCACCGGCGTTGTCGTCATAGACGAACGGCTCGCTGCTCGGCTTGATCACGTTGACGATGAAGTCGAGGCTGGTCGTGCCCGACTGAGCGCCGAATTTCAGATCTTTGATCTCTGAAATCTTTGTCGCGTTGGCCACGGGTGAGTCGGCAAAACCGACGACGGCTTGGTTCGTCGAATAGTAAGGATCGCTGAAACTGACCGTTGCCTTGCGTTCTTCGGTGATCGAGTATTGCTGCAAGTTGAAGTCGAAGTTTTTCGCACCCGGCTGAATCGCCTCGTCGAAACCTGTTCGCACCCAGACGATGTTTTCATTCGCGTAGCCCAGTTCTCCCGCCACGGCGTAGGCGACCGCGGCTTCAAAACCTTCGCCCGACTCGGGGGCGTCGCCGACGACCCATGGCTCATAGGCCGGGGTGCCGGTGGCGATGGTCAGTTTGCCCGATTCGATCGTCGGGCAGGCCGAGCTCGAATCGTCGTTGCCGCAACTGGCAAGGCCCAGCGAGGCGAGGCTGCCGAGCAGAATCGCCATGCGGGTAACGCGGCTTTTTCGAATTTTCATTGGTGTTCCTTTCTGAAACCTTGATCACGACTGTAGAGCCTTTTCGTCGAATCCTCGTCGAATCGTTGACGAAATCAGGGGCATATCTTGACACTGAGACACGGTTAGTCTTATTGTCTCAAGAGGGGGTTTCGTGAATACAAAGATCGACGCGACGAAAGCGCAGCATGTGGTCGGCAAGGCCGCCTCGTTCAGCGCCATCGAAACCCGCATTTTGGATTCGACCAAACTGGCGATCGAGAAATGGGGAGTCAGTCGCTTCACGGTGGCCGATGTCTGCGGGTTGGCCAATGTTTCGCGCGCCACCCTGTATCGAATGTTTCCCGGCGGGAAAGAAGTTCTGCTCGAAGCGTTGCACGTGCGCTCGCTAGACGAGTTCTTCACGACATTGCTCGAGCGCGCACAAAATGCAGAGTCGCTCGAAGACCTGTTGGTGAGGTGCGTGGTTTCGGCGACCACCGAATTGCGCAACGACGATCACTTGGCGATGATGCTGGCCACCGAGCCGGGCACGACCTTGATGCAGTTTACGATCGATGGATTGTCGAGGATCGTGCGCGTCGCGGCGTCATATTTGGCCCCGCTGGTCGGCGAGTTCTTGCCCAAGCGGGACGCCGACGCGTTGGTCGAAGTGTTGGCTCGACTGGTGATCTCATATTTCTTGACGCCATCCGAGCACTTCGACTTCACCGACGAAGCCAGCGTACGAAAGTTTTTGCGCGCACATGTCGTGCTAAAAGAACTGACAAATTAGACGGAACAACACGAGACGAAACGGAGAAAACATGTCGATCTCAGAAAAACAAAACCAGGACATCATCGGTCGCGACGCGATCAACAACATCGAGGCGATTCTCAGCATCCCCTTGACCCCTTCCAACGAGGTCGAACATGTGGTCGACAACAATGCCGACTCGATCTTCACCTGGGATTACTCGCTGACCCGACCACCATTGCGCAAACTTTATGAAAAGGCCAAGACGAGCCAATGGAACGGTACGCACGATCTGCCGTGGGAGACCGAAGTCGACATCGAGAAAACCGTGTCGGCCGATCAGGCGGCGATCGGCAGTGGCGTCGACCCGAATTGGTATGCAGGCACGAAACTCGCGACCTGGTCAGACAAAGAGTGGCTCGAGTACGGCATTCAAAGCCGCAAATGGAGCCTCTCGCAGTTTCTGCACGGCGAACAAGGCGCGTTGATTTGCACGAGCAAGATCGTCGAGACGGTGCCGTGGTACGACGCGAAGCTCTACGCCAGCACCCAGGTCGTCGATGAGGCGCGCCATGTCGAGGTTTTCGCCCGATATCTCGACGAAAAACTCGGTGGTGGCTACCCGATCAACGCCCACCTCGGTCTGTTGCTCGACGACATCATCAAGGACCCGCGCTGGGACTTCACATACTTGGGCATGCAGATCTTGGTCGAAGGTTTGGCCCTCGCCGCTTTCGGATATTTGCATCAGCTGACGGGTGAACCGTTGTTGAAGCAATTGCTGCGCTATGTGATGAGCGACGAGGCCCGCCACGTGGCGTTCGGCGTGCTCAGTTTGAAAGAGGTCTACGACGGCATGAGCGACAAAGAAATCATGGATCGCCAGGAGTTCGCCTATGAGGCGAGCATTCGCATGCGAGATCGCTTCTTGCAGCAGGAGGTCTGGCAATACATGGGTGTCGATCCGAAAACCGTGATCCCGTTGTTGGTCAACGATCCGACGCGAAAAATCTTTCAACAGATGTTGTTCGCCAAGATCGTGCCGAACTGCAAGAAACTCGGTTTGCTCGATCGCAACGACAACTGGTTGCGTCACCGTTTCGAAGAGATGGGCGTGATTCAATTCGAAGATTGGGAGAACACCGGCGACGAATATCTCAAGTTCGAAATCGGCAAACAGGTCGACGTCAAGCACTGATGACTAACATCTAGGCATGCCTAGATTCGGTCGGGTTCTCACGGCGATGGTCACGCCGTTCGACAAGAACGGCGAATTGAACCTCGACGGAGTGCGCCGTTTGGCGCGCTGGCTGCAAGACAACGGCAACGACGGGCTCGTCGTGGGTGGCACCACGGGCGAGGCCTCGACTTTGACCGACGACGAAAAACTCGCGCTTTTCGCCGCCACGGTCGAAGCCGTGACGATTCCGGTGATCGCCGGAACGGTGACCAACGATACGAAGCATTCGATTCACCTCACGGCCGAGGCGTCGAAACTCGGCATCGCCGGAATTTTGGCGGTTGGCCCCTATTACAACAGACCGTCGCAAGCAGGAATTTTGGCGCACATGAAGGCGGTTTGCGCGGCGACGACGCTGCCCGTGGTCGTCTACGACATACCCGTGCGCACGGGTCGAAAAATCTCGACAAGTTCGTTGGTCAAGTTGGCCAACGAGGTAAAAAACGTCGCCGCGCTCAAAGACGCGAGCGGCAACCCCGCCGAGACGGCGATGTTGATGACCCAAACGCCAAACGGTTTCGAACTGTTCAGCGGTGATGATGGGCTGACTTTGCCGCTGATGGCGATCGGTGCGACGGGTGTGATCGGCGTGGCGACGCACTGGACGGGCAAAGACCACCAGGAGATGTTCAATAAATGGAACGCCGGCGATGTCGCGGGTGCGCGGGCGGTCAACGCCCGACTGCTCGAGAGTTTCGCCTACGAGACGGGCGACGACAACCCGAATCCGTTGCCGTGCAAGGTGATGATGAACCACCTCGGCCTGGATGTCGGCGACGCCCGATTGCCGATGGGTCCGCCGCCGAGCGGGTTGGCCGAACGCGCGGCGAAAGTGTTCGGCAACCTCGAGGCTGCTCGAGCGGCCGCGAAATAGTGCGAACCTTCGGCGACTCGCGACAGATCTTCGAACGAATGTCGCATTCCTGATGTCGAAGCCCGTTCGAATCGCTTTCTTGGGTGGTCTGGGCGAGATCGGGCGCAACTGCATGGCCATCGAGCAAGACAAGAAAATCTTGCTCATCGACTGCGGATTGATGTTTCCGAAAGCCGAGCACGGCGACGACGTCGACGTGATCATTCCCGACTTCGAGTGGCTGATCGAACGCAAAGATCGCATCGTGGGTTGCGTCGTGACGCACGGGCACGAAGACCATGTCGGTGCGCTGCAGTATTTGCTGCAGGACGCCTCGTTTCCTCTCTATGGCTCGGCGCTGACCCTCGGACTCGCGCGAAACCGAATCGCCGAGGCGCGACTCACCGACAGGACCAGGTTCGTCGAGGTCAGCGACAACGACCGCATCAAGATCGGGCCGTTCGAGGTCGAGTTCATTCCGGTGACGCATTCGGTGCCGCATGCGCACGCGATCGCCCTGCACACGAGCCAGGGTGTCGTCGTGCATTCGGGCGACTTCAAGATCGATCTGACCCCCGTCGATCATCGGCGAACCGACCTGGCTCGCCTCGGGTCGCTTTCGTGCAACGAGGGCATCCGACTGTTGATGCTCGATTCGACGAACGCCGGGGAGCGAGGTCACGCGCCGAGCGAATCCGACGTCGGTTCGGTTCTGCGCTCGATTTTCAACGAGCATCGGGGACGCCGAATCATCACGGCGAGTTTCGCCAGCCATATTCATCGGGTGCAGCAGATCGCCGATGCCGCGATCGACTCGGGGCGCGTGGTCGTGCCGCTCGGACGATCGATGATCAACAACATTCGTCTCGCCCGCGAGCTGAAAGCATTGACGATTCCCGAAAAATGCCTGGTCGGCGCCGAGTCGCTCGGCAAATACGACGACGAAGAGATCTGCATAATTTCGACCGGCTCACAGGGCGAGGCGATGTCGGCCCTGACGATGTTGGCAAAAGGCGACAGTCGATACGTGAAAGTCGGCGAGAACGACGTGGTTATTTTTTCGAGTCACGCCATCCCCGGAAACGAACAGAACGTCAACAAGGTGATCGACGCGCTGTTGCGCCGCGGGGCCAATGTCGTGCATTCGGGCATCGCCGACGTGCACGCCACCGGTCACGCCCAAGCCGAAGACATAAAGACGTATTTGAACGTCACCGAGCCGCAATGGTTCGTGCCGATTCATGGCGAGTATCGGCACATGGTCGCCAACGCCGAGTTGGCAAAGATCATGGGTGTCTCGCCGCGCAAGGTTCTGTTGTGCGAAGACGGTGACGTCATCGAGATCACCGATTCGGGCATCGACTTCGCCGGACGAATCTCGGCCGAATTCGTGGTGCCGCAGAAGTCGCAAAGTCGCTCGAAGAAAGCAAGACACAAGGGCGCCAAACTCGCCAAGCGACACAAGAAGCACTAGTCGCAAACGGGGTAATCCCACTTGCAAACAGACCCCGTTGGTACTGTTAATTGATGGCAAAAGTGCCGAAATCTAGAGGTTCTCGCCCCAGAACTGGTTCGTCTGGTCGGGGGTCGCCAGCCGAGCGCCGACCGGCCCGCGAGGGATCGAACATCAGGGCGTGGCGCGAACACGAGTTTGACGACGAGCCGACCCGTTATCGGGTCGTCTCGTCGCACGGGCCAATTTTTGGCGGATTATTCGAGGGTCGGGCGCACGAATTTAGCGGTCTGGGTCTGGTCGCCTTCGGCGCACTGTTGGTGCTTTCTGTCTATTTGAAACTCGCCGGGCCGCTGGGTCGGGGGCTCGATTCTTTGGCCTCGGCGACAATCGGCGTCGGGCGATACTTCCTGCCGGTTTTGTGCCTCGGTCTCGGTTGCGCCTTGGTGCGGCGAAAGTCGTGGCAAAATCGCGTGCGCTCGTCGATCGGCTGGTCGGCGCTGACGGGCGTTTTGCTCGGTTTTATTCATGTGTTCTTCAGCGACGCGGAAAACCGAACGGGTGGTTGGTTTGGTTGGGTCGTGGGCGAGCCGAGCCAAAGTTTGCTCTCGAGCATCGGAGCCACGGTGTTGTTGTTGGCGCTGTTCGTCGGCTCGGTGATGTTGGTCTCGGGCAAGTCGGCTCCCGAGTTGTTCGCGGCGATAAAGAAGATGTTCGGTCGGCTGCGGGTCAAACTCTCTTCGACGTCGAACAGTCTTTCTTCGGCCGAAGATGAGAACGGTGCGTTCGATTCGCCCGACAACGGCTTCGCGCGACAAAACGATCTTCATCACGAGAACCCCGGCCCCGCAATGTATGACTTCGCCCGAGACGGTCTCGACGACGATGTCGACGAGCAACCCGAACCGAAGCGCGAACGCAAGCGTCGCGAACGCAAACAGTTGACTGCAAGGCCCGGGTCGAAAATTGCGCCGGTAAAGGGCGAACCCCAAGAGATTCCGCTCGGGCCCGCGGGTCAACCGAGCGAGTGGTTGTTGCCCGACCTCGAGTTGTTGTCGTTGACCAGCAACAAGCGCGCCAATGAAGAGGCGATTCGCGAGCGCGGCGATCAACTCGTTGCGGCGCTGGCATCGCATGGTGTCGATACCGAACTTGTGGGTTACACGCGCGGCCCCACCGTGACGCGTTATGAACTGGCGCTCGGCGACGGTGTCAAGGTCGCAAATGTGACCACGCTCTCGCGCGACATCGCCTACACCATGGCGGCCACCGACGTGCGCATCTTGGCGCCGATCCCCGGTCGTTCGGCGATCGGCATCGAGGTGCCGAATGAACAACGCGAACTCGTGTCGATCGGCGACTTGTTGGTGTCGCAAGAGGCGCGAAGCGCGAGCCATCCGTTGGATGTCGCCATCGGCAAAGACATCTCGGGTCGACCGGTGTTCCTGAATATTTCGACGACACCGCACCTTTTGATCGCTGGTGCGACCGGTGCGGGTAAGTCGAGCGTGCTCAACTGCATCGTCACCTCGGTGTTGATGCGCGCCACACCCGAACAGGTGAAGTTGATTCTGATCGACCCGAAACAGGTCGAGATGGCCCAGTACACCCGGCTGCCGCATCTGTTGATCGCCCCCGTGGTGAATCCGAAAAGGGCTGCGAACGCGCTGGGTTGGGCGGTAAAAGAAATGGAGCGTCGCTACGACTTGTTGGTCGAGGCTGGTTTCAGAGATGTCGCCGGTTACAACGCGGCTTACGATCGCGGCGAATTGAGCGACCAAGACGGCTACCGAGGCGACAGACAATTCGCCAAGATTCCGTTCATCTTGATTGTCGTCGACGAATTGAACGATCTGATGATGGTTGCCGCGCGCGACGTCGAAAACTGCGTCACGCGCATCGCCCAGAAAGCGCGCGCTGTCGGCATTCACCTGGTAGTGGCGACGCAGCGCCCGAGCGTGAACGTGATCACCGGAGTGATCAAGGCCAACATTCCGGCGCGCATGGCCTTCGCCGTTTCGAGCATGACCGACAGTCGGGTGATTCTCGATCAGCCGGGGGCCGAAAAGTTGGTCGGCATGGGCGACATGTTGTTGTTGCCCGGCAACACCTCTGTCGCGCAGCGTCTGCAGTCGGCATGGGTCAGTGAAAACGAGGTGCGCAAGGTGGTTGGTCATTGGCGACGACAGGCACCAGAAGTTGTCTATGACTCGGGGATCGAGGGCGAGAGCAACAGGTTGGGTGCGGGGCCAATTTTTGGCGGCAGCAGCGGCGACGAAGACGACGATGAGTTGATGCTGCAGGCGATGGATCTCGTGGTGCGCACGGGCCAGGGCAGCACCTCGATGCTGCAACGCAAACTCAAGGTGGGTTTCGCCCGAGCGGGACGGTTGATGGACCTTCTGGAACAACGCGGCGTTGTCGCACCGAGCGAGGGTTCGCGTCCGCGCGAGGTGTTGATGACGGTCGAAGAACTCGAGAACATCCAAAAAGCAAGCTGATCTTTCGCGCTGTCGGTTATTGACAGAAACGCGAAAGGTAGAATTCAAAGTCGTGACACGGCGCTTCTACTTCGAATCGCTGGGTTGTCCGAAAAACGACGTCGACTCCGACAAAATCATCGGCTCGCTGGTTTTGGACGGCTTGGCCCAAACCGAGGATGTTTCGCAGGCCGACCTCGTGGTGGTCAATACATGCGCGTTCATCGAAGAGGCAAGGCGCGAGTCGATCGCAACCGTGCTCAGTCTTTCGGGGAAAAAGAAGAGCGGTGCGCGCGTCGTGGTGACGGGTTGCATGGCCGAACGCTACGGCGCGGAGCTCGCGAGTTCGCTGCCCGAGGCCGATCAGATCGCCGGATTTGGCGTGCCGATCGCGTTGGGCAAAAAGCCGTTGCAAGTTTCTGGCGAGTCGGTGCCAAAATTCGACCTGCTCAACCTGCCCCGACCCAAGTCTCGGGCACCGTGGGCATACGTCAAGATCGCCGAGGGTTGCGATCGAAATTGCGGGTTTTGCGCGATACCGAGTTTTCGCGGCCCGCAACGCAGCAGAGATATCGCCGCGATTCTCGCCGAAGTCGAGCAGCTCGATGCCAAAGAAATCGTGTTGGTGGCCCAAGACTTGGCCAGTTACGGCAAAGACAGGCCCGAAGAGTTGGGCAGTGGTGCGATCGTTGGTTTGGTGAACGAGGTGGCCCGCCGTGTCGCCCGCACGCGGTTGCTCTATCTTTACCCGAGCGACCTGAGCGACGACCTGATCGATGCGATCTGCGAATCGGGCGTGCCATATTTTGATTTGTCGTTGCAGCATGTTTCGAAAGAGCACCTGCGAAGAATGCGTCGGTGGGGTGACGGCGAAAGATTCCTCCGGCGTATCGATGAGATTCGCCGGCGTGAACCGAATGCGGCGATGCGCAGCAACTTCATCGTCGGGTACCCCGGAGAAACAGAACACGACCACGATCAGTTGCTGAACTTCGTCGAGCAGGCCCAACTCGATTGGTGCGGGTTCTTCGCGTTCAGCCCCGAGGAAGGCACGCATGCTTTGACCTTGCCGCACAAGGTGCCGGAGAATTTGATGCACGAGAGGCTCGCCGAGTTGCGCGAACTGCAAGATTCGATCACCGCGCGTCGACGCGACGAATTGATCGGTCTAAAACTCAATGTATTGGTCGACGGGCCCGGCGTCGCCCGAAGTCATCGTGAAGCGCCCGAAATTGACGGGGTGATCAACGTCAACGAAACTTTGACGGTGGGAAGTTTCGTCGATGTCGAGATTGCGGACGCGTTCGGCCCGGATTTGGTGGCCGTCGGCGCGACGCAAAGAATTGATGAAATGGTCGAAGATGCCCGTTGACAAAAGCTCGATGGCGACCTGGGCGAACGCCGTCACGGTGTCGCGAATCTTGGTCTCACCGATCTTGTTTACGGTTATCCCCGACGACAACGCGGGGGCATGGTTGGCCGCTTGGTTGTGGTTCGGGCTTTGCGTCAGCGACGTGCTCGACGGTTATCTTGCACGTCGACAGGGCTCGACGAAATTCGGCGCGTTCCTCGACCCGCTGGCCGACAAAGTTCTGGTGTTGGGTGCGATGTTCACCCTCGTCAGTCGCGAGATGTTCGCAATCTGGCCGGTGTTGATAATCGCCGTTCGCGAAGTGATAGTCAGCGTCTACCGTGTCGTCGTCGGGGCGAGGGGCGTGACCGTGCCGGCGAGCCGGTTGGCAAAGATCAAAACCTTGAGCCAGCAGGTCTCGATCGGTTTCGCCCTCGCACCATTCAGCGCGGTCGATATGACCTATTCGTGGATGATCACGCTGTGGTTGGCGGTCGCGCTGACGATCATCAGCGGTTTGCAATACGCCGTGCGCGCGCTGCGACCGGCATTTGTTTCGCGTCGGACAAAGTAATGCGCTGCAGCGTCGTCGCCGTCGGCACCGAGTTGTTGCTGGGCCAAATCGTCGACACCAATTCGGCATGGTTGGGCGAGCAACTCGCCGCAGCGGGAATCGACTCGCTCTACCAGGCCAAAGTTGGCGACAATCTGGCGCGAATCGTGGCGACCTTGCGCGCGACCTTGGCCGATGCCGACGCGGTGATCATTTGCGGCGGTCTCGGGCCGACGCATGACGACATCACCCGCGAGGCCATCGCCGAAGTGATGGGCGTCGAACTTGAACTGAACGACGAAGTGGCGCTCGTGATCGAGCAGATGTTCACGGCACGCGGCCGCCGCATGCCGCAGAACAATCTGCGTCAGGCGATGGTGCCTCGCGGAGCGCGGATCATCGGGCAGCGACGCGGCACGGCCCCGGGCTTGATTTGTCAAGTCGGCGAAAAAGTCGTGTATGCGGTGCCGGGCGTGCCGTTCGAGATGTTCGAGATGTTCGAGCGGGCGATCTTGCCCGACCTTCTGGCCCGCGGCGGTGGAGCCTCAACAATCAAGAGCCGGGTCTTGCGAACATGGGGCGACAGTGAAAGTGGCTTGAACGAGCGTCTGGTCGGCGTGATCAACGAACTCGAAAAGGTCGGCAATCCGACGCTGGCGTTTTTGGCCAGCGGTTGGGAGGGGATCAACGTTCGCCTCACGGCCAAGGCGCATTCGGTCGAGGAGGCCGAGCAACTGCTCGCCATTTGGGAGGCGAAAGTTCGCGACCAAGTCGGCGAAATAATTTTTGGCGTCGACCAACAAACGATGGAGTCGGTCGTTCTCGACATGCTTCGACAAAAGAATTTGACGTTGGGGGTCGCCGAGTCGGTGACGGGCGGTCTCGTTGCGGGTCGACTCACGGCCGTGGCCGGAGCCAGCGACGTGTTTCGAGGCGGTGTGGTCAGTTACGCCAGCGAGGTGAAATTCGACGTGTTGAGCGTGAGTCGCGGACCTGTTGTCAGCGAGAAGGCGGCGCAAGAAATGGCCGTTGGCGCGCGAAAAGTTTTGCAAAGCGACATCGGCCTGGCGTTGACGGGTGTCGCCGGGCCCGACGAACAAGACTCGATCAAAGTCGGCACGCTTTGCGTTGGAGTTGCGTTGGCCGATGGTTCAACCAAGGCCGTGACGTTTCACCTACCGACGGGTCGTGAGCAAATGCGACAGTTGTCGGTGATCAGCGCCCTCAACTATTTGCGCCAAGAATTACGGGCCAAATAGCCCCGCACTCGGGCGGGTAGAATCAAAGCGTCGTTACACCCGAGTAACGGCAAGAAAAGTTTCAGGTTTTTGTGACGAACATTCTCATCGTTGGCGCTGGTGGGGTGGGCGGCGGTATGGCCTCGATCGCCGAGACGCGCAGTTTTTTCGACTCGTTCGTGTTGGCCGACATCAATTCGGGTCGGGGCGAGGAGATCATCGCCAAACTGGATCAGCCCGATCGGTTCTCGTCGGCTCAAGTTGACGCTCGGAACAGGGCCGACATCGTCGACCTGGCGCGGAAGGTCAAGGCCGATGTGATCGTCAATGCCTGCGATCCGCGACTCAACGAACCAATTTTTGAGGCGGCTTTCGAGTCGGGTTGCTCATACCTCGACATGGCGATGAACCTGAGCAAGCCGCACCCGACGAATCCTTACGAAGAAGTCGGAGAGCCCCTCGGCAAAGACCAGATTTCTGCCGACGAAAGTTGGAAAGAAAAGGGTCTGCTCGCGCTCGTGGGGATGGGCGTCGAGCCCGGCTTGAGCAATGTCTTTGCGCGATATGCGTCGGATCACTTGTTCGACACGATCGATGAAATAGGTGTGCGCGACGGCTCGAACCTGTCGATCGACGGTCTCGATTTTGCGCCCACATTTTCGATCTGGACGACGATCGAGGAAACACTCAACCCGCCGATCGTCTGGCAAAAAGATCGCGGTCTGTTCACGACAGATTGTTTCAGCGAGCCCGAGATCTTTCATTTTCCGGCAGGCATCGGCGCGTTCGAGTGCGTCAATGTCGAGCACGAAGAAGTGATCATGATTCCGCGCGAGATCGACTGCAATCGGGTGACCTTCAAATATTCGCTGGGAGCCGAGTTCATCGACTGGCTGAAGACTTTCGCCTATTTGGGACTCGACCGCACCGACAAGATTCGGGTCGGTGACGTGATGGTTTCGCCGCGCGACGTGCTCGCCGCCGTGTTGCCGAATCCGGCCAAGTTGGGCCACTTGATGCACGGTCGCACCTGCGCGGGCACTTGGGTCAAGGGCATGTACGACGGCAAGCCGCGCGAGGTGTACCTCTATCATGTCGCCGACAACGAGACGACAATGCGCGAGTGGGGCGCTCAGGCGGTGCTTTGGCAAACGGCGATGTGCCCCGTGGTGGCGCTCGAGTTGTTGGCGAACGGAAGTTGGAAGGGCGCCGGCGTGCGCGGCCCCGAGGCATTCGACGCCGTGCCGTTCTTGAACCTGCTCGGCGAGTACAACACGCATCACGGCATCATGGAGATGGGTCCCGGTTTGTGGCCGAGCCCGAGACCGACCGGTCAACCGGGTTGGGACCGACCCGTCAAGCGTGCGGTGGTGCCCGGCGCCTGATTCGGCGCTGCTCACTTGCCGGCGAGAATCTTTATCACCGGGGCGAAACCGTTCACATCCTCGCCGCCGACGATGATGTAGGAGAAACCCCAACGATCACGGCGAGCCAGCAGATCTTCGGCGATTTTCGCCGGCGGACCCATCAGTGCGAACGGTGAATTCGCGACCAGTTCGGGTGCGACCTTGAACATGGTCGCCGTGCCCTCGATGGCTTCTTGCGCGCTGTCGCGAATGCTGACCAGAAAAG
>VFZD01000007.1 GCA_016871295.1 Actinomycetota bacterium | reverse complement strand
TTTTGACCTTGACGATCATGAGGTTCGCAACCTGCAAGCGATCAATGGCTTCGAGCAACTTTTCACACAAGATTTGCCAAAATCGCACAAGTTTGACTTGATTGTGATGTCCCATTCTCTGGAGCATTTGTCTAATCCGATTGAAGTTTTGGGTGACTTGGCGGATTTGCTGACCGCTGACGGAGTGCTTGCGATTGCTGTGCCTGATTGCGTTGCGGATCCATTCAAGTTGCTGATAGCCGATCACTGCCTCCACTTTTCCTGTGAGTCACTTGAGAAGCTCTTGACAACAGCTGGTTTTCAAGTGGTTCATATCGAATCAAATTCTGAGAGTCGTGAGCTTTGGGCTGTTTGCCGATTTTCTCATGCTACGAAAGAGTCATCTTTCAAACGATTCTCAAATGAATGGTTACCAGAGTCGATTGACTGGTTAGGTCAAGTGCGCGAACATGCACGATCGGTCACGACACGAAAACCCTTCGGGATCTTTGGAACCTCAATCAACGGAGTCTGGCTTTATGGCGAACTAGAAACGCATGTCGATTTTTTTGTGGATGAGGACCCTGCGCGAGTCGATCAAAAGGTTTTTGGACGACAAGTTTTTACCCCCCAATCTGTACCACCTAGAGCGTCGGTCTATCTCCCATTTCCTGAGCCAATCGCGCGCAAAATCGCAATAAAGCTCTCCCACATAGATGCCAATTGGATTATTCCCCCAGCATTTTTGTGAACTCGAAAAGGCAGTCGAAATCAAGATTCAAAACGCCTAGATTCTTTGTCACATCGACACCTGGGTCGCTCGGGCGAAACGGTAAATTTTGATCATGATCGAATTTGAGCAACTCGCGTCGCCATCTCAGTTGCCGCCTCCGCAATTGCCGGGCTCAGGCGAATCACAGAACGGTTACGAAGGTTCGCGGGCCGATCGTCGAGCTCGGCGAAGATTGGCGATCGTTGCGATCGCCGCAGTATTTGGTTTGCTGGGCGGGATTCTCGGCGCATCGGTCGCCCAAGACCTGAATTTCGGAGTGTTCGGCGAAAGTCCTGAATCGACGACGCAGATCACCTCGGCGCCCGTGGTCGTGGCGAGCGGAGATGACCTCGTCGGTGAAACAGCGATTTCCAAGGTCGCCGAGCGCTTGGCGAACAGCGTCGTGACGATTTCGACGGTCGTAGACGATGATTCAGGTGGCGGTCGAGCAGTCGGCACGGGGGTCGTGCTGACTTCGGATGGCGAGATCTTGACAAACGCCCATGTGGTTGAAGACGCCGCGGAAGTGGTGGTTCGATTCGCCGGTGAGACCGAACCCCGTGAAGCAAGAGTATTGGCGAGTGATCCCGGCAACGATCTGGCCCTGATCAAGGTGAACGCCACGGGCCTGATTGCCGCCACGTTTGCCAAACCGGGAAGCGTGCGCATCGGCGACACAGTGGTCGCGATCGGATATGCGTTGGCGCTCGACGGCGGGCCAACCGTGACTTCAGGGATCGTCTCGGCTCTCAAGCGAACGATCGAAACAGATTCGGGTGCGTTGAACAGTTTGATTCAAACCGACGCCGCAATTTCATCGGGTAATTCGGGCGGACCATTGGTCAATTTGAAGGGTGAGGTCGTCGGCATCAACACGGCCGTGGCGCGCGGCGACTTTGATTCGGCGGCCAATAACATCGGTTTTTCGATTTCGGTCGACGAGGTATTGATCGTGATCGAGCAGTTGCGCGATCAAGCCAAGGGCGTCGAGCGCATAGAAGGCTTTCTGGGTGTGGGCTTGGCGGCACGCGAAGACGGTGGGCAAGGCGCAATCATCACCAATGTGCAGCCTGGTTCGCCTGCCGACAAGGCGGGCATCTTGGTTGACGACGTCGTTTTGGCGGTGGACGGTGAACCGATCGACGGTCAGGCCGGTTTGGTCGCCGCGATTCGCGATGCCGCGCCCGGTCAGACCGTGAAAATCCAGATTTTCCGCGAAGGCAAAAGGCTTGTTTTTGAGGCCACTTTGATCGCCCGATCCAAATAGAAATGCGGGGATAAAACCCCAAAAACCGGCGTATTTCTTTGGTCGTCGGGTTTTGGGTGACGATTTTCGGGGGATAGCGTTATCACCTCGTTCGCAGTTTGGCTGTGGGCGAAATGTCAATCCAAAAAATTGATGTCTGTGTGCGCCCGCGTGTTTTGCGGGTACCTCACAGCGAAAACGAGAAAAATGCTCCGCGCGGCCAAGGCCTGCGGAGCATTTGTGTGATTAAACAGAATTTCAAGAAAAGGTTTTGCCTCATGGCACAAAAAGCGATCGTCGGCGAAAAGGTCGGCATGACACAGGTTTGGGGGGACGACCAACGCGTCGTGCCCGTCACCGTGTTGCGCGTCGAGCCCGCCCGCATTGTGCAGGTGAAGAACGGTTTGACCGACGGATACTCGGCTCTGCAGGTCACCTTCGGTCAACGCGACGCGAAAAAATTGAGCAGGTCTGAAGCAGGTCACTTCGCGCCCAAGAGTGGCGCCCGCAATGTCGCCGCTGGTCGCCGTCTTGTCGAGTTGCGTCTCGACTCTGTGGATGGCTTCGAAATCGGTCAAGAGATCAAAGTCGACACTCTCGCTGTCGGCGAACGGGTCGATGTGACGGCGGTCAGCCGCGGCAAGGGCTTTGCGGGCACGATGAAGCGACACAACTTCAGCGGCCAGGGCGCGAGCCACGGCAACCACAAGCACCACCGTTCCCCTGGTTCGATCGGTTCGTGTACTTTCCCTGGTCGAGTCTTCAAGGGTTTGCGCATGCCAGGTCACCTCGGTCATCAGCAGGTAACGACGCTGAACCTCGAGGTCGTGCAGGCGGACCCCGAGAAAAATCTTCTGCTGGTCAAGGGCTCGGTGCCGGGTCCAAACGGAGGCGTCGTGATCATTCGCAACGCCGTCAAGGGATCGAGCAAGGGGAAATAGTCGAACATGGCAAAGATTGAAATGAAAAATGCCTCGGGCAAGAAGGCCTCTGCGGTAGAGGTGGCCGACGCGGTTTTTGCGATCACCCCGAACATTCCGGTGATGCACCAGGTCGTCGTCGCCCAGTTGGCCCATCGCCGTTCGGGCACCCAGAGCACCAAGAACCGTGCCGAGGTCAGCGGTGGCGGCAAGAAGCCTTTCAGACAAAAGGGCACGGGCAACGCGCGTCAGGGTTCGATTCGCGCCCCGCAATTCAGCGGAGGTGCGGTTTCGCTTGGTCCGACGCCGCGGAAGTACTCGCAGCGCACGCCGAAAAAAATGGTGCAGTTGGCGATGCGCTCGGCGCTGTCAGACCGCATGACCGAAAACAAAGTCGTCGTCGTCGACGAGTTCGCGTTCGCCGAACCGAGCACGAAGTCTGCCTCGGCCGCGCTGAAGAGTCTGGGCGTGGGCGATCGAGTGTTGATGGTTCTCGAGCGCGAAGACGAGACGACCTGGAAGAGCTTCAGAAACTTGAAAGACGTTCAGGTGATTTCGACGGGCGAATTGAACGCCTACGACATCTTGTGCAACGACTGGATCGTGTTCACCAAGGCCAGCTTGCCGAGATTGGAGGGTGCAAAGTGAAAGACCCGCGCGACATCATCCTTCGACCGGTGGTCAGCGAAAAGAGTTATTCGTTGATCGACAAGGGCACCTACACCTTCGAGGTCAACCCGCTGGCGACCAAGCCCGAGATTCGGGACGCCGTGCAATCGATTTGGGGCGTCAAGGTCTTGCGGGTCAACACCATCAATCGCGCGGGCAAGCGTCGCATCACCCGCGGAACAAACCGCATCGGCGTGCGCGACGGTTCGAAGCACGCAATCGTGACATTGGAAGCGGGCAATCAGATCCCGCTGTTCGAGAACTAAGAAGGACGACCCCAGATGCCGATTCGCAAACGCCGCCCGACCAGCGCAGGTCGTCGCTTCCAGACCGTCTCCGACTTCAGCGAGATCACCAAGTCGACCCCGGAAAAATCTCTGTTGTCGCCGAAACCGTCGCGAGGTGGTCGAAACGCGCAGGGTCGAATCACCTCACGCCACCAGGGTGGCGGTCACAAGCAGCAGTATCGCAGCGTCGATTTCAAGCGGGGCAAAGACGATTGCGTGGCCAAAGTTGCGGCGATCGAATACGACCCGAACCGCACCTGTCGAATCGCGCTGTTGCACTATGCCGATGGCACGAAGTCATACATTCTCGCACCGAAGGGTCTTGAGGTCGGGGCGAAAGTCGAGAGCGGTCCGAAGGCCGACATCATCGTCGGCAATGCGTTGCCGCTTCGCTACATGCCCGTGGGTACGACCGTGCACAACATCGAAATGCGACCGGGACAGGGTGGCAAGATCGCCCGCTCGGCGGGCATGGCGGTGCAACTTGTGGCCAAAGAAGGTTTCTACGCGACGTTGCGCATGCCGTCGAGCGAAATGCGACGCATTCCAATCGACTGTCGGGCGACCGTGGGCGAAATCGGCAACGCTGAACATGAACAGATCAAGATCGGCAAGGCGGGTCGAAATCGTTGGAAGGGTGTGCGTCCGCAATCGCGCGGTGTCGCGATGAACCCGGTCGACCACCCGCTCGGTGGTGGCGAAGGCAAAACTTCGGGCGGTCGTCCTCCGGTTTCGCCGTGGGGCAAACCAGAACGCCGCACCCGCGACAAGAACAAGGCTTCACAACCGATGATTGTTCGTCGTCGCCGATCGGGAAAGTCGAGAGGTTAATCAGATGTCACGCAGTTTGAAAAAAGGCCCGTTTGTCGACGAGCATCTGCTCAAGAAGGTCGACGAGATGAACGCCAGTGGCGATCGCAAAGTAATCAAGACTTGGTCGCGACGCAGCACGATTATTCCCGACATGCTCGGTCACACTTTCGCGGTGCACGACGGTCGCAAGCACGTGCCCGTATATGTGACCGAATCGATGGTCGGCCATAAACTCGGCGAGTTCTCACCGACCCGCACTTTCAAATTCCACCAGAGTCAAGAGAAGGCTGCGGCCGCCGCGGCCGCCGCCGCGGCACCCTTGCCGGCCACGTCATGACCGGTCCAAAGTTGAACGAAGCGACCCGGGTCGCGGATGCGTCGAGCGGTTTTCGCGCTTCGGCACGCTTCGCGCGCCTTTCACCGTCGAAAGTTCGCGTCGTGTTGAACTTGGTGCGCGGGATGGACGTGCGATCGGCCGACAATTTGTTGCGATTGACCGAGCGCGACTCGGCCCACATCGTGCGCAAGCTTCTGGCCTCGGCGGTCGCCAACGCGACGAACAATTTTCAGCAGAACGCCGACGAGCTCTACATCAAGGCCTGCTATGCCGACGGTGGACCGACCTTGAAGCGTTTTCGTCCGCGCGCCAAGGGAAGTTCGGCGGCGATTTTCAAGCGCACCAGCCACGTGACGATCGTTGTCGACAAATTGAGCGAAGCCGCCTTGGCTGCCCGCGATTCGCAGAGCGAGTCGCGAGGTGGTGCCGATGCGGCGAAGCGCCGCAGCCGCGTCGAGGCGAGCCGTGCACGGGCGCAAAAGTCAAAACAAGCATCTGAAAAAGCCGAGGCTTCGACTGATGCCGACAGAGAAGCGACGGAGAAGTAAATGGGCCAGAAGATCAACCCGTACGGCTTTCGCCTCGGTGTAACCACCGACTGGAAGAGCAAGTGGTTCAGCACCAAGGACTACAAGGCCTATCTCACCGAAGACTGGAAGATTCGCGATTATCTCAAGGTGCAGTTGGCCGACGCCGCGGTGAGTCGAATCGAGATCGAGCGCACCCGCGACAAACTTCGCATCGACGTGCACACCGCACGGCCGGGCATCGTCATCGGCCGCAAAGGGCAGAAGGCCGAAGAGCTTCGCGCCGGACTCACCGCGCTCACGGGCAACAACAAGGTGCAGCTCAATATCACCGAGATTCGCGACGCCGAACTTGACGCCGCATTGGTGGCCCAAGGCGTGGCTGATCAACTCGTGAATCGAATCGCCTTTCGACGCGCGATGAAGCGCGCCGTGCAGAACGCGCAAAAGCAGGGCGTGCAGGGCATTCGAGTTCAGTGTTCGGGTCGTTTGGGCGGGGCAGAAATGTGCCGTCGTGAGTGGTATCGCGAAGGACGCGTGCCCCTGCATACTTTGCGCGCGAACATCGATTATGGTTTCCGCGAAGCGGCGACAACCGCCGGTCGAATCGGCGTCAAGGTTTGGCTGTACAAGGGCGAGATTCTGCCCTACAAGAGCCAGACAGACGATCGCATCGCTCGTGAAGCGGCGATGGCGGCGGGCGAGACTTCAGGTCACTCAGACGCCGCGCGCAAAGTCGTGACTTCAGCCGGCCCGAAAGCCGCGGATCTCGAAGACTTGGCGTTGGCACCGTTGGTCAAAGAGGCCGACCCCGAGTTCGAACGTCTGTTGGACGAAGAAGAGGACATCCAGCGTCGCAGTCACGACAGTCATGAGACCCCTCACTTCAAGCGGGAGGTTTGATCGTCATGTTGGAACCACGCAAAGTCAAACATCGCAAACACCACCGCGGTCGAATGAACGGCATCTCGAAGGGCGCCAACGAACTTGCGTTCGGTGAATACGGTATTCAGGCTCTCGAGCCGGGTTGGATCACCGCGCGCCAGATCGAAGCCTCTCGAATCGCGATGACCCGTCACATCAAGCGTGGCGGAAAAGTCTGGATCAACATTTTCCCCGACAAGTCGGTGACCAAGAAGCCCGCCGAAACTCGAATGGGTTCGGGAAAGGGCAACCCCGAGTCGTGGGTCGCCGTGGTCAAGCCCGGGCGCATTCTGTTCGAGTTGTCGTACCCGACCGCGGAAACCGCCCACCAGGCTTTGAGTCGCGCCGCACAAAAGTTGCCGATCAAGACCCGAATCATCTCTCGAAGCGAGGCGATCTGAGATGGCACGCGAACTGACCGAACTGCGCGAAATGGATCTGGCCTCGCTCGTGGAAGAACTTCGCGCGACCAAGCAGGAGGCCTTGAACTTGCGCTTTCGAAACGCGACCGGTCAACTCGACGACACGGCGTCGATCGGCAAGGCGCGTCGACAGATCGCCCGAATCAGCATGTTGATTCGTGAACGAGAAATCTTGGCTGCAGAGGCCGCAGGGAAGTGAGCGAGCAAATGTCTGAACCAACCGCAACAGAAAGAAATGCGCGAAAGTCCCGCGAAGGAGTCGTCGTTTCCAACAAGATGAACAAGACGATCGTCATCGCCATCGTCGAGCGAATCCGCCACAAGAAATACGAGAAATTCGTGACCCGAACCAAGAAACTTTATGCCCACGACGAGGCCAACGACGCCAAGGTGGGTGACCGCGTGCTGGTGATGGAGACCCGACCGATGTCGAAACTCAAGCGCTGGCGCGTGATCGAAATTTTGGAGCGTGCAAAGTGATTCAGCAGGAAACTCGTCTTCGTGTCGCCGACAACAGCGGCGCGCGCGAAGTTCTGGTGATCAAGGTGTTGGGTGGCACTCGTCGCCGATACGCCTCGATCGGCGATGTTTTCATCGGCACCGTGAAGGATGCGATCCCCGGTGCAGCCGTGAAACAGGGCGAGGTTGTTCGCTGCGTCGTCGTGCGCGTCGCCAAGGAGAAGCGTCGTCCCGACGGCAGTTACATCAAGTTCGACGAGAACGCGGCGGTTTTGATCAAGGAAGACCTGATGCCGCGTGGCACCCGAATTTTCGGTCCCGTGGGTCGAGAGTTGCGAGACAAGAAGTTCATGCGGATCATCTCGCTCGCCCCGGAGGTGTTGTGAAATGAAGTTCAAAAAAGGTGACAGCGTGATCGTTATCGCGGGCAAAGACAAAGGTGCGACCGGCACGATCTCGGCCGTGATGTCGGCGACGAACAAGGTGATCATCGACAAGGTGAACGTTGCAAAACGTCACACGGTCGCACGCGGCAAAAATACCAAGAGCGAGATTCTCGAGAAGCCGATGCCGATCCACGCCTCGAATGTGGCGATCAACCAGGGGGGCAAGCCGTCGAAGATTGGTTACAAAGTCGACAAAAAAGGCAACAAAGTGAGAATCGCCAAGAAGACCGGGGCTGAGATCTGATGGCTACCACGACGAAATATGTGCCGCGCATGAAGGCGCACTATTTGAACACGGTTCGCGACGACCTGATGAAGGGTCTCAAACTGAGCAACCCGATGCAGGTGCCGACGATCGAAAAGATCGTCGTCAACATGGGCGTGGGCAAAGCGACACAACAGGCCTCGTTGCTCGATGGCGCCGTGGCCGACCTGACCGCGATAACCGGTCAAAAACCGCTCGTGACCAAGTCGCGAATCGCGATCGCGTCGTTCAAGTTGCGCGAACACCAGGCCATCGGCTGCAAGGCGACCTTGCGTGGCGATCGAATGTGGGAGTTCTTCGATCGGTTGTTGTCGATCGCGATTCCCCGTATCCGCGACTTCAGAGGTTTTTCGGGCAAGTCGTGGGACGGCAACGGCAACTACACATTCGGTCTGAGCGAGCAGTTGGCGTTCATGGAAGTTCGCATCGAGCAGGTCGACGCCCCGCGCGGCATGGACATCACGATCGTGACCACGGCCAAAGACGATGTCGCCGGCAAGGCGCTTTTGGACGCATTTGGTTTTCCATTTCGCAAGGGCGAGGAACCGAAATCGGTGACCAAGGCCAAGAAATTGAAGAAGAAGTAACGGACGAGCAACGGAGAAAAGACTCTTATGGCAAAAAAATCATTGAGGATCAAAGCAGAGGCAAAACCGAAGTTCAAGGTGCGCGGCTACACCCGCTGCCAGCGCTGTGGCCGAACCCGTTCGGTCTACAAAAAATTCGGTTTGTGCCGCCTTTGTTTCCGTGAGCTCGCGCATGCCGGAGAGATTCCCGGCATCACCAAGGCAAGTTGGTAGCCGCCCATGATGACCGACCCGATCGCCGACATGCTGACCCGCATTCGCAACGGAAACGTTGCGATGCGCAGCGAAGTGTTGATGCCCGCCTCGAAACAGAAGTCGGCACTGGCCGAAGTTCTCAAGCGCGAGGGTTTCATCTCCGACTATGCCGTCGTGCAAGACCCGAACACCTCGGGAAAACTGTTGAAGATCACCATGAAATACGGTGTCGATCGTCAACGCACGATTTCGGGAATCAAGCGAGTTTCAACCCCTGGTCTGCGCGTCTATCGAGCGGCCGCGGAGGTGCCGCGAGTCTTGGGCGGTCTCGGAGTTGCAGTGTTGTCAACAAGTCACGGGCTGATGACAGACCGCGAGGCGCGCAAGCGCAAAATCGGCGGCGAAGTCATGTGCTTCGTGTGGTAGGTCGAGGGTCGAGCAGGGAGACACGATGTCACGCATAGGAAAATCAGCACTCGCAGTGCCGAGTGGGGTCGAAGTGACGATCTCCGGCGCCGCCGTGACGATCAAGGGGCCAAAGGGCACCCTGAGGCGCGAGTTGCCCGTCGGTGTTTCGGCGCGACGCGAAGAGAACAATCTCTTCGTCGACCGAGCCAACGACGAACGCGACGTGCGTTCGCGCCACGGCATGGCCCGAACCTTGTTGTCGAACATGATCGTCGGCGTCACCCAGGGTTACACCAAGGCGCTCGACATTCAGGGCGTCGGTTATCGTGCCGAGGCGCAAGGCCCGAACAAACTCAAGTTGGCGCTCGGTTACTCGCACCCGATCGTCTACACGGCACCCGAGGGCATCACATTTGAAGTGACGGCACAAACCCAGATCGTGATCAAGGGCAGCGACAAAGAAGTCGTCGGCCAGGTGGCGGCAAACCTGCGCAACATGCGCAAACCCGAACCGTACAAGGGCAAAGGTGTTCGTTATCTGAACGAACGCGTGCGTCGCAAGGCCGGCAAGACGGGCAAGAAGTAGCAACAACTAGGGGAACGAAATCATGGCCAATAGAACAGCAAAACGACATTCATCGCGCTTGCGTCGTCAGCGTCGGGTGCGAAAAAAGATTCATGGCACCGCCGACCGCCCGCGCTTGGCCGTTTTCAGGAGCAACAAGCATCTTTCGGCGCAACTTATCGACGACGATGCGGGTCGCACCATCGCCTCGGCGTCGTCGCTTGAAGCAGAGTTTCGCAAGTCGTCGGGCTCTACCGTCGAGGCCGCCGCGCGAATCGGCAAGGCCGTCGCGCAGCGGGGCAAGCGGGCTGGCGTAACAAAAGTTGTCTATGACCGCGGCGGTTTTTTGTATCACGGTCGCATCGCAGCAGCAGCGCAGGCTGCCCGAGAAGAAGGCTTGGAGTTCTAGATGAGCGACGTGAACAAGGTTCCAGATAGCTCGGGCAAGGAGCCGACCGAGCGTCGCGATCGTCGTGACCGTCGCGAACCGCGCGAGAAGCGTGAACCCCGGCCACCGGCGAAGGTCGGCGAGATCGGCGATTCGCGAGTCGTGCACATCAATCGCGTGGCCAAAGTCGTCAAGGGTGGTCGCAGGTTCTCGTTCACCGCGTTGGTGGTCATCGGCGATCGTAACGGTCGAGTTGGTTTGGGTTACGGCAAAGCCAAAGAGGTTCCTTTGGCGATTCAAAAGGGCACCGAAGAGGCGAAGCGAAACATCTTTCATGTCGCTCTCGCCGGCTCGACGATCACACACGCGACGATCGGCGTAAACGGCGCCGGACGCGTGATGCTCAAGCCGGCGGCGCCTGGTACCGGCGTAATCGCAGGTGGCGCGGCTCGGATCATCCTTGAAGAAGCAGGCATCAAAGATGTGCTGGCCAAGGTTCTTGGTTCGTCGAACGCGATCAATGTCGCGCGCGCAACGATCAACGGCCTCAAAGGTTTGCAGCGTCCCGATGAGGTGGCCAAACGACGCGGTCTCGCGGTCGATGAGTTCGTTCCGAAGGGCATGTTGCGCGCTTACACCGAACGCAAAAAGACAACCACGACCACCGGACCGAAGTAACCATGACCGTCGCAAAGAAAACCCCGAAACCGGCGAAGAAGGTTGCGGCCAAAACCAAGTCGGCCAAGCCGACCCGCAAGGAGAACACGGGTCCGACAGTCGTGGTCAAACAAGTTCGTTCCCAGATCGGCATCATGCCCAAGACCAAGGCGACACTGCGCGCCCTCGGTTTGCGCAAGATCGGTGACGTCAACACCCTTCCCGATCGCCCCGAAATTCGCGGCATGATCGCCAGGGTTCCGCATCTCGTCGAAGTGACACAAAAAGGAGCATGAACATGCGCGTCGATCAAGTCGGGCCTCGTCACGGAGCGCGAAAAAAGCCGAAGCGCGTCGGCCGTGGTATCGGTGGCAAAGGCGGCAAGACGGCGGGCCGAGGCACCAAGGGTCAATTCGCACGCAACACGGTGCGTCGTGGTTTCGAAGGTGGACAGATGCCCCTCAAGCAGCGCGTTCCGAAACTGAAAGGGTTCAACAACCCGTTTCGTGTCGAATACTACGCGGTGAATTTAGACGCGATCGAGGCGTTGGCAGTCAGCGAAGTCGACCCCGCGAAACTCGTCTCGGGCGGCGTGGCGCACAAGGGTCAGATGATCAAAATCTTGGGTCGCGGAAAAATAACGCGCGCGGTGAAGGTTTCGGCGCACGCCGTTTCGAAGTCGGCGCAAGAGGCGATCGTCGCAGCAGGTGGTTCGGTGGTCATTTTGCCACCCGCTTTCAAGGGTGTTCGCCCGCCGGCCAAGGGTAGTCAGTTCACCAACCGCTAGATTATGCGAACCGTTCGCTTCTAGATCGACAGACGAGGTAACTTCGTGGCAAAAGTCGGAAACATCTTCAAAGTCGAGGAGCTTCGAAACAAGGTTTTGTTCACCTTGGCGATGCTGTTGATCTATCGATTCGGTGTGGCGCTGCGGGTGCCGGGGGTCGACGCGCAGGCGGTCAGCCAGTTGCGCGAGGCATCGAAGTCCCAGGGCGCCCTCGGTTTCTTGAACCTGTTCTCGGGTGGTGCGTTCGGTAGTTTCTCGATTTTTGCGCTCGGCATCATGCCGTACATAACTTCGAGCATCATCATGCAGGTATTGACCGTGGTCATTCCGAAATTGGAGCAATGGCAACAAGAGGGTGCAACGGGACAACGAAAGATCACCCAATGGACTCGCTACGTCGCGATCGGTATCGCCACGTTGCAGGGCGCAGGTCTCACTTTCATTTTCGGTCAGGGCAGGGGTTCGGCATTTTTTGGTGCAAGCGCGAACGCGCCAGACGTCGTGCTGTTGGATCCGTTCATGCCACGGGCGCTGCTCGTGATTCCATCTTTGGTTGCCGGCACGGCGTTGCTGATGTGGATCGGTGAGTTGATCAGTCAGCGGGGCATCGGCAACGGTATGTCGGTGGTGATCTTCGCATCGGTAGTCAGCGATCTGCCGTTCGGTTATTACTCGTTGTTGCAGACGAAGAAAAACATCGTCTTTGCGATATTGATCGCGCTCACGTTGGCGATCATAATCGCCGTCGTTCGGGTCGAATTGGGGCAACGCCGGTTGCCGGTGCAGTTCGCCAAGCGGGTGGTGGGTCGAAAGATGTACGGCGGTCAGAACACATACATTCCTCTCAAGGTGAACCAGTCGGGTGTCGTGCCGATTATCTTCGCCAGTTCGGTGTTGCTGTTGCCGGTGTTGCTGTCGAACATGCTGGGAAGCGCCGAGGGTTGGCGCGGCTCGATCGCCCGATTCGTCGACCAATACCTGATCAACAGCCAGAACCTGTTGTATGTCAGCGTGTTTTCAATCCTGATAGTCGCCTTCGCCTATTTCTACAACTCGATCGCCTTTGACCCGATTCGCCAGGCCGACCAGTTGCGCAAGCAGGGCGGGTTTATTCCCGGCATTCGTCCCGGGCAGCAGACCGAATCGTTCTTGGCAAAGACCGTCAACCGAATCACATTGCCGGGGGCGATGTTCGTCGCGGTGGTCGCGATCTTGCCGTACATCGTGTTGTGGGTCGGCAATGTTTCGTCGTTTCCGTTCGCCGGCACGACCGTTTTGATCGCGGTGGGCGTCGCACTCGAGTTGATGCGTCAGATCGACAGTCAATTGATGCAGAGAAATTACGAAGGTTTCCTGAAGCAATAAACTTGGCGACGGCAGGTTTGTCGCAGAGATTCATCCGCATGAGGATCGGAAAACACTTATGAGTACCGGGGTGAGGATCATCATGTTCGGTCGTCAAGGGGCGGGCAAGGGCACCCAAAGTTCGCGACTTGCCCAACACTTCGGTGTGCCGCATATCTCGACTGGGGAGATGCTGCGGAACGCCGTCAAACAAGATTCAGTCGTGGGTCGGGCGGCAAAGACGGTGCTCGAACGCGGAGAACTGGTGGACGACGAACTGATGGTTTCGTTGGTGCAGGGAAGAATCGGTCAAGAAGATGCCCGAGTCGCCGGCTATGTGCTCGACGGATTTCCACGGACGATCGCCCAGGCGACCGCGTTCGACTCAATAACCCGGGCCCGACCCGTGAACTTCGTGATCGACCTGGATGTGACGCGAGACGTGGTCGTCGGGCGACTTTCGGCGCGTCGGATCTGCGACTCGTGCGGGGCGATCTACACCGCCGCGGGGGGCGAACCGGCCGACTGGAAGTGCGCAAAGTGCGGTGGTCAGGTGACTCAGCGCCACGACGACCGACCCGCGGCGATCAACCACCGACTCGATGTCTATGAGACCCTGACGGCACCGCTGATTTCTTATTATCGGGGTCGCGGATCGTTGCACGTGATAGACGGTCTGGGTTCGCCCGACGAGGTGTTCGAGCGCCTAAAAACGGTGGTTGAAACCGGCCTGCGCCGATAACCTGATTAGTCGCCCTAAACGGTCTTTGGTCGTCGGGCGATAAGAGAAAAAACCAAACCCGTTCGGAGAAACTTTGCCCAAAAACAAGGAAGATGCAATCGTGCTGGAAGGCAAGATCACAGAATCCTTACCCAACGCAATGTTTCGAGTCGAGTTAGAGAACGGTCATACGGTCTTGGCTCATATTTCGGGGAAGATGCGAATGAACTACATTCGAATCCTTCCCGGCGACAAGGTGCAAGTGGAGCTGACACCTTACGACCTCACCCGGGGTCGAATTACCTATCGTTTTAAATAAGAGGGCGTGAAGTGAAAGTAAGAACCAGCGTCAAAAAAATCTGCGAGAAGTGCAAAGTCATCCGTCGGCACGGTCGTGTGATGGTGATCTGCGAAAACCCACGGCACAAACAACGACAAGGCTGAGCGAGAAAAAAGATGGCACGTATTTCAGGAGTCGACATTCCACGCGAGAAGCGCGTAGAGATCGGTCTCACCTATATTTTTGGTATCGGTCGTTCGACCTCGAAGAAGTTGCTCGGCGAGACGGGCGTCAATCCCGATACACGAGTTCGCGACCTCACCGACTCGGAAGTCAACAAGATCCGAATTTACATCGAGAACAACCTCAGCGTCGAGGGCGACCGCCGCCGCAATGTTCAGACCGACATCAAGCGCAAGGTCGAGATCGGCTCTTATCAGGGCACGCGTCATCGCAAAGGCCTGCCGGTTCGCGGTCAGCGCACCCACACCAACGCCCGAACGAGAAAAGGCCCGAAGAAGACGGTCGCCAACAAGAAGGTCGCGGTGAGGAAGTAATCATGGCCGATCCGAAACCCGTAACTCGCAAGCGCAAACGAGAGCGTCGCAACGTCTCGTCGGGCATCGTGCACATCAAGAGCACCTTCAACAACACGATCGTCTCGGTCACCGACACCGAGGGCAACGTGATTGCATGGGCGTCGTCGGGTGGCGTGGGCTTCAGTGGTTCGCGAAAGTCGACGCCGTTCGCCGCACAGATGGCCGCCGAGAAAGCCGGTCGCGCCGCGATGGAGCTCGGACTGCGTCGCGCCGAGGTGCACGTCAAAGGTCCGGGTTCGGGTCGCGACACCGCACTGCGCCAAATTCAAAACTTGGGCATCGAAGTTTCAGGAATCAAAGACTTGTCGCCGATGCCGCACAACGGCTGTCGTCAGCCAAAGAGAAAGCGTCCGTAACTCATGGCCCGCTACACAGGTCCCAAAGTTCGTTTGTCGCGTCGCTTGGGCATCAACGTCTTCGAAAACTCCAAGGGCTCGAAGGCACTCGAGCGTCGTCCGTTTCCGCCGGGTCACCACGGTCGTTCGCGTCGCAAGGGTGCGGGCAGTGAATATCTGGCCCAGATGCAAGAAAAGCAGAAGGCGAAGTTCATTTACGGCCTGCTCGAGCGTCAATTTCGCAACCTGTATAAGAGGTCGGTGCGCCTGAGCGGTCCGACGGGTGAAAACCTTTTGCGCCTGCTCGAATTGCGCCTCGACAATGTCGTTTACCGAGCGGGTTGGGCGGCATCTCGTCCACAGGCGCGGCAATTCGTGAGCCACGGCCTGATCAAGGTCGATGGCAAGCGCGTCGACATTCCGTCGTACACCCTGCAAAAGGGCGAAGTTGTGACGTTGTCCGAAAAGGGCGGAAACATGATCGTCATTCAGCACAACATCGACACGCTCGACCGTAAAGTCGTGGCCTGGTTGGATGTCGCCGAGGCGGGCAAGCAGGTAACCGTTCGCGAACTGCCCGTGCGCGAGCAGATCGACGTGCCCGTGCGCGAACAATTGATCGTTGAGCTCTATTCAAAGTAAAAACCAAAAAGAATGGTCTGAGGAGAAATCATGCTCGTAATCCAGCGCCCGACAGTAGAACCGATCGGTACGGAAGAGAACAACCGCCAGAAATTTTCGGTCGGTCCGCTCGAGCCGGGTCTTGGCCACACAATCGGCAACTCCCTGCGCCGCATGTTGTTGTCGTCGATCCCCGGGGCGGCGATCACATCGGTGAAGTTCGAATCGGCGTTGCACGAATTCGACACGATCGAGGGCGTGCACCAAGACGTGACCGAGATTATCCTCAATTTGAAAGACATCGTCTTGCAGTCGACATCAGACGACCCGATCGTGCTGAGCGTCGACGTCAAGGGCCCCACCGAGTTCACCGCGGGCGACATTCAGTGCCCACCCGAGGTCGAGATTCTCAACAAGTCGCAAAAGATCGCCAGCCTTTCGAGCAAAGGAAAACTGGCGTTCGAACTTACTGTCGAGCGTGGCAAGGGTTATACGACCTCCGATCGTGACAGCGCGCGCAAGACCATCGGAATCATCCCGATCGACGCGATTTTTTCGCCGATTCGTCGGGTCTCGTTCGAGGTCGTGCCGACGCGCGTAGAGCAGTCGACGAACTACGACAACTTGATCATCGACATCGAGACCGACGGTTCGATTACGCCGATCGAGTCGTTGGCTTCGGCGGGTGCGACATTGCGTTCGCTGGTCGATCTGGTCGCCAATTTGACGGCCGAGCCGGTCGCCCTCGAATTGGGCGAGGTTTCGGGTTACTCGAGCGGCTCGGGAGAACTCGACCTTCCGATCGAAGACCTCGATCTTTCGGAGCGTCCGCGCAACTGTTTGAAGCGTGGTCAGATCAACACGATCGGCGAATTGTTGACCCGAACAGAAGAAGACCTGATGAACATCACAAACTTCGGCCAAAAGAGCCTCGAAGAAATCAAGCAGAAGCTTGATGAGCGCGGTCTCTCGCTTCGGTCTTGATAGCGGTAACCATCAAGAGATTGATCAAGGAGACGATTCGATATGCCAGGCAGACCACGTCGCGCAAGAAGTTACGGCGGTAGTTCGTCGCACGAAAAGTTGATGATGGCCAACCTCGCCTCGTCGCTTTTCGCCGCCGAGGGCATCGTCACCACCGAGTCGAAGGCCAAGGCTCTTCGACCCATCGCCGAAAAGCTGATTACCAAGGCGAAAAAGGCCCAAGGCTCGAGCCCGATGCGAATTCATCGCATTCGCCAGATTCAGAGCTACCTGCGCGACAAAGAAATGACGAACAAACTCGTCAACGTCGTCGCGCCACGATATCTCGACCGCAACGGCGGGTATCTGCGAATTCTGAAACTGGGTCCGCGCCATGGTGACAACGCACCGATGGCGCGCATCGAACTGATCTAGCCAAACCTCAAACCGATGCGTCGCGTGCGCTTGGTTGTCGCCTACAACGGCGGAACATTCCACGGTTTTGCCGTGAACCCGAAAGTGAAAACGGTGGCCGGCACGCTTTCTGGCGCGCTGCAACAAATTTTTCAACGAAACATTCCGCTGGTTTCCGCGGGTCGAACAGACGCCGGCGTGCACGCCACGGGCCAGGTGATCGGCTGCGATGTCGACGCCGACACCGTCTTGCCGACATTGCGCAAGCAGTTGAATTCGCTTTGTGGCCCCGAGATCATCGTCAAGGAGATTTCGTGGGCGAGCAACGACTTTCACGCGCGCTTCTCGGCGATTTGGCGTCACTACCAATATCTCGTTTACAACTCCGATTTCCCCGATCCGTTCAAGGTTGCCTCGTCGTGGCACGTGATGGCGCCGTTGAACCTGCATGCGATGCAGTTGGCGTGCGACCCGATCATCGGCACGCACGACTTTTCGGCATTTTGCCGTCGACCCAAACCCGGCGGCGAACCCGATCTCGAGGGGCCCGAATTGGGCGATGCGAGCGGCGGGCCGAGTCGCGAGAAGTCTTTGCGTCGTTGCGTGATGGTTGCGAACTGGAAACAAGTCGGCGACTCGACGTTTCAATTCGACATTCGGGCCAACGCGTTTTGCCATCAGATGGTTCGTTCGTTGGTCGGCACATTCGTCGAGATCGGTGCCGGCAAGCGACCGAGCAGCGACATGATGAGCCTTGTGCGCTCGGGTGATCGCGCGGAGGCCTCGCAGTTGGCGCCACCGCAAGGTCTGTTTTTGACCGCGGTCGGATATCCGGCCGATGTGACGGCGACGTTCACCGCCTCTTGAGATAGCCGAGTCTCGACCCGCATGCGCATCGCCTTTGCATCGACACCGGTGGGGCCGCTCGGTTCGGGCGTGGGCGGCGGTGTCGAACTGACGCTGGAGATCTTGGCCAATGGGTTGAAAAAACTCGGACACTCGATCGAGATCTTCGCCCCGTCAGGTTCGGTGCTCGCGGGTTTCGCCGTGAATCAGATCGACGGCACGCTGCAGACGCCGACCCAAGACGCGGATCGCGGTGAGCCGATCTCGATCGCCAAAGGCTCGGTATTGGAAAACATCTGGGACAAGATTTGGCGCGAGCAAGACAAGTTCGACGTGGTCTTGAATTTCGCCTATGACGCTTTGCCGATGCGGCTCACCGGTCTGTTTCGTGCGCGGGTCGTGCATTTGGTTTCGATGGCGTCGTTGACCGACGCGATGGACGGAGTCATCGTCGAGACCTCGATCAGGTACAAGGCGGCGATTGCGATGCACAGTCGCGCCCAAGCGGAAAGTTTTTCAGGCTTGTCGCCAGACGTGCGGATCGTCGGCAGTGGCGTGGCGCTCGACAACTATCAGTTCAACGGTTCTGTTGACGGCGCGCTGGGTTTCGTCGGCAGAGTCTCGGCGGAGAAAGGCGTCGAAGACGCCGTGGCGATTGCCGAGCGCACGGGTCTGCCACTGAAAATCTGGGGACTGCTTCAAGATAACGATCATTTGCAACGGGCGAAATCGCGATATCCGCGAGCATCGGTCAGTCATGAAGGTTTTGTCACAAGTGCGCAGTTGGGTCGCGTGCTCGGTCAATGTCGGGCGTTGTTGGTGACTTCAAAATGGGTCGAAGCATTCGGCAATGTGGTGATCGAGGCGTTGGCGTGTGGCGTGCCGGTGATCGCTTACCGACGGGGTGGACCCGCCGAAATCGTGGTCGACGGTCAGACTGGTTTCACGGTCGAACCCGACAACTTGACGCAGATGGCCGAAGCGGTGCGACGAATCGGCCGAATCAAGAGGGCCGATTGTCGCGCGCACGTGACGAGCAACTATTCGTCCGAAAGTTTCGCACGCAAAGTCGAAAACTGGCTGCTCGAGGCTCTGGCGGCGATCTGATCGCGGTCTGATTGCTCGGGTGAAGTCTTTGGTTCTGGGCTGATCGACCCGGCTCGGTGCCGTTTGATTCGGCGCACCACGATTGTGAATTCAGGGTTTTTGACCGTATCCTTACTAGGCCGTCAAAACGAGTGCTTCTGGCAATCCGACGGTCAAACGTTTGACGAGGATTTCAATGCGTACCTATTCAGCAAAAACAACCGATGTGCAAAGGGCCTGGCACATCATCGACGCCGAGGGTTTGGTTCTCGGTCGGTTGTGCACAGAAGTCGCCACGTTGTTGCGCGGCAAGCACAAGCCGATGTACACCCCGAGCATCGACACGGGCGATCATGTCGTGATCATCAATGCATCCAAAGTCGTCCTGACGTCGAACAAGGCGAACACAGAAATTGTTTACGATTATTCGGGCTACCCGGGCGGTTTGAAGAGCGAGACTTACGCGCACCTCTTGGAGCGCAAGCCCGGCGATGCGATTCGTCGCTCGATTCGCGGAATGTTGCCGAAAGGGCCGCTGGGTCGCCAGATGATCAAGAAGTTGCAGGTCTACCCGGGCGCCGAGCATCCGCATGCCGCACAGTCACCAAAAGTTTTCGAGATCGCACAGGCGAAAGCTCGCTGACCGACGACAACAGAAGGAAGATAACTCGTGGGAACAAAGCCATTGACTCAGACCACAGGCCGTCGCAAACAGGCGGTGTGTCGCGCTCGTCTTCGACCGGGTAGCGGGATCGTGAAGATCAATACCCGTGCATTCGCCGAGTATTTTCCGTCAGAAGTGCAACGAAACTCGTCGACCGAGGCGCTGCGCATCACCAATACTTTGGCGAGTTACGACGTCGACGCCGACATCGTGGGTGGCGGCATCGCCGGTCAGTCTGGTGCATTGCGAATGGCGATCGCCCGCGCGCTCGTAGAAATTGATCCGTCGCAGCGACCAGTTCTCAAGAAGGCGGGTTTGTTGACCCGCGATTCGCGTCGCAAAGAAAGCAAGAAATACGGTCTTAAGAAAGCACGCAAGGCGCCGCAGTACACAAAGCGTTGAGCCGTGTTGAAATTCGGCACTGATGGTGTTCGTGGAAAGTTCGGCAGCGAACTAACCGAAAGTTATGTCGCGAATCTGGCCGTGGTCGTGGCCGAAGTTCTCGACGCACCGAAGGTGCTTGTCGGTCGCGACACCCGCGAATCTGGCAGCGTTCTCGAAGCCGCAATCACGCGTGCGCTGACGACCGCAGGCGTCGAAGTCGGTTTGATGGGGGTCGCCCCGACACCCGCGATCGCATTCGCCGCATCGACCCAAAACGCCGTCTCGATTTCGATAACGGCGTCGCACAATCCCTATTCGGATAACGGAATCAAAGTGTTCGGTCGGGGCGGTCGAAAGCTTTCCGAGGCCGAGCAACAAGAGATCGAGCACGAACTCGTGTCGAGGCTCGGTTCTTCGCCGACCGGCGATTCGCACGACAAGAACTCGTCGGTTGAAGCGAACAAGGCGGCGAAAACGGTTCGGTCAACCCGGCCGACGGATCAGGCTTCGCTGGTGCAAGAATACTGCGAGTTTTTGCTCGACGCGGTGGGCCGTGTGTCGTTGAAAGATCTGCATGTCGTGCTCGACTGCGCCAACGGTGCGTTCAGCAAGATCGCATCGACCGTGTTCGTCGGTCTTGGGGCCAAGATCTCGACGATCAACGACAACCCGGATGGTCGCAATATCAACCTCGATTGCGGCGCGACACATCCCGCAGCATTGAGTGCCGCCGTAAGAAACGCCGGGGCCAATTTCGGTGTCGCCTTCGACGGTGACGGCGATCGACTGATCGCCGCAGATGAAAACGGCTCGATCGTCGACGGCGACCACCTGATGGCGATGAGCGCAATTGAAATGAAAAAGAACGGCGTATTGCGCAACAACAGCGTCGCCGTCACGGTGATGACGAACATTGGTTTTCATCGGGCGATGAAAACCAATGGCATAGCGGTCGTGACCACGCCGGTTGGCGACCGTGCGGTTCTGGTCGCGCTCGAAGAGAACGATCTCGTCTTGGGGGGCGAACAAAGCGGACACATTGTTTACCGCGACTTGGCGACCACCGGCGACGGATTGCTCGCGGCGCTCGTCTTGGCGAGGATGCTCGTCGGCACCCGGTTGAAACTGAGCGAGATCGCGTCGAGTTCGATGACGAGTTTTCCGCAAGTGTTGCGCAACGTAAAGGTTTCGAAGCAGGTCTCCGAAGGTGAGCGGTCCTTTGCCCCCGAGCTGGCCTTGGGCGAAAGACTTTTGGGGCAAGACGGTCGAGTGCTCGTACGCGCCAGCGGAACCGAAAATCTGGTGCGGGTGATGGTCGAAGCCACCGAGCAGTCCGTTGCCGAAAGCGTGGCTGCAAAACTCGTCGACTCGATCACGTCTCGGCTCGGCGGATAAAGAGCCGAAAGTAGACTAAAAACCATGTGCGGAATCATCTGCGTGCTCAGCCGCAGGACGAGCCGAAACACGCCGACGGCCAAGGAGATTTTGAGGCTCTTGGACTCGGCGCTCGAGGCGGGTGCGAAGAACTACATCGATCGACTTGCCGCGACGGTAACGACCGTCGACAAATTGCTGCGCGGAGATGCCGGGCAGTTTTGCATGGCCGACAATCACCAGCTCATCGCCTCGATGACATCGCGCATCGATCAACTTGAATCGATGGTCTCGGCATACGAGGTTTCGCTCGAGAAGTCGGCAAGCCCGCAATCAGAAAAATCCGAGCACGTGCTCGAAGAAATCACGAGGGCCAAAGACGCGATTTGGGAGTTGCGCAACGACCGAATTCGCACCGCCAAGTTGGTGGACGCCCTGGCGGGTCAGGGCGCTTCGGCGTCGGCGCGGAGCGGCTATTTTTCGATTCAGCAAGCTTTCTCGGGTTTGGATCGTCTCGAAGTTCGCGGACGAGATTCGGCCGGAGTTCACGTGCTGGTTTCGAATCACGGGTTGAAAGCCACCGACAGAGACGTCGTGGCACTGCTGGCTGGTCGTGGTGATGACGCCTTGTTCATGTCGGGGGCGGTGCGAATGACCGAGAATGCCTGGTCGTTCGTTTACAAAGCGGCGGCCGAAATCGGCGAGTTGGGCGACAACACCCGTGCGATGCGCAATGCCGTGATGGCCGATGATCTGTTGCGGTTGTGCATCTCGCAACCCGATTCGCAGGTGGCGGTTCTGGCGCACACGCGTTGGGCGAGCGTCGGCATCATCTCTGAGCCGAACGCGCATCCGGTAAACAGCGAAGAACTCGAGGGCAAATACGACGACGCCTATCTGGTCGCGGCGCTGAACGGGGACGTCGACAACCACGCCGACTTGCGAGTCGAACACGGGTTGCGCGTGGCCGGGCCGATAACCACCGATGCCAAGGTGATACCCGCGTTGGTCTCGCGTCGACTCGCGGTGAATTCTGATTTGAGCGAAGCATTTCGCGAGACGGTGTCGCATTTCGAGGGTTCGGTGGCGATCGCCGCGGCCAGCGCGACCGAGCCGACGAAACTTTTGCTCGCACTGCACGGCAGCGGTCAAGGATTGTGCATCGGGTTGGCAGAAGATCGATTCGTGGTGGCGAGCGAGCCATATGGCGTGGTCGAAGAGACGATGAACTATGTGCGCATGGATGGCGAGGCGCTCGTCGAAACAGACAACGCTTCGAGCCGCGGCCAAGTGGCGACATTGTCGGCCGAGAAAGCCGGCGAATTGAGCGGCATTCGGCTCCGTTCCTACGACGGTCGTGAAATTTCTTTGGGTCAAGACAATGTGCTGTGCGCGGAGATAACAACCCGCGACATCAATCGTGGCGACCACAAGCATTTCTTGGCCAAAGAAATCGCCGAGGCTCCCGAGAGTTTCAGAAAGACACTGCGCGGCCGCATCGTCGAGGTCGACGGAGTCCTGACCACCGAATTGGGCGAAAAAGTATTTCCCAAGTCGATTCGCAGTCGCTTGGGTTCGGGACAAATCAAGAAAGTTCGCGTCGTCGGGCAGGGCACGGCGGCCGTCGCGGGTCAGGCACTGGCCAAACTTTTGCAGGAACTGATCGGAGTTGACCTGAGCATCGAAGCCCAGTTGGCGAGTGAACTGTCGGGTTTCGGGCTCGAACTCGATATGTCCGACACGATCGTCATCGCGGTCAGCCAAAGTGGCACGACCACCGACACCAACCGGACGGTCGATTTGGCCAGGTCACGCGGGGCGGGCGTGTTGGCGATAGTCAATCGTCGAGGCAGCGAACTCTCAGAGAAGGCCGACGGAGTGATGTATACGTCCGATGGCAGAGATGTCGAGATGAGCGTGGCCAGCACGAAAGCGTTCTATGCGCAGGTTGCCGCGGGCGCGCTTTACGCGTGCGCGTTGTCGAAGGCGATGAACAAGTCGAGCGACAAGGCCCGACACGCGCTGCTGACGGGGCTGAGGCGAATTCCTGATGCGCTCGTCGAAGTTCTCGAGACACGCCCGCAGATCGCCGCGGCCGCGCGACAATTCGCCTCGTCGCGCCGATATTGGACGGTGGTTGGCAACGGCATGAACACGATCGCCGCACAGGAAATCCGCATCAAATTGTCGGAACTTTGCTACAAGTCGATTTCAAGCGACTCGACCGAGGATAAAAAGCACATCGATCTTTCGTGTGAGCCCTTGATTTTTGTTTGTGCCACCGGTTTGCTCGAGGGGACCGCCTCGGACGTGGCGAAAGAAATCGCCATCTATCGGGCGCACAAGGCGTTGCCGATCGTCGTGGCCAACGCCGGCCAGACCAGGTTCGACGCCGCGGCCGCGCTGCTGTTGGTGCCGAATGTCGAGAGCAGTTTGTCGTTCATATTGAGCGTGATGGTCGGACACCTGTTCGGCTACGAGGCGGCGCTCGCGATCGACGCCTTGGCCCGGCCGTTGCGCGAGGCCCGCGAGGTGGTCGAGCACGCCGTTGAAAGAGGCGGTGATGCGAACGAGTTGGTGGGGAAAATTCGCACGGACTTGGGCGTGCCCGCGACACGGTTTACCGACGCGTTGGCGACCGGAAATTATGACGGCAATCTCGAGGCCAGCACGGCGGTGCGAATCGTGACGATGTTGCGCGACACATTGTCGAATGATCCGGTGCAGGCGTATCAACGCAGTTCGGGAAAGATCGCGTCGCCCGAGTTGTTGCTCGACGATCTGACCAGCGCGTTGACCCGCGGCATCGACGAATTGACAAGACCCGTGGACGCGATCAAGCACCAGGCAAAGACGGTGACGGTCGGTATTTCTCGCAGCGACGAGGGTTTGTTCGATCGCAAGTTGGTGAAGAGCCTGCTCGAAGCCGGTGTGGCTCGCGAGCGTCTTTCATATCGGGTGCTGAAGATCGTCGCCGACTTGGATGCCGCGGTCAGTTCCGTCACGGGTTTCACCAGATATCGGATCGACGGGGATGTTCAGGGCTCGACCGCGACGATCGCGATCGTCGATCGTGGCGGAATGTCGAAGAACCTGACCTCGCGCGTCGAAAGAAACTCGAACCTCGTCGGTACGAAGCGCAGAGTGGCCAGCGACCAGGAGGTTTTGGTGGTGCGGGGTCGAAGCGACAATCGAACCGTGATCATGGTGCCCGAGACAAAGAGCGGCCAGACCACGGGCATCACCTTGTTGCACGTGTTGTTTCATGAGCGCCTGCCCGTGACCGCGATGCGCGCGGTGCTGCAGGGCTACGACCGTCGATACGACAGGTTGGTCGACTGGGTGACCGAGACCGAGGGCTCGTTCAGGGAAGATCGTTTGGCCGAAGTCTCGGTGGCCGACTTGTTGATCTTGCCGATCAGCGAGATGGCCGATCTTTGGCGAACGGGCAAGTAGCAACGATGATCGGGCTGGGTGTCGACATCGTCGACGTGCAAAGGTTTCGCGATGCGTTGGCTCGCACGCCCAATCTTCGCGCGCGAGTTTTCACCGACGCCGAAATTGAGTCGCTGACACGGCGCAGCCCCGACGCCGACATCACCGCAAGTTTGGCCGCGCGTTTCGCCGTGCGCGAAGCGGCGATGAAGGCGCTGGGTGTCGGGCTCGGGGCTTTCGATCTGCGCGATGTTTCGGTCCGCAATGAAAAGACAGGCGCACCCGAACTCGTGGTCGTGGGTCGCGCCGCCCAGCTCGCGGCGCAACGCGGTGTCAAGGGTTGGCACGTCTCGCTCTCGCACACCAGCGATACGGCCGTGGCCGTTGTCGCCAGCATCTAGCGGACAGTTTCATGGTCGAGCTGAATCGTTGGGCGTGGATCGAGGTTGATCTTGCGGCGATACGCCACAACACCGCGCTGCTCGCCCGTCGCGCGGGTCGGGCTCAGTTGTGGGCGACCGTAAAGGCCAACGGATACGGGCACGGCGCGATCGAAGTCGCCCGCACGGCGCTCGAGTCGGGTGCCCAGGGTTTGTGCGTGGCGCTGGCCGACGAGGCCCATCAACTGCGCATGGCCGAGATTGCGGCGCCGGTTCTCGTCGTCAGCGAGCAACCACCGGTCGCATTCGAACAAATGCTGGGCGACAACGTCGTCGCCACGCTGTACAACGAGGCGACGATCGCCGAATATGCCAAGACTGCGGCGCGCCTGAAAACCGTCGGCGCCGTGCACTTGAAAGTTGACACCGGAATGCATCGGGTCGGCGCACCGGTCGAATCGGCGATGTCGAGGGTCGAACAGATTTCGTCGTTGTCGTCGTTGAAACTCGAGGGTGTCTATACACATTTTGCCGCCGCCGATTTGCCGCAACATGCGGAGACGGCGAATCAGACCCGACGATTCGCCGAGTTCATCGCCGAACTCGACCGACGATCGATGCGACCCAAGCATGTGCATATCTCCAATTCGGCGGCGACGCTGCGCGACCTGACGGGCCAGACGGACATTGTGCGCGTCGGAGTCGCGCTCTACGGCATAAGTCCGAGTGTCGAAATGCAGGCGCACGCCACCGAATTGCGGCCCGCCTTGGCGTGGCGCGCGCGCGTCAGCCATGTGCAGCGTCTGGCCGCGGGTGAGGGCGTTTCATATGGTCTGCGTCATCGGCTCGAGCGCGAGGCGACTGTCGCCACGCTGCCGCTGGGTTACGCCGACGGCGTCCCGCGCCGTTTATGGAAATCGGGCGGTGAGGTGCTGATCGCGGGTCGGCGATGCCCGATCGCGGGCGTGGTGACGATGGATCAGATGATGGTCGATTGCGGCGACTTGGACGTGAAAATCGGTGACGATGTCGTCTTGCTCGGCGAACAGCTGGGCCAGACGATTTCGGCCAACGACATCGCCACTAAACTCGACACGATCGGTTACGAAATAGTCTGCGCGATCAGTTCTCGAGTGCCGCGCGTCTATCTGAATCAATAGAAGACCGTCTTGATGAAACTGCGTATCGACTCTCTCGGCCAAACCGAGACGCTGGCTCGAATCATCGCCAAACTGGTTCGACCCCGCGACATGATCGTGCTCAGCGGTGAAATGGGCGCGGGCAAGACGACTTTCACCCAGGGCCTGGGCAAGGCGATGGGTGTCACCGAGACGATCACTTCGCCCACTTTCAATCTGCTGCACAACTATCGCTCGCGGCGCCTGGCCCTGCACCACGCCGACCTATTTCGACTCGAGCGCACCGGCGAACTTGTCGATCTGGGTCTCGACGAACTGCAAGACGCGGGCGGTGTCGTGGTTGTCGAGTGGGGCGATGTTGTCGGCGACGAATTGGGTGATGCGTTGGTGGTGAGTTTCAGCCATGGCGACGCCGTGATCGATGAACCGGGCGAGCAAACAACCGAGTCGCGGCTGATCACGATCGAGCCGAGAGGCGCGCAGTGGCTTGGCCGAATGCAGAAATTGGGCGATGAATTGAGCCGCAGTTTCAAGGTTTTGGCGCGAGGCTGAGAGCATGATCATCTTGGCCATCGATACATCTACCGACGCGGTGAGCGTGGCGGTCAACAACTCAAAGAAACTTTTGGCCAGCGCGCACGTGACAAGCGATCGACGCCATGCCGAGCAGTTGGCACCAATGATCGACGCGGTTTGCCGCCAGGCCGACGTCGCAGTTTCCGAGGTCGATGTCGTGGCGGTCGATGTCGGCCCCGGTCTGTTCACCGGCATGCGGGTCGGCATCGCCTCGGCCAAGTCGATCGCCCAAGTTTTGAACGTGCCGATAATCGGCGTCTCCAGCCTCGATATCCTGGCGCGGTCGGTTTCGACGACCGATCGGGTCGTGGTCTCGACGATCGATGCCCGACGCGGCGAGTTGTATTGGGCGTTGTATCGCAACGATGTCGGCTCGAGTCTCGAGGTCAAACCACCGCGGGTCGGAACCTTTGGCGACTGCGTCGTCGACATCGTCGATCGGGGTCAGGACGCATTGATCGTCGGCAACGGCGCCCTTCGGTACAGGAATCAAATCAACGACGAACTTGAAACGACGGCCGTTTCGGTCGAGTGGGCGAGCGAGCAACTCTCGCGACCCGATGCGACCCTGTTGGCGTTGATCGCCGCCGATCTGGCGTTGCACGAACAATGGCAAACCGCGACCCAACTTCAGGCGCTATATCTGCGTGCGCCCGACGCCGAAATCAACTGGTTGACCCGAAGCCAGGTGGGGTGAGCGATGAGCATCTTGGATCGATTCGTTCGCGCCCGAGGCGAAGACACAAGCGAGCGCGCTGCTCGAACCGAAGTCGCGTCGGCAAGCGGCGAGCCACCATGTTTGATCGTCGAGCCGATGCGACGCGCCCATATTCGCAAGATCATGCCGATCGAGCAACAGGTGTATCCGCGTCCGTGGACGGCCCAGGTATTCGTCGAGGAGCTCGAGCAGGTGCGCGCCGGCAAGCGACACTATTTGGTCGGCACGGTTGGCGAAGAGATCGTGGGTTACGGCGGGTTGCTATATGTCGAAGCCGATGCACATTTGACGAATCTGGCGGTGCATCCGCAATGGCGAAGCCGAGGTGTCGCCACCGAACTGTTGCTGGATCTGGCGTGGGAGGCGAACCGTCGCGGTTGCGAGGCGATGACGCTCGAAGTTCGTCACACGAATATCTCGGCGCAAAATCTGTATCGCCGATTTGGTTTCGTGCCCGCGGGGGTGCGCAAAAACTATTATGAAAACCGCGACGACGCGGTCGTGATGTGGTGCGCCGGGGTGCAACGAAGCGAATTCACCGATCGCTTGCGCAAGATCGAATTGAGCCGAATGTGAGGCGCGAACTGCAAGCCGACTCGGCGACGGTCGTGCTCGGAATCGAGACGAGTTGCGATGAAACCGCCGCCGCCCTCGTGATGGGTGGCAACGACGTGCTGTCCTCGGTGGTCGCGTCGCAACTAGACATTCACGCCCGATTCGGCGGGGTCGTGCCCGAGATCGCCAGTCGCGCCCATCTCGAATCGATCACACCGGTTGTCGACCAGGCGTTGGCCAAATCGGGTTTGGGTTTTGATCGAGTTGACGCGGTCGCGGCCACCGTCGGGCCAGGGCTTATCGGCGCATTGCTGGTCGGCGTCTCGGCGGCCAAGGCGTTGGCGCTGACGATTGGCGTGCCGTTCGTCGGGGTCAATCATCTCGAGGCGCATCTCTATGCGGCGTTGCTCGACGACCCGAACGTCGAGTTCCCGATGTTGGTGTTGTTGGTTTCGGGCGGGCACACGATGCTGGTCGAAGTTCGCCGACCCGGCGACTACAAGATCGTCGGTCAGACCCGCGACGATGCGGCGGGCGAGGCCTTCGACAAGGTCGCGCGATTCCTGAATTTGGGTTACCCCGGCGGCCCGGTCATCGACAAACTCGCCAAGATGGGTGACGCGCAAGCCATCGATTTTCCGCGGGCGATGCTCAACGACGGGTTGGACGTCTCTTTCAGCGGATTAAAAACCGCGGTGATCAACCATGTCCGCAAACACAAAACGGCAAAGACGAGCGACATCGCGGCGTCGTTTCAAAGCGCGGTGGTCGATGTGCTCGTGGCCAAGACGATGCGCGCGGCGATCGATCTGGACGCTCGAACCATCGCCATTGGCGGTGGCGTGGCGGCAAACTCGTTGCTGCGCGCCGAGATTTCGCGGGCGTGTGCGACAAAAGACTTTCGTCTCGTGCTGCCGAGCATGGCGATGTGCACCGACAACGCGGCGATGATCGCCTCGGCGGGGTGGCATCGACTCAACTTGAGCGGCGGGTCGCGAATCGACCTCGGCGCGTACCCGAATATGGGTTTGAGCGTCGAGCCGGCATGACGAATCAAACCGCCTCGCCCGTCGTGGCCGCCAAGCCACTGCAACTCGGCGAGCACAGTGTCTGGCCACCCGTGGTTCTGGCGCCGATGGCGGGTGTGACCAATCAACCGTTTCGCACGCTGTGCCGCGAGTTTGGCCCGGGCTTGGTCTATGTGAACGAGATGGTGATGGCCGCCGCGCTCGTCCACGAAAACCCCAAAACCGAGGCGATGATCGCCTTCGGGCCCGATGAATCGTTTCGCAGTTTGCAGCTATACGGCAGCGACCCGAAAATCATGACCGATGCGATCACCCAACTGGGTCGTCGTCACGCCGTCGATCACATCGATCTGAATTTCGGTTGCCCCGCCCCCAAGGTCACGCGACGCGGCGGTGGCGCGGCCGTGCCTGTGAAGAAGAATTTGCTGCGTGAAATCGTAGAGGCGGCGGTGAAGACGGCGGGATCGTTCGGCATTCCCGTGACGTGCAAATTTCGCATCGGTTTGAACGACGATTTGTTGACCCATGTTCACACCGGCTTGATCTGTCAAGATGCGGGCGTGGCGGCGATCGCACTGCATGCGCGCACGGCCCAACAGCATTACGCGCCGTTTGCCCGATGGGAGGCGATCGCCGAATTGAAAGACGCCGTGACGGAGATTCCGGTTTTTGGCAACGGCGACATCTGGGAGGCCAACGACGCGCTTTTGATGATGCGTCAAACCAACTGTGACGGCGTCGTGATCGGTCGCGGGTGTTTGGGCAAGCCGTGGCTGTTTCGCGACATCATCGCGGTTTTCAACAACGAGCCGATACCCGCCACGCCGAAGTTGGGCTGGGTCACCGATGTGATGTTGCGCCACGCCGTCGCTCTCGAGGCGCACTTTCCGGCCACGCGCGGCATTCGTGAGTTTCGCAAACATGCCGGTTGGTACTTGACCGGGTATCCCGTGGGTGGCGAGTTGCGCCGACAGTTCGGCGAGGTGTCGAGCATCGACCAGTTGCGACGGTTGATCGATCAATGCGACCCCGCGGCGAGCATCGTCGAAGGTGGCGAACGGTTCGTGCGCGGTCACAGCAACGGCCCGGTGAACATCGTTTTGCCGCACGGGTTTCTCCAAAGCCTCGACGATCTCGTCGCCCCCGATGATGCGACCTTGACCTACATGAGTGGCGGATAAAAAATTGGCGCGAAGCTGACCTTCACAATGCCGACAGAAATTGTTCTGGCGTCGCGTTCACCGCGGCGGCGCGAGATTCTCGAAAGACTGAATCTGAAATTCGTGGTCGATTCACCGGAGATCGACGAGACACCTGAAGTCGGCGAAGATCCGATCGCCTATGTTTGTCGGGTTGCCGCCGCCAAAGCCGACGCGGTCGCGGCCCGACACGATCGGTCGTGCGTGGTGATCGCCGCCGACACGACCGTGGCGTTGGATGGCGAAATATTTGGTCAACCGCAGAGTCTCGACGAGGCGCGCGGGATGATCCAAAAATTATCCGGCAAGTCGCATTTCGTTCACACGGCGGTGAGCGTGCGCCACAAAGGCACGAGCGCCGACGGTTGCGACACGGCCGAAGTTGTGCTGCGAGTCTTGTCGCCCGAATTGATCGACTGGTACATCGGCACGGGCGAGTCGTTGGGCAAGGCTGGCGCGTATGCGGTGCAGGGTTTGGGGGCAAGACTGGTGGCAGAAGTGCGCGGTGATCGGGACACGGTTGTGGGTCTTTCGGCGCGACTTTTGGGTCGGCAACTGAGCCAGGTGGGCGTCCAGATTTCGCGGCTGGCCGGCTCTGCCGAGGGGCCGACCGAGCGATTTGGGTTGGAAAAATAGGCGTTTGTCAATAGCCTTGGCACTCGCCCCACTCGAGTGCTAACCGCATCTCGGGGGCGAGAAATCAACGAAACAACCCGAAAGCGAACAAGGAACCAACATGAACCTAAAGCCACTCGATGACCGGATTGTGGTCAAGCCGAACGAAGCCGAAGAGAAGACCGCCTCTGGCCTCGTGATTCCAGATACCGCCAAAGAAAAGCCGCAAGAGGGCACCGTTGTCGCCGTCGGCCCGGGTCGCTGGAGCGATGACACCGGCAAGCACACGCCGCTCGACATCAAAGTTGGCGACGTCGTTCTTTATTCGAAATACGGCGGCACCGAAGTTTCACACAAGGGTGACGATCTGTTGATTCTCACCAGCCGCGACGTGTTGGCGATCGTTTCAAAATAATCACAGGGACACAAGATGACAAAGATTCTTAAGTTCAACGAAGAAGCACGCCGCGCACTCGAAGCCGGTGTCAACAGTTTGGCCGACGCGGTCAAAGTAACGCTCGGGCCAAAAGGTCGAAACGTGGTGCTCGACAAGAAGTTCGGCGCGCCGACGATCACCAACGACGGTGTGTCGGTGGCCAAAGAAGTCGAACTCGACGACCCGTTCGAAAACATGGGCGCCCAGTTGCTGAAAGAAGTCGCCACCAAGACGAACGACGTCGCCGGTGACGGAACGACGACCGCCACTGTTCTCGCCCAAGCCATGGTCACCCACGGCATGCGCAACGTCGCCGCCGGTGCGAACCCGATGGCGCTGAAGCGCGGCATCGAAAAGGCAGTGGTCGCGGTGGTCGAATCGCTCAAGAGCCAGGCCAAAGAAGTCGACGACAAGACCGATATCGCCAGCGTCGCCACGATCTCGGCGGGCGATGCGACGATCGGCAAAGTAATCGCCGACGCGATCGACAAAGTCGGCAAAGACGGCGTGGTCACCGTCGAAGAATCGAACACTTTCGGCATCGAACTCGATTTCACCGAGGGCATGCAGTTCGACAAGGGTTACCTCTCGCCATATTTCGTCACCGACCAGGACCGCCAAGAGGCCGTTCTTGAAGACGCCTACATCTTGTTCTATTCGTCGAAGATCACGACGGTGCAATCGATGTTGCCGGTGCTCGAAGGCGTGATGAAGACGGGCAAGCAACTTGTGATCATCGCCGAAGACGTCGAGGGCGAGGCTCTCGCGACTTTGGTCGTCAACAAGATTCGTGGCACCTTCAATTCGACGGCTGTCAAGGCCCCGGGCTTCGGCGATCGTCGCAAGGCGATGCTGCAAGACATGGCGGTTTTGACGGGCGGTCAGGTGATCAGCGAAGAGGTGGGCTTGAAACTCGAAAACGTGACCCTCGATCTGTTGGGCCGCGCCAAGCGCATCATCATCACCAAAGAGACGACGACGATCGTCGACGGTGCCGGTGACAAGAACGAGGTCAAAGGCCGAATCGGCCAGATCAAGACCGAAATCGACAACACAGACTCCGATTGGGATCGCGAGAAACTGCAAGAACGACTGGCCAAACTCGCCGGTGGTGTCGCGGTGATCAAGGTCGGCGCGGCAACCGAGGTCGAACTCAAAGAGAAGAAGCACCGCATCGAAGACGCCGTCTCGGCAACCCGAGCAGCGATCGAAGAAGGCGTGGTCGCCGGTGGCGGCACCGCCCTCGTGCGCAGTCGCGAGAGCGTGCTCAAGGTGATCAAGGGTCTTGACGGCGACGAGGCCACTGGCGCCCGCAGCGTCTATGACTCGCTGACGGCTCCGACCCGGGCGATCGCCGACAACGCCGGCATCGAAGGCGCCGTCGCGGTGCAGCAGGTCGAAGCGGCCAAGGGCAGCACCGGTCTCAACGCGGCAACGGGCGAATACGTCGACCTGGTCAAGGCCGGCATCATCGACCCCGCCAAAGTGACCCGTGCAGCGTTGCAAAACGCCGCGTCGATCGCCGCTTTGGTGATCACCATCGAATGTCTGGTCGCCGACAAACCCGAGAAGGCCGCCGCGCCAGCAGGGGGCGGAGGCATGCCCGGTGGCGGAATGGGGATGATGTAAGCCATAGCTTCTTTACAAAGAGGTTTTTGGTTACATCAGATTGTCGAGTATCTGATCGCGGCGGCGCTCATCTTGATGAGCGCGCAGTCGCGACACCCGTTCGTCGTGGCGGGTTACGGCATCGCGTTGCTGATCAACAATGCGGTCGCCGACGGCCCGCTCAGCGCATACAAGCTCGTGCCGCGCAACGCGCATCGAATCATCGACTGGTTGTTCGTCGTCGCGCTGTTTGCGGGATCATTTCTGCTCGATGTCGACCAGCCGACGCGCACTACTTTGTTCGCCATGGCCGTGGCGATCATCGTCATCGCGTTGACGACCAACTACACGAAAAAAGTATTTCGCCAGCCATAAAAATCGCGTCTTCGACCGGCAGTTAGGCTGAGGCAATGAGTTTCGAAGCACCAGCCCCCGACATCAAGAAAATTCTCGCCGCATGGGAGTCATGGGAGCGCGGGGAAGAACAGCCCGGTCGCACCCTGGCGTCGATGAAAACAGCGGGCCTCGCCGTGGTGTTGCAAGATTTGGCCGCGCGTGGTTGGGTGCCGGGCGAAAAATAGCGCGATGCGGGCCGGTGGCGCGCAGGTTATTCCGCGACCGAAGAGTTTTCGGATCATCGATCACAATCCTTGGCTGAATCTCGATACGCGCGCGCTGCAATCGCTCAGCGCCGTCGAGGATGCGCTGCGGGCGTTCGTGCCCGACCAGAACCTGCGTCGCCCGTCGGCCGAAGCCCGGCTCTCGGCGGTGCTGGTCGGGTTGTTCGAATCGCAACGCGGCGTCGAAGCGATACTGACCCGCCGCTCACAATCGATGGAAAACCATCGCGGCGAGATTTCGTTTCCGGGCGGGTGTCTCGAGAATGACGAGAGCGTCGTCGCCGCGGCGTTGCGCGAGACGCACGAAGAAATCGGCATCGAGCCGAGTTCGGCCAGCGTCGTCGGCGAACTGAATGGCATGGCGACGGAGGCCAGCAACTCGCACATCGTGCCGATTGTCGCCACGTACGCGTCGCCGCCCGAGTGGCGACTGTCGAGCGGCGAGGTCGACCGGGTGTTCAGCGTGGCTTTGTCAGACCTGGTGCGCAAAGACACGTATAGTCAGGAACATTGGTCGTTCGACGACCGCGAGTTTAGGATCAACTTTTTTTATTTGGATGACGAGACGATCTGGGGTGCGACCGCCCAAATCTTGTTCCAAGTGATGATGCTCGCGGTCAAACATCAACAACATCAGGGCCCACCGGCCGCACGCACCGTGGTGAAATAGGTCAGCGCCCAGGCTTCGCACCGAACGCGAAACGAGCGCAGTCGCTTGGCGCAACTATTGAGCATGTCGCGATTGAACTGCTCGTCGACCTGTTGTCGTGATTCGGCATTCCAGAACCTGCCGAACGACCAAGCCGCGGAGCTACAGATCGAACCGGCCGCGAGATTCGCGCAGTTGTAGCGCTGATCGAGAAGCTTCAGGTTGCGATAACCGAAATCGTGCCGTCGACACGCCGCGGTGAAGTTGAAAGACCGACCCTCACCGCCGACGATCGGCACCGAGCAGCCGTCGGACGTCCAGTCGAACCACCTGTATTGGCGGCGCAGCATGAATCGCGAGCGATCGAAGTTGCCGAGTTCGGTTTGAAAAACCATTTTGTGGACGAATTCGAGATCTTTTCGAGCGTCGGGTACGCCGATGGCCGGGGGCGAAGTTGAGGCGGTCAAAACACTCGAGACTGCAACGAGAGCAAAGTGGGCGAGGCCCATGATGACTCCGTTTCGTGGCGCGATTTGCGCGCCGGCGAGTCGAGATGTGTGGTCTGGTCGCTATCTTGGCGCGCGAATCGCCTGCAGCACGTGCCAAGTTTCAATCGCGCCGATCGCCGCCTCTTCACCCTTGTTGCCCGCGTCGGGACCCGAGCGTTCGATGGCCTGTTCGACGTTCTCGGTCGTGAGAACGGCGAAGCCGATCGGCAACCCCGTGTCTTGTTGCACACGGGCGATGCCGTCGCTGCACGGCCCGGCGACATATTCGAAATGGGCTGTGTCGCCACGAATCACGGCACCAAGCGCGACCAGAACCTCGTAGCGACCAGACGTCGCCATGGTGCGTGCGGCGAGAGGAATTTCGAAGGCGCCCGGAACCCAAAACACATCGACGTTATTCGGGTCGATCGCGCATTTTTCGAGACCGCGTTGGGCGCCGGCGAGCAGCGCCTCGACGATGAACTCGTTGAACCGCGAACAGACGATGCCGACCCGCAACGCCCGATTGTCGGATTTCGTCGCGTCAAACTTGAATCTTGTCATTGGTTCTCCGTGTCGCTGAAAAAGTGGCCGAGGCGGTCGCGTTTGGTGGCCAAATATGCGGAGTTCTCGGGGGTGCTTCTGGTGATGATCGGCACGCGTTCGACGACGCTCAACCCGTAGCCGGCGATGCCGCCGTATTTGGCGGGATTGTTGGTCATCAGTCGCAACTCTCGCGCACCGAGATCGGCCAAGATCTGCGCGCCGATGCCGTATTCGCGGCTGTCGATCGGCAAGCCGAGTTCGAGGTTTGCATCCACCGTGTCGAGCCCCTCGTCTTGCAACGAATATGCCCGAATCTTGTGCCCGATTCCGATGCCGCGACCTTCGTGACCGCGCAGATAGACGACGATGCCTCGGCCTTCTTTCTGCACGGCTCGCATCGCCGTGGCGAGTTGCGACCCGCAGTCGCAACGACGGCTGCCGAACACGTCGCCGGTCAGGCACTCGCTGTGCACTCGGGTCAGCACCGGTGCAGGGGTGCTCGGATCACCGACCACGAACGCCAAATGTTCGATGCCGTCGATCTTGCTGCGATAGGCGACACATTCGAAGGTGCCCCACTCGGTCGGCACCGACGCCGAGCCCATTCGTTCGACGAGCCTCTCGCTGTGGCGGCGATATTCGATCAGTCGGGCAATCGATGAAATCAAAAGCCCATGTTGTTGGGCGAATTTCTCCAGTTCGGGCAGGCGCGACATCGTGCCGTCGTCATTTTGAATTTCGCAGATCACGCCTGCAGGTTCGCAACCCGCAAGGCGGGCGAGATCGACCGCCGCCTCGGTGTGGCCGGCGCGCTTGAGCACCCCGCCGTCGCGCGATCGCAGCGGAAAAATGTGCCCGGGTCGGGCGAACGCCGCGTGAGAAATTTTGGGGTCGGCGAGCGCGCGCAACGTCGCGGCTCGATCTGCGGCCGAGATGCCCGTGCTCGTGCCCTCCAACAGGTCGACCGAAATCGTGAACGCGGTGCGGTGGCTCTCGGTATTGTTGCCGACCATCATCGGCAGGCGAAGGTCGTCGCATCGATCGCCGGTGATCGGCGCGACCACGACGCCCGAGGTGTGGCGAATCATGAACGCCAGTTTTTCGGGTGTGGCGAATTGCGCCGCCATGATCAGGTCACCTTCGTTCTCGCGATCTTCGTCGTCGACCATGATCACGAGTTCGCCCCGACCGATCGCCGCGACGATCTCCTCGATCGGCGCAAAAACCGTCTCCGGGGTTGTCGCTTTGGCCTTCTGTTTCATCGGCGTTTCTCCGGGTTTGATGTTTTGGGTGCGAGCACTACCTCGATGTCGTCGCCAAGTTGACTGGTCGAGACGATTTTTCCGCGCCACAAGTCTTTCATCGTGGCGATACCGCGCCCCGAGAAAATCGGCAGGGCGTCGCCGCCGCCGCTCAACGCCGGGGCCAGATGAAACACATATCGGTCGACGAGTTTCTCGCGATGAAACGACGCCGCCACGGTCGGCCCACCTTCGACAAGCAGTTGCAAAACATCTTGACTGCCGAGATGATCGAGCAGCCCGGTGAGCGGCCCGCGCCACTGCAGGCACGGATTGACCTTCGCGCTCGGCGCAACCTCGCCGAGCACGACCCTGCGCGGCGATTCGCCGTGAACATCGCGCACTGTCAACCGCGGGTCGTCGGCGAGAACGGTTTTGGCGCCCACGAGCACGGCGTCGCTTTGCGCGCGCAGTTGCTGCACCCGCCGTCGCGCGCTTTCGCCGGTGATCCACATGCTCGTGCCGTCGGGTGCGGCGGTCTTGCCGTCGAGTGTCGCCGCCATCTTCAACACGACGAACGGACGATTCGTCTTTCGATGATGGATATAGGCGGCGAGTTGGTCGGCGATTTGATCGGCACGAACCCCGAGGTCGACTTTGAGTCCCGCTTCGCGCAACCGCGCAACGCCGCGTCCTGAAACCTTCTTGTCGGGGTCGGTGATGCCGATCACGACTCGCTCGATGCCCGCTTCGATGATCGCTTCGCTGCACGGACCTGTTCGACCCGTGTGACAACACGGCTCGAGGGTCGTGTATATGGTCGCGTTGCGAGCCAGCGCACCGGCACTGGTGATCGCCATGACTTCGGCGTGCGGCAAGCCGGGCCGACCGGTTGATCCTTCGAAAATTTCGCCCGTTTTGGCGATAACAACCGCACCGACCCAGGGGTTTGGGCGGGAGATCAGGCGCGCGCGATCAGCGAGGTTGATCGCAATCTGCATCGCCTGAAGATCGTCCACTTGCATCGCTTTCGTCTCGCGAACAACGCGCAGGGTCGACCAACGAACGGCCGGGCGATGCGCGACGCGCACGCACGACACGATCGCTTCTTGCTTCCATCCGGACTTTACCGTCGGCCCTGGAGTCTCACCAGATCAGTCCCACGATTGCTCGTGAGAGTCGCGGGCTTTCACCGCCGATAGGGAATTGCACCCAACCCTGCAAGAAGTTCTATTTAGTTGTATTTCTAGGATATGGGCAGATCGAGCACAGTTCCACTATGCGCACCCGGGTGTTTGCCCGACTGTGAATCGCCCCGTGCCTCGGCGCGAGACTCGGCGAGACCGATGGCGACGATCGAACCGAGCACGATCACCGTGCCGAGAATCTGAATCGCCGTGACTGACTCGTTCATCAACATCACGCCGATCGAGATCGTCACGACGGCCTCGAAAGTTTCGACCATCGAGGTGACGCCGGGCCCGATGCGTTTGATGCCCGCAAAAAACAGCGCGGTGGCGATGATCGTGATCAGCAGCGCCATCGCCACGACATAGATCCAACCTTTCGTGTTTATCGGAAACTCGGGGTTCAACGAGTTCGGCCCCAGCAACGAGACCAGACCAAACGCACACGCGGCGCCGGTGAGGGCGATCGTCAGCATCGTCAGCGGGTCGGCCTTCTTTGAAACGGTGCCGGCCGCCACGACATAGATCGCATGGGTGACAGCGGAGAAGAGCGTGATCAGCACACCACGGGTATTGCCGTCGCCGACCTGGCCCGCGGTGAGCCACACCCCCGTGAGCGTGGTGAAAAGGCAGACCGTGATCACGCGATTGGGTTTGTGGGCGTAGATGGTCCACGAAAGGATCACGGCCAAGGCGGGATAGATGTAGAAGATCACGACGACGAGGCCCGAGTCGAGATCCTGCAGGGCGACGAAATAGAGCAGCGGCGAGACGAAAAAGCCGAACGCCCCGAGGGCGAAAATTTTCATCGCGTCGTGGAGCGGCGGCATGTTGGCGGTGCCCATGCGCACCAGTCGAAACGCGATCAGCAGTGTCGCCGAGATGACGAATCGGGCCGTGAGAAAACCCATCGGGTTGGCGCCGTTGAGCTCGAGGTTTGTTGCGAACCACGGGCCGGTGCCGTAGCCGCTGCCGGCGAGCAGGATGAACACGACGCCGAACGTGCGCGGTTTGGCGTCGACCAAATGACGAACTTTGCGAATCATGAATCGGGTCGTTGTTTTCTTACTCCGCGGGCGATGCCCAGACCGACGATGACCAGGCCGACAATCATGATGCCGAACACGAGATATTGCAGCGCCCCGCCGCGCTCGCCGGCGTCGGTGGGTTCTTTGCCGCACCCCGGCTTGGGCAGAAAGCCGATGCAGGCCGAGGGTTCGTTGTCGAGATCGTAAGATTCGGGCACCGTCGTCGCGACGCTCGCCACGAGCGCGAAATCGCCTTGTTGTTCGGCCCGAGTCGGTGGAGATGAAACCAGATTCGTCACCGAAAGTGTGCCGAGGCACAGAATCATCGTCACCAACAACTTTTTCACCCGTCAATAGTGCCACTTTTTGGCGAGGTCGGCTCGCATCCGAACTAATCTTGGGCGTCGTCATGGAGAACAAAACTGCGCCGAACACGACACCCGAGCAACTGGTGCTCGTCGTCGATTTTGGCGCGCAATATGCGCAGTTGATCGCCAGAAGGGTGCGCGAGGCCAAGGTGTATTCGGAGATCGTCGCGCACACGATCAGCGCCGCCGAGGTCAAGGCGCGCAGACCTGCGGCGATCATTTTGTCGGGCGGGCCGAAGAGCGTGCATGTAGACGACGCGCCGAAACTTGACGCTTCGATCTATCAACTCGGCGTGCCAATTTTCGGCATTTGTTATGGGGTGCAGTTGATCGCCCAACAACTCGGGGGCGAAGTCGCGCGCGGGGGCAACGGCGAATACGGCCGCACTTTGATGCGACGAATCGCGGGTGCACAGTCGACGCTGTTGCCCGATTCGATTCTCGACCAGTCGCGCGATTTGAGCGTATGGATGAGCCACTTCGACGCCGTTACCCGTGCGCCGCGCGGTTTCGTCGCCACCGCCTCGACACCCGATGCGCCGATGGCGGTGATCGAAAACCCGGCGAAGAAGATCTGGGGCGTGCAGTTTCACCCCGAGGTGATGCACACCGAACAAGGCACCGAGTTGCTGCAGCAGTTCATCTATCGGCTGGCGGGTTGCACGCCCAGTTGGACGATGGATTCGATAATCGACATGCAAGTCGCCGCCGTTCGCCAACAGGTCGGTGGTCAGCGGGTCGTGTGCGGGCTTTCAGGTGGCGTCGATTCGGCGGTGGCGGCGGCGCTGGTGCATCGGGCGATCGGCAAGCAACTGACCTGCGTTCATGTCGACACTGGTTTGATGCGCAAAAACGAGAGCGCGCAGATCGTCGAGACGTTTCATCGGGCGATGGGCATCGAACTCGTGCATGTCGATGCCGGCGCGCGCTTTTTCGAGCGCTTGGCCGGGGTGACCGAGCCCGAGGCCAAGCGCAAGGCGATCGGCGAGTTGTTCGTGAGAATCTTCGAGGAGAACACCGGCGGATTGACGGACGCGAAATTTTTGGTGCAGGGCACGCTGTATCCGGATGTGATCGAAAGCGGCGGGCAAGACGGCACGGCGAGCGTGATCAAGAGCCACCACAACGTGGGTGGTCTGCCCGAGGACATGGCGCTAGAACTCGTCGAGCCGTTGCGTTCGTTGTTCAAAGACGAGGTGCGGGCATTGGGCGCGCAATTGGGCCTGCCCGACGAGATTGTTTTGCGCCAACCGTTTCCCGGGCCGGGGTTGGGCGTGCGGATCATCGGCGAGGTCACGCCCGACAAAGTTGGGGTGCTGCAAGACGCCGATGCGATTGTGCGCGAAGAAATTCGCCTGGCCGGTCTCGAGCGCGAGATTTGGCAGGCGTTCGCCGTGCTCGCCGACATCAGATCGGTGGGCGTGATGGGCGACGAACGCACCTATGGTCGGCCGATAATCGTGCGCGCCGTCACCAGCGAAGACGCGATGACGGCAGATTGGGCGCGATTGCCCTATCACCTGCTCGAAAAAATTTCGTCGCGAATAATCAACGAAGTCGCCGGTGTGAATCGCGTCGCGTACGACATCACATCCAAACCCCCCGGCACGATCGAGTGGGAGTGAACGAATAACCGTTGTTGTGGCGGGGAATTGGGTCGAAAAATCGGTGTTAGAATAACCGAATCATGACCCGTAGCGCCGTTGGGCGTTTTCGTCGAACGGTGTCACCCCTCGCCGGTGCCATCTGTTGCGTTTCC
>VFZD01000006.1 GCA_016871295.1 Actinomycetota bacterium | reverse complement strand
CCGTGCCCAAAGCAACCGTGCTCAACGAATCCCCCATTTCGTTTGCTTCGTCACCCAAACTTGCGGTGGCGGCGTAGCCCAAGCGACCATTCGAGCCACTGCCCCAACACTTCACCGTGTTGTTGTCAAGCACCGCACACGAATGAGCATCACCCGCGCTGATCGCCTTGGCGGTTCTACCCGTGCCCAAATCGACAGCAACAAGGGCGTCACCCATTTCGCCCGCAGCATCACCCAAACTCATGGTCGCGCCCGACCCAAGACGACCACTCACGCCGTAACCCCAACACTTGACAGCGCCGTTGTCCAAAACTACACAGGTGTGCGATGTTCCCGAACTAATTGCGTTCGCAGTTCTGCCCGTGCCCAAAGAAACTGCCGCCAACGAGTCGCCCATTTCGTCCGCATTATCACCGAGAGAATTTAAAGCACCGTTTCCGAGTCGGCCATCGGCTCCATTGCCCCAGCACTTGATCGTGTTGTTGTCGAGCACTGCGCACGAATGTGCATCGCCGCCGCTAATCGCCTTGGCGGTTCGGCCCGTGCCCAAAGAAACTGTCGCCAACGAGTCGCCCATCTCTCCGGCATCGTCACCCAAAGTGTTTTGATCCCCGTAGCCGAGGCGACCATTCGCGCCCCCTCCCCAGCATTTGACCGTGTCGTTGTCGAGTAGCGCACAAGTGTGCGTGCCGCCCGCCGATACTGCGATTGCGGTTCGGCCCGTGCCCAAAGAAACTGTCGCCAACGAATCGCCCATCTCTCCGGCATCGTCGCCTCGATCATCTGTGTCGCCCAAACCCAACTGGCCGTCGGTGTTCAATCCCCAACACTTCACGGTGCCGTTGTCGAGCAACGCGCAAGTGTGTGCAGACCCCGCGCTCAAACCCGTTGCAGTTCGCCCCGTGCCCAAAGAAACCGCCGACAAAGCGTCGCCCATTTGCCCCGTCGTTCGCCCCAACGATGTCACCGCGCCATAGCCGAGTCGTCCGTTGGTACCAAGACCCCAACACTTCACGGTGTTGTTGTCGAGCAACGCACAACTGTGCGAGGCTCCCGTCACGATCATCGTCGCGGTTCGACCAGTTCCGAGATCGATCGCCGAAAGTGAATCGCCCATCTCTCCGGCGCCGTCACCCAAACTTGCCGTCGCCGACTGACCGAGTTGCCCCGAACTGCCGAGTCCCCAGCATTTGACCGTGCTGTCGTCGAGCAGAGCGCAAGTGTGCGCCGTTCCCAAGTCGAGATATCTCATGATTGCTCGGGTCTGCGTGGCCGCACCCGAAGACGTGCTCACGCCACCGCCGGCAATTTCAGCCAAGACCCGATGACTCATCAACGCACCGACAAACACCACGAACGTCACCATTGTCAGCAAGAATTTGCGGGACATGGCGCGAGAATACGAACCGTCATCGATCGTGCATGAAACTTTGCGCCGACTATTTTTGTAAAGTCGCCCTGACTTCTGTCGAAATGGCGACAACAAGTACTGTGAAATTTAGGCGCTTATGAAAATCTTGCGGACCCCCGACGAGCGATTCGCAGGTCTGCCCGATTGGCCGTGGTCGCCGAACTACACGTTCGTGAATGCGCACTCCTCGACCGACTCGACCAAACTTCGACTGCACCACATCGACACTGGTTCGAACCGAACGGGTGAAACAGTTCTGTGCATGCACGGCGAACCCAGTTGGTCTTTTCTGTATCGAAAGATGATCGGCAAGTTCGTCGACGCGGGTCATCGGGTCGTCGCGCCAGACCTGGTCGGGTTCGGTCGCAGCGACAAACCCGCGGAAACTTCCGACTATTCATATGAAAAGCACGTGGATTGGATGTCGCAGTGGTTGGTCGCCAACGACCTGGGCAATTTGACCCTGGTCTGTCAAGACTGGGGCGGGTTGATTGGTCTGCGCCTCGTGGCGGCGATGCCCGAACGCTTTGCTCGCGTGGTTGCGGCGAATACTTTTTTGAATACCGGTGATCGCCCGCCGAGCGATGCGTTCATGGCTTGGCGCAAGTACAGCCAAGAAACTCCGGTGTTCAACGTCGGCGCGATCGTGCAGGGCGGTTGCAAAATAAAACCGCTCGCCGACGAAGTACGTCGCGCTTACGACGCACCATTTCCCGACGAATCTTTCAAATCTGGTGCGAGAGTTTTTCCGACTCTTGTGCCGATTTCTCCCGACGACCCCTCGGCCGTGGCCAATGTCGAAGCCTGGAAGTCGTTGCGAAAATTCGACAAGCCGTTTCTCACCGCGTTCAGCGACAGTGACCCCGTGACGGCGGGCGGCGACAAGTATTTTCAGCGCGAGATCGCCGGTTGCGCTGGGCAGGCGCACACGACGATCGCCAATGCGGCACATTTTTTGCAAGAAGACGCGGGTGAAGAATTTGCCGCCGTCGTGAATCGGTTCATCGGTGCACAAGCCGTCAAACCATAAACACCACAAGGAGAAAACCCATGAAAAGCATTCTGCCGACCAAAGAACAGATCAAAGAGTTTTTGGCGATGCCGATTTCCGGGCCGATCCACATGATCAACCTGCTGAAGTTTCGCGAAAAGTCGACCACCGGCACCGGTAGCGGTCAGGACTCCTACAACCAATACGGCGCGAACGTCGTCAAGATGGTGCAGGAGCGCGGTGGCCGCGTGGTGTGGCAGGGGCGACCATACGGATTGCTGATCGGTGACGAAGAGTCCGACAAGTGGGACATGGCCGTGATCGTCGAGTATCCGAGTCGAGACGCGTTCATCGAGATGACCTCAAACCCGAAATACAAAGAGGCGCACGGCGACCGCGAAGCGGGTCTCGCCTATCAGGCTTTGATCCCGTGCAAGCCCTACGACGTTCGTTGACGAATCAACGTCAACAGATCTCAAAAGTTAGATCGGCCAAGGAGTTGTGATCAAACACGGTTGCCCCACCCAGAGTGCTTGCCGCGATGGTTGCGTCGGGCGCCACACCTGCCGCGATCATTCTTTCGTTGCGGGTCATCGCTTTCACGCTATTGTTACGACGCGCGTAGGCTAAACGAGTCGCGTCGTTGCGCGAAGGAGCATCATGCCATCGACATCCTCTGGTTCAGCCCTCAAGATCGCACCTGCCACAGACAAGTTGGGCGTGCTCACCGTGGGGCTTGGTGCGGTGTCGAGCACCCTGATCGCTGGCGTCGAACTCGCCAAGCGCGGCATGGCTGCCCCGATCGGTTCGCTCACCCAGATGGGCTCGATTCGCCTCGGCAAACGCACCGACAATCGTTCGCCGCTGATCAAAGATTTCGTGCCGCTCGCAAAATTGGAAGACATCGAATGGGGTGCGTGGGATCCGTTCCCGGATGATGCATATGTTGCTGCGCAACGCGCTGGCGTGCTCGAGGGCCCGAGCCATATCGAGGCAATCTCCGACACGCTACGCGCGATTCGCCCGATGAAGGCCGCGTTCGACCGCGAGTACGTGAAGAACATCAGCGCCGACAACACGATCGGCACGATCAACAAGCGGGCGATGCTGAATGCGATTCGCGAAGACATCCACCGTTTCCGCGACGAGAAAAAGGTCGATCGCATGGTCATGATTTGGTGCGCGTCGACCGAGAAGTTCATCGAGCCGGGCCCCGCACACCAGAATCTCGAGGCGTTCGAGAAGGCGATCGAGGCCAACGACCGCACCATTGCGCCATCGATGTTGTATGCCTACGCGGCGATCCTCGAGGGCATTCCGTTTGCGAACGGGGCGCCGAACCTCGCGGTCGACACGCCGGTGCTACGCGACCTCGCCACCAAGAAGGGTGTGCCGATCAGCGGTAAGGACTTCAAGACCGGTCAAACGCTGGTGAAGACGGTGATTGCACCGATGCTCAAGGCACGCATGCTCGGCTTGTCGGGTTGGTACTCCACCAACATCCTCGGCAACCGTGACGGCGAAGTGCTCGACGATCCGGAGAATTTCAAGACAAAAGAGGAATCGAAGCTCGGCGTGCTCGAGCACATTCTGCAGCCCGAGAAGTATCCCGAGCTCTACGGCAACGTCTTTCACAAGGTGCGCATCAACTACTATCCGCCGCGCGGCGACAACAAGGAGGGATGGGACAACATCGACATCTTCGGATGGCTCGGCTATCCGATGCAGATCAAGATCGACTTCCTGTGTCGCGACTCGATTCTCGCCGCGCCGCTCGCGCTCGACCTCGTGTTGTTCTCTGACTTGGCGCAGCGCGCCGGGCTGGGTGGCATTCAAGAGTGGCTGTCCTTTTTCTACAAGAGTCCGCAGGTGGCCGAAGGTCTCTACCCCGAGCACGACCTCTTCATCCAGTTGACGAAGCTAAAAAACACGCTGCGCTGGATGATGGGTGAAGAACAGATCACGCACCTCGGGCGCGAGTACTACGACGAAGTCTGAGCGGTGACGCCTACGCGTCGCGTTGCCGTTCTAAATCGCCCTCACCCGAATCGGGATTGATACCAAGGCATGGCGGGCTCCACGATCACCCGTCATCGGCACGGTGTTGTGGATCATCACGATGGCGATGCTTGCTAGTTGAGGCTGTTGGTGATCGCCCCGCGATCGGCACCTTGCACGAGTTTGGCGAACTTGGCCAACACGCCGCTCGTATAGCGGGGCGGATTCGGCTTCCAGTTTTTCTTGCGGGTCGCCAACTCGGCCTCGGAAACGAGCAGATCCAGTTTCAGCGACGGCACATCGATCAGAATCTTGTCGCCGTCTTTGACCAAAGCGATCGGTCCGCCGTCGGTGGCCTCGGGCGCGACATGGCCGATACAAAAACCCCAGGTGCCCCCGCTGAATCGACCGTCGGTGATCAGCGCGCAGTCGCCACCACGACCCGCACCTTTCAACGCACCGGTAATCGCCAACATTTCACGCATGCCGGGGCCACCCTTCGGCCCTTCATATCTGATCACGAGCACCGTGCCGGGTTTGATGTCGCCCGCCATGATCGCCGCCATCGCGCCATCTTCGCCTTCAAAAACTCTGGCCGGGCCCTCGAAGTGCATCTGCTCGGTCGAGAGACCAGCGACTTTCACGACCGCACCGTTCGGGGCGAGCGAACCGCGCAAAATATTGAGGCCGCCCTCGGCGTGAATCGCCTTCGACAGCGGACGAACGACCTCGCCGTCGGGCTCGGGCAGATTCATCTCGGCCAAGTTTTCAGCCATGGTTTTTCCGGTGACCGTCAAAACGTCGCCGTGCAGCAGGCCCGCGTCGAGAAGATGCTTCATCACCACCGGCACCCCGCCGACTCGATCGATGTCGGTCATGTGATATTTACCCGCCGGTTTGGTGTCGGCGATATGCGGAACCTTGGCCGCGATGCGGTTGAAGTCGTCGAGCGATAGCGGCACATCGGCCTCGTTGGCGATCGCCAAAAGATGTAGCACCGCGTTCGTGCTGCCGCCGAGAGCGTTGACGACCGCGATCGCGTTCTCGAACGCCTTTTTCGTCATGATGTCGCGCGGATAAATGCCGAGTCGCAACAGATTGACGACAGCCGCACCGGCGCGCTGCGCATCGTCGTCGCGTCGTGGATCAATTGCCGGCGGTGACGCGCTGCCCGGCAAACTCATGCCGAGCGCCTCGGCGATGCTCGACATCGTGTTTGCGGTGAACATTCCGCCGCATGCACCCTCGCCCGGGCAGGCCGCTCGTTCGATTTCACCCAGTTCTTCGTGCGACATCTTTCCCGCGGCGCACGCACCGATCGCTTCAAACACGGTGGTGATGTCGATGTTCTTGCCGTTGTGCACGCCGGGCAAGGTCGAACCGTTGTAGACGAACACGCTCGGCAAATTGAGTCTTGCCGCGGCCATCAACATCGCCGGAATGCTCTTGTCGCAGCCGGCCAAACCGACGAAACCATCGAAGCGTTCGGCGTGCATCACGGTTTCAACGCTGTCGCAAATCACCTCGCGGCTGACCAGTGATGCGCGCATGCCTTCGTGACCCATGCTGATGCCGTCGCTCACGGTGATCGTGCCGAATTCGAGGGCGACACCACCCGCTTCGCGCACCCCAACTTTGGCGCGCGCAGCGAGACGCTTCAGCGAAACATTGCACGGCGTCACCTCATTCCATGAAGATGCGATTGCGACCTGCGGTTTGACCCAGTCGTCGTCGCCCAAACCCACCGCGCGCAACATCGCGCGTGAACCCGCTTTTTGAATGCCGTCGGTTACGTCGCGACTGCGCGGCTTTACCTCAACAGGGGTACCCTTGGGTGATGCCACGCCGACACGCTACAACTCAAGAAAACCAACGAATGATGAGTTGGCCACAATCCTATGTTAGGCTAACCTAATATGTTGTTAGGTTAGCCTAACATTATTCAGGAGTCACCCAAGTAATGAAGAAATTGAAAAGAATCTCGAGTCGTTCAGCACTCACGATCGCCACGCTTGCCCTGCCACTAGCGATGATCGGTGCCTGCTCGAGCAACGCGACTAACACCACCGGCGACACTGCCGAGCCAGCCCCTACCGAGGCACCAAGCGCGGTTGACGTGCGCGGCGAGACGATCACCATCTACAGCGGTCGCAGTGAAGCGCTTATGTCGGCGCTTTTCACGCAATTCACCATCGACACGGGCGTCAAGGTCGAAGTGCGCTACGGCGACAGCGGCGAACTTGCCGCGCTGCTTTTGACCGAGGGCGACAAATCTCCGGCCGACATCTACTTCTCACAAGATGCCGGTGCGCTCGGCGCCGTTGAATCCGCCGGTTTGCTGAGCACGCTGCCAGCCGACGTCACCGACGCAGTCGAGGCGAAGTTCCGCTCGACAAGCGGAGCGTGGGTGGCCACCAGTGGTCGTGCCCGTGTGCTGGTGTACAACCCCGAACTCGTTGCGACTCCACCAGCGTCGTTGGATGACTTGCTGGATCCGCAGTGGAAGGGCAAGATCGGCTATGCGCCGTCGAATGCTTCATGGCAGTCGTTCGTCACCGCGTTGCGACTCACGCGAGGCGAAGATGGTGCACGCGCCTGGTTGACGGGTCTTGCCGCGAACGAACCGGTCGCCTACGAGAAGAACGGTGTCGTGCGCGACGCCGTGAACTCGGGCGAAATATCAATGGGTCTGATCAATCACTACTACTTGTACGAGTTGATTTCGAAGATTGGCGCAGACAAGGTGGTCGCCAAGAACCACTTCTTCAGAGATGGTGACGCAGGCAGTCTCGTGAACATTGCTGGCGTCGGGGTGCTGGCATCGAGCAAGAAGTCCGACGCCGCGCTGGTCCTCGTTAGGTATCTGTTGTCGGTGGCTGGTCAGTCATATTTCGCCGGCAAGACATTCGAGTACCCGATGATCCCAGGCGTGATTCAATTCGTGTCGCTGCCCGCACTGGCGGAACTCAACCCGCCGTCGGTCGACCTTGCCGACCTAAAGACACTCGAAGAGACGCAAGAACTGCTCGAGGAAGTAGGTTTGCTCACGAAGTGAGCACTCAGTGATGACACGACTACTGCGGGCACCCGTCGCGATTGCGGCGCCGGCGTTGCTCGCGGCAGTCGTGGCCATTGTGCCGCTGATCTATCTCTTCGACGCCAGCCTCTCGCGTGGCGTTGACGCCGCAGTACGCGAGGTCATCGTCTCGCGCACGACGATCTTGCTGATTCGCACACTTTTGCTGACGCTCGTCGTCACCGCGGCGTGCGCGATTGTCGGCACGATCAACGCCTGGTTGGTGGTCCGTTCATCACTTCCGCTGCGTCCCGTTTGGTTGATATTGCTCGCAATGCCCCTCGCCATCCCTTCTTATCTTTCGGCGTTCGCTTGGGTCTCGTGGATCCCAACGATGAGTGGATTCCTCGGTGCCAGCGTCGTCTTGACCCTCGCCAGTTACCCGTATGTGATGCTGCCAGTCGCCGCGATGTTGCGCGGCGCCGACCCGATGCTCGAAGACGTGGCTCGTTCGCTCGGCGTCAGCGCGCAGTCCGCCCTCGTGCGGGTGACGCTGCGACAAGTCGCACCGGCCATCTGGGCGGGCTCTTTGCTGGTGGCGTTGTATGTCGTGAGCGACTTCGGTGCGGTGGCGGCGATGCGACTCGAGACCTTCACGTGGGTGATCTACGGGGCATACCGCGCAGGATTCAACCCGGCGCGCGCGGCCACGCTCGCGCTGATGCTCGTCGCGCTGGCGTTGCTCCTGATCTTGCTCGAGCGGCGTTTCCGCACGCGCGTTACCCAAAGAATCGGTGCCGGCACGGCACGCTCGTCGGTGCGACGTGCGCCGTTCACACTCGTTGCTCCGGCACTGATCGTCGCGCTCACATCTATCGGTTTCGGGATTGGCGTGCCGTTGGTGAGTTCAATAAGTTGGACTCGCAACGGAACCGCGATCACCGACTGGTCGGCGGTATTGGAAACGATCATGTCTTCGTTTTGGATTGGCTTCTTGACCGGACTGGCGACCTTGCTCCTTGCCCTGCCGGTCGGCATTCTCCTTGCGAGATTCAAGGGACATCTCGCGAACGTCACCGAAGGCGCCGTTTTCGTCACGCACTCGCTACCGGGCATCGTGGTCGCGCTGTCGGTCGTTTACCTGGGGATCAACCTCGTACGACCGCTGTATCAGCAGGTGCCGCTGCTCGTCTTTGGTCAAGTAATCATCTTTCTGCCATTGGTCGTCGGAGCGGTGCGAACCTCAATTGAACAATCCCGAGTTGCGTTGGAAGATGTCTCGCGAAGTCTCGGCGTGTCGCGCATGGCCACCGTGTTTCGCGTGACGATTCCGTTGGCGACTCCGGGTATTGCCGCGGGTGGTGCATTGGCAGTGCTGGGTGCGATGAAAGAACTGCCAACCACGCTGATTCTGCGACCCACTTCGGTGGAGACACTCGCCACCAGCATTTGGAAATACAGCGTGGTCAGCGACTTCGGCGCCGTCGGCCCGTACGCTGTAGCGCTCATGTTTCTCGCGGCGCTGCCTACTGCGCTACTTTCGCATGTCGCAGTCGCCAAGGTTGCTCGGTAAATGGGTTGCACGATGAATCGCCGATTTCGAGTGTGAAAACCGCATGACCGCCGCGCTCGAACTGGTCGGTGTAACGCACCGCTTTGGTGAAACCACGGTGCTCGACGACGTTAGCTTCGTCGTTGAACCCGGCACGATCACCGCCCTACTCGGGCCCTCGGGCGTGGGCAAGACCACGTTGCTGCGCGTCATCTGCGGCTTCGAGACCCCGCAGGGTGGCCGTATCGTCGTCGGTGGTCGAGATGTCGCACGCGACGGTGTTTCACTGGTTGCCGCCGAACATCGCGGTATTGGTCTCGTGCCACAAGAGGGCGCTCTGTTTCCGCATCTCAGCGTGGCGAACAATGTGTCGTTTGGCTTGAAACAACGCCGCTCGCGCGAGTCGCGTGAACGCACGAGCCATTTGCTTGATCTTGTTGGTCTCGCCCAATGCGCCGATCAACGACCAGAAGAATTGTCGGGCGGCATGCAACAGCGTGTCGCCTTGGCGCGGGCTCTGGCCCCGAATCCGTCGGTCGTGTTGTTGGACGAGCCCTTTGCCTCACTCGACGCCGCTCTGCGAATGAGTGTGCGCGCAGAGATCGTGGAAGCATTGCGTCGCTCGGGAGCGACGGCGCTTTGGGTGACGCACGATCAGCAAGAGGCACTGTCGTGTGCCGACCATGTGGCGGTGATGCTCGATCGTCGCATCGTGCAGCGCGGCGCCCCGGTCGAGCTCTATCGATCGCCTGCCACCCAGGCCGTCGCCGAGTTCGTCGGCGAGGCGGTGCAACTACGCGGTCGCGCAAGCGGCACAACGGTCGCTTGCGCGATGGGAGAATTGCCGCTGGCACAACAGGTGGTCGGCGAAGTCACGGTCATCGTGCGCCCCGAACAGATCGAACTTGACGACGCCCCGACGGCGACCTCACCGCGCGGACGAGTGATCGCCTCGCGCTTCTACGGGCACGACGGAGAAATCGACGTGCGACTGCCCAACGACGAAATTGTCATCGCTCGTTTGCACGCCCGACTTCTGCCCACGGTCGGTGCAGATGTCGCGCTGCGAGTTACCGGTCAGGCGCTGGCTTTCGCCTGAAGCAAAGCCGTCACGGCTTTGCCGTCGGCCTTGCCCTTTGAGGCCTTCATGACCGCGCCGACGAGTGCCCCGAGAGCCTTCTCTTCGCCGTCGCAATATTTCTTCCACGCCCCCGGCTCGGCGGCGATCGCGGCGTCAACCATCGCTTCGAGCGCGCCCGTGTCGAGCGCTTCAAAACCGCGTTTGGCGGCCATCGCCGCGACATCTCCGCCGCCGGCTTCGATCAATTCGGTGAGCAAAGTCTTGGCCTGGGTCGAAGTTACTTTTGCGTCGCGTTCGAGAATCGTCAGCGCCGCCAAATCTTTTGCCGGCACCCTGGGTTTCGGGCCGAGTTCGGCGAAAGCCTGTTGCACATAGACAACCGAGCGTCGCGGGTCGCCACCGTTGGCGATGACCTCGCGAACATAATCGTCTTGTCCGCGTTCGACGACGACGATCGCCGACTCGCCGTTCTTGTCGACGCCACAAAGTTCCGCCAGCATCTCGCGTCGTGCCGCGGGCAACGGTGGCAAGGCTAGACGCACCTGGTCGATCCACGATTGCTCAGGTACGAGCGGCACCAAATCTGGCTCCAAAAAATATCTGTAGTCGTCGGCGTCTTCCTTGGTGCGCAGCGTCTCGGTGCGACCCGATGCGTCGTCCCAGTGACGAGTCTCCTGACGCACGACACCGCCGCCCTCGATCAACTCGACCTGACGACGCGCTTCGTAATCGATCGCCCGACCCACGGAGCGAATCGAGTTCACATTCTTGATCTCGCATCGCGTGCCAAACGGCGTGCCGAACCTGTGCACCGAGACGTTGACATCACAGCGCATCGAGCCTTCCTCCATTTTGGCGTCGCTCGCCCCGACGGCCAGCAAAATCGCGCGCAGCTCCGCCACATATTGCCGGGCCTGCTCCGAGGTTCGAATATCCGGACGCGAGACAATCTCGACAAGCGGCACGCCGGCACGGTTGTAATCGAGCAACGAATAGTCGCTGCCATGAATGCGACCTGATGATCCACCAAAATGCACTGATTTGCCCGTGTCTTCTTCGAGATGGGCGCGTTCGATACCGATGCGCACCTCGCCCGGCAACATCAAAAAACCGTCGACATTCAACGGGTGATCGTATTGGGTGATCTGATATGCCTTCGGCAGGTCTGGGTAGAAGTAATTTTTGCGATGAAATGCGCAGGGCCGAATCTTGCAGTTCAAAGCCAGGCCGATTCGCATCGCCAGTTCGACGGCATGCTTGTTGAGAACCGGCAGAGCCCCGGGCAAACCCAGCGTTATCGGGTCGATGTTTGTGTTTGGCTCGTCACCGAACCGGTTGACGCTCGCACTGAACAATTTTGTTTTGGTGGCCAACTCGACATGCACTTCGAGACCGACGACAAGTTGCCAGCCATTCGGCAAGACAGGATTTTCGCTCATGATGCCCGCTCGAGTTCGGCCGCCACCTTGAACATCGACTGTTCACCCAAGGTCGTGGCCAAAACTTGAATGCCGACGGGCATCGAATCGGCACCCAACCCGAACGGCACGCTCATCGCGGGGTGGCCGGCCAAATTGGTCGGAATCGTGAACACGTCGCACAAATACATCGCCAATGGATTGTCGGTTTTTGAACCGAACTTGAACGCCACCGATGGCGAAGTCGGCGTCAAGATCGCGTCAACTTTCGTGTATGCGCGCGCGAAATCATCGTAAATCAAGCGGCGCACTTTCAACGCCTTGCCGTAATAGGCTTCGAAGTAACCCGCAGAAAGTGCGTAAGTACCGAGCATGATGCGACGCTTGACTTCTTCGCCGAAACCAGATTCGCGGGTCGCCGCATACATCGCGTTCAAATCGGGGGCGTCGACTCGGTTGCCGTAACGAACGCCGTCGTAGCGGGCCAAATTGCTGCTCGCCTCCGCGGGCGCGATCAGATAATAGGCAGTGAGGCAGTATTGCAGAGATGGCAACTCGACATCGACGATCGTCGCCCCGGCGTTTCGCAACGCGTCAAACGCCGCCTCGAGTCGTTCGAGCACGTCTGGTTCGCAGCCTTCGGGCAAATCAGTGACGCGGCCGACTCGCATGCCCTTGACCCCGTGATCGAGCACCGGGACCAACGAAATGGCGGGTTGCGGAATCGAAGTCGAGTCGAGCGGGTCGTGGCCCGCGATCACTTCGAGCAAAGTCGCGGCGTCGCGCACATCTTGCGTGAACGGGCCGATCTGGTCGAGGCTGCTGGCGAATGCGACCAACCCGTAGCGCGAGACGGTGCCATATGTCGGCTTGACGCCGACCACACCGCAGAGTGCGGCCGGTTGACGAATGCTGCCCCCCGTGTCGCTGCCCAACGACGCCGCGGCGAAGCCCGCGCTGACAGCGGCGGCGCTTCCCCCGCTCGAACCACCGGGAACGCGAGAAACATCAAGCGGATTTTTCGTCGGCCCGAACGCCGAGTTTTCGGTGCTCGAACCCATCGCGAACTCGTCGAGATTCGTCTTGCCGACGATCACCGCCCCGGCCTCACGAAGTTTGCCGACTACCGTCGCGTCGTATGGGGGTTTCCAACCCTGCAAGATCTTCGACGAACAAGTGGTCTCGACACCGCGCGTGCACATGTTGTCTTTGAGCGCGATCGGCACGCCGGCCAACGGGCCCGCTTTCTTGCCCGCCTTGATATCGGCGTCGATTTTCGCCGCATCTTTTCGGGCCTGGTCTGCGGTGACCAGATTGAATGCGTGAATCTCGCCGTCTCGCGTTCTGATTCGGTCGAGGTGTTCTTCGACGACACTTGTTGCCGTCAACGAACCACCGCCGACACCGGCGACAATTTCAACAAGTTTTTTCATCGGTTAAACGTCGAATCCGATTATCGGTGGCACCCTGAATCGACCGCTCTCGGCCGCGGGGGCTTGACCCAGAACTTCTTCACGGTTCAATGACTCGACTTCGACATCCTCGCGCAACACGTTTTTGATCGGATACGGCTGGGTCATCGGCTCGACCCCCGCGAGATCAAGCGCGTCGATGTCGCGAAAATGCTCGAGCATGCCGGCGAGTTGTGCCGTCATTTTTTCGGCTTGTTCCGGGCCCAGACTCAGCCGCGCCAGACGCGAAACCTTAATCACCGTTTCTCGGGAAATTTTCTCGGTCACGACGACAATTCTATGAGCGAAGTCAATCAGCGAAGTCGGTTCGCTAAGCCTGCCGTGATCCAGATTTCTTGTTCGAAGCCGCCAGATAGATCACGGCGCATGCGAACACGACGATCGATGTCCACTGATTAAGACGCAAACCCCCGACATTTTTCGTCGAATCGATGCGCAGCGACTCGACGAAGAACCGCAAAAATGTGTATGCCGCGACATACATCGCGAACAATGTTCCGTCCTTGAAGCGCCACCGCTTATCGGCCTTGAGCAAACCAAGGCAGATCACAAGACAGCCAATCGATTCGTAGAGAAACGTCGGATGAAAAGTTGTTCCCGCCTCGAAGCCGGCGGCTTGCGCTTTTGCCGCCGAAACTTGCAGAGCCCACACCAGATCGGTGGGTTTTCCGAAGAGTTCCTGATTGAACCAATTTCCCCATCGACCAATCGACTGCGCGAGCGCCAACGCCGGTGCGACGCATGTCAGACCTGCGGCGACCGGCATCTGCCTCGCCTTTGCCGCGAACACCCCGGCGACGACCCCGACCGAGATACCTCCCCAAATTCCGAGTCCACCCTGCCAAATTTTGATCGTGTCGATCAACCGACCATCGAACTTCTCCCAATCGGTGAGCACGTGGTACAGACGCGCGCCGACGATGCCGATCGGCACGGCGACCATCGCGATCGATCCGGCATCTTCGGGTTTGCCGATTCCGCGATCACCGAACCGCTTCTTCGACAACCAAACCGCGGCGAGCACGGCGAGAGCAATCATCAATCCGTAGGCGTTGAACTTCAACGGACCGAGTTCGAGCGAACCCGCAGACGGACTCGGAATCACCGACAACATCGTTTTCAGGTTAGTTGTTGCGCCCAAATCGGGGCTCGGTTGCCTTCTCGCGCTTTTTGCTGGTCTACTTAATGGATGTCCACCGCACGGCGCCAAATCGACTCGGCGGCGATCAGCGCACTGGCACCCGTCGCCGCACTGATCCCGATTTGGCTGATCGCAATCGCGATTTTTTGGCTTCCGTTCTGGCGGTTCACCGACGTCTCATACCCGCTGTTTGCGTTCGCATCGTTGGCTCTCGGCGTGGTTCTATTCTCGAGGTCGATCCAGCGGATGTTCCTCTCGCGATTGCTCAACGCCCGCAAACCCTCGACAAAAGAGGCGGCGATCTTGCACAAGTCGTGGCGTCGGGTCGCACAGGCAAATCATGTCACCGGCGAAAGTTTCGTCTTGGCGGTGGTCGACAGCAACGAGATCAACGCATTCGCCTCGGGCGGACATCTCGTCGTTGTCTCGTCCTACGCGATCAACGAACTGGATGAAAATGAATTGGCGGGTGTTCTGGCGCACGAATTGAGTCACCACCTCGGCTCGCACACGGTCGCTTTGACCATCGCCCAATGGTTGAGCCTGCCGATTCTTTTGCTCGCGCGCCTGGGTTTCGCATTGCAGAGGTTCGCAGAGCGAGTCTCGAACGCATTCTCGTCGAAATTTTCCGCGCTGAGGTTTTTTGGTCTGCTCGTCGCCTCGGCTCTCACCGTGATCTCGTCGATGTTCGTCGCCGGCCTGCTTGTCGCCCAAGCTTTGAGCAGCGCCGTAGGCCACGCTTCAGAGTTTCAAGCCGACCATCGGGTGGTGCGGATGGGTTTCGGCAATGAACTTTTGGCGGCCCTCAAACATGTCGCCGACGACGCAGAGACCGGCGACCTCAAACCCGACAATGCATTGATCGTTTCATCTCATCCGCCGGCGCGCGAGCGAATTTTCAATCTGAAAGTTTTGCTCCGCACCGACGACCCGTTCAGGTGACGAGTCATTGCGCGTGTTGAACAAATTGGCGTCCATGAAATCACGCCGCGGACGAAAACTCGGCACACTTGTTTGCGGAATACTCGTCGGCTTCAGCTTGCCCCCGTGGGGTTGGTGGCCGCTGGCAATCTTGGGGATCGCCGTTTTTTTCGCGATATCCAACGCGACGACGAGCACTCGCGAACTTTTCGCACTCGGCATGCTCTTTGCGGCGCCGTGGTTCAGCCTCGGCATGTCGTGGATGTGGTGGCTCACCGCGCCCGGTTATCTGATAGTGGTGTTCTTGTTCGCGACATTACACGGCATCGCCGCGGCCGTCGCTGGTCGGGTCGGCAACCCCGTGTTGTCTCGACCAATTGCCCATTGTTTGGCCGAAGCGTTGCGGTTTTCTGTTCCGTTTGGCGGCGTACCCCTGGCCACGATTCCGATCGCAATTTCGCAAACATGGCTCGCCTCAATTGCCACCTTGGGTGGCCCCGTCTTGACGACTTGGTTTGTCTTGCAGACCGCGGCGACCATTCGTGCCCACTTCGATCATCGTGAATCACGACCAACTGTGTTTTGTCTGGCTGTGGCGCTCGGTTGCTTGATTCTTCTTGCGCTGAACATCTCGCCCGTCAAGAACACGGGTGAAAACTTGCGCTTGGCGATCGTGCAAGGCGGCGGGCCTCAGGGCGTGTTGGCGATCAATACCCGGGCGCGTGACGCGGTCGACCGCCACTTGGCGGTCACAAAAACTCTCGAAGTCGGCGACCAACTGGACGCTGTGCTTTGGCCCGAGAACGTCATCGATGTCGCCAAATTCGTTTCCAGCGTCGAATACGAGGAGATCCTCGCCGAAGCGCGACGCTTGAACGCCGAATTCATCGTCGGCATCACCGAGGACGCTGGGCCAAACCAGTTCACCAACGCCCAACTCGTGGTTCGACCAACAGGTGAAATCAATTCTCGCTACGACAAGGTTCGTCGCGCGCCCTTCGGCGAATATGTCCCCGTCGGTCTGCGCAGGGTGCTCAGCGCGATTGGTGCCCCGATGGATCAAGTTCCGAACGATGCGGTGGCGGGTAACGAACCGGCGATTCTCGAAGTCAAGGGCGAAAAAGTCGCCGTAGTGATCTCATGGGAGGCATTTTTTGCCGGTCGCGCAAACAGCGGTGTCGAAGCGGGTGGTCAAGTTCTGCTCAACCCGACGAACGGTTCGACTTTCACGGGCACCGTGCTGCAAACCCAGCAACTCGCGGCGAATTCGTTGCGCACGCGTGAAACGGGCAGGTATGTGGTGCAAGCGGCAACCACGGGCTTCAGTGCGCTGATCGAGCCGTCGGGAAGAATCACGAATCGGGTGCCGATCGGTGTCGGTCAAACATCGATCATCGATGTGCCGCTGCGAACTGGCCGAACCGTCTATTCGATAATCGGCGACGGTCCATTCATCGCCGGCCTGCTCATCGCCCTCTTCGCAATCGTGCTCGTCAAAACTCGAAAACCCGCAAATGTGTGAGTAAAGAATCGTTCGTATTGACCGGCGAGAACACGCGTTGCGAAGTCGACGCGGCAAACGGCGGCCGTCTCGCTTCGCTGGTTGCCTTTGGTCGCGAATTGCTGATCGGCAAAAACTCCGAGATGAATCCGCAACGATGGGGCTCTTATCCGATGGTGCCGTATGCGGGAAGAGTTCGCGACGGCAAATTCAAATTCGACGGTGTCGAGCACCAGTTGGAACTGAGCATGCCGCCCCACGCGATTCACGGCACGGTGCTGGATCGCCCGTTCAAAGTCCTCGATGCGACGACGACAGGTCTGACCATGCAGGTCGAACTTGGCGACCGTTTCGCGTTTGACGGTTCCGTCACGCAAACAATCTCGCTCGTGGATGATGTATTGAATTGCTCGCTGACCGTGCAGACCCGCTCGCCGAAAATGCCGGCTCAGGTCGGTTGGCACCCGTGGTTCGCGCGTCCGTGTCGTCTCGAGGCCGAGTTTTCAGAAATGTATGTCCGCGATGCCGCGGGTATCCCCACCGGAAAGACGATTGCACCTCCACCCCCGCCGTATGACGACTGCTTTCGCGGGGCGCTTCGTGCGCCGCGAATCATTTTCGATGAGTTGATTTGTGTGGCGCTCGAAAGCGACTGCTCGCACTGGGTGATCTACGACCAGCCCGAGCACGCGATTTGTGTCGAGCCGCAATCTGGTCCGCCCGATGGCTTCAATCTCGAACCGTTTTGCATCACGCCCGATTCACCCTTGACCAGATACATGCGCCTAGCAATAACTAGATAGATCTTCCAAATAGATCCAAATAGCGCACGGGTAGGATTTCCTGATGAAAAAACCGTTTGATGTCAACGGTCCGATTCGGCTCGCGTACCTGACATATCGCGGCAAAGCCCATGTCGGTGGTCAGGGCGTCTATTCGCGGCACCTGACCAAAGCCCTCGTCGACCTGGGTCACCACGTCGAAGTTTTCAGTGGCCAGCCATACCCGATCATCGACCCGCGGATCACCATGCACAAGTTGCCGAGTCTCGACATCTTCAATGACCATCACCCGGGTCGGTTTCCCGCCTACTGGGAATTGAACACTTGGCCGAATCTCGTCGAGGCGGCGATGCTTCTCAAAGGCACATTCGCCGAGCCGCTCACGTTCAGCATGCGGGCGCACCGCGCTTTGCGTGGGCGCATCAACGACTTCGACTTGGTTCACGACAACCAGTGCCTCGGCACATCGATTCTCAAGATCGAAAAGATCATTCCGACGATCGTCACTTTGCATCACCCGATCACCAGAGATCGCATGCTCGAAATGTCGCACACGAAATCATGGTGGAAACGACGCGCAATCGGCAGATGGTATTCATTCGTGTGGATGCAAAGTCGTGTCGCGAGCAAACTGCCGCGCGTTGTCGTTGTCAGCGAGAACTCGATCAACGACATTCATACCGACATGGGTGTCTCCAAAGATCGCATGCGCCTGGTGCCAGTCGGGGTCGATCCCGATTTGTTCAAACCGATAACTTCGATCCGCCGAAAACCCGGTCACCTGATCACCACGGCGTCCGCCGACGTCGCACTCAAGGGTCTTTCTTTTTTGCTCGAGGCGCTGGCAAAACTTCGCACCGAGCGCGAGATTCACTTGACAATCATCGGCAGGGCGCGCGAGGGTGCGAGCGCCGATTTGATCGACTCGCTCGGTTTGCGAGACTGCATCAGTTTTGTTTCCGGGGTTTCGGACGAAGAGATTGTCGAGCTTTACGCCGAATCAGAGTTGGCAATTGTGCCCAGCCTCTATGAGGGTTTTAGTTTGCCCGCGATCGAGGCGATGAGCACCGGCATCTGCCTTGTCGCCACGACCGGTGGCGCACTGCCCGAAGTCACCGGGCGCGACGGCGAAACGGTCTTGTCGTGCGGCCCCGCCGACGCCGACGCTCTGGCATCGGCAATTCGGCGCGGGCTCGACGACGCCGAACTCAGAGAAAAGATCGGTCAGGCAGGTCGACAACGGGTCGCCGAAAGATGGAGTTGGCGTCATTGCGCGCAACTCACCGTCGACCAGTACCGCGAGGTGCTTTCAATGCCGCACAACCTCGCCAAACTCGCGAAAAGAGAATCCTGAGATGTTGACCGTCCAATTCGACAGGCTGAGACTCAAGCCAGGTGACCTGTTTTTGGACGCCGGCACGGGTTTTGGTCGACACGCTTTCGAGGCGGCACGACGAGGTGCCAGGGTGGTCGCTCTCGACTATGCCGCACCGGAAGTAACCGGCACTCGGGCGACTTTCGCCGCAATGTACGAAGCCGGTGAACTCACCGCCGAGTCGCTCGCGGGCGTGGTTCGCGGCGACGCCACGCGCCTGCCGTTCAACGACTCGACTTTCGACTGCGTCGTGACCTCCGAAGTTCTCGAGCACATTCATGACGACACCACCGCGCTCGCCGAGTTCGAACGGGTCTTGCGACCGGGTGGCGTTTTGGCGGCTACGGTTCCCGCGTGGTTTCCGGAAAAAATCAATTGGGCTCTCTCCGACGAATATCATGCACCGTTCGTCGCGGGCGGCCATGTCCGGATATATCGAGGTGGCGAGTTGCGCCGAAAAATCTCGCGGGCAGGTCTCGAAATCGACTCGACGCACAAGGCTCACGGTCTGCACTCTCCCTATTGGTGGCTGCGTTGCGCCGTCGGCCCCCAACGCGAAGACAACAAGGCCGTCGCCATCTACAAAAAATTTCTGGAATGGGACATCATCTCCGCGCCGCCGATCACCCGCGCGATCGACAAGGCGCTGAGTCCGATGATTGGCAAGAGTTATGTCGTGTATGCGACCAAACCATCTGGGCGACTGGTGGGTGCAAGACGATGAACTCGCTCCAAAAAACTCTTTCGGTCGAAGGGGTTTTGACGCACGCTCAATTGATGCAAACCGCCGCTTCGATCGCCGATCTTCAACGAGATTCGGGCATGATCCCCTGGTTCGTCAACGGCCACTGCGACCCGTGGAACCATGTCGAGACGGCGATGGCTCTCGATGTAATGGGCATGCACGAAAACGCGCATCGCGCCTACGAATGGTTGCGCAAAAACCAGAAGAGCGACGGCTCATGGTCGAACTATTTCAATTTCGACGGCACGCTCAAAGACCCAAAACTCGACAGCAATGTCTGCGCCTATATCGGCACGGGTCTGTGGCACCACTGGTTGTGCACCGGCGATTTTGCTGCGCTCAAACGATTCTGGCCGATGCTCGAAAAGGCGATGACCTGGGTTCTCTCGATGCGGCTTGCCGACGGCACGGTGCTTTGGGCCCGAGAAGAAAGCGCGAAGCCCTGGTCTTATGCGCTGTTGACCGGATGTGCGTCGATTCGACATGCGCTTGTGTCGGCGGCGAAGATCGCCGACTTGATCAAGTCACCACGACCCGAGTGGTCGCAAGCCGCGGCGACAATCGACGCAATGATCGCCGAACATCCCGAAGTCTTCGAGCCCAAGACACGCTGGGCGATGGACTGGTACTACCCCGTTTTGAGCGGATCGCTTGTTGGTGCAGCCGCAAAGTCGCGCCTCGAAGAGAATTTCGACACTTTCGTGATGCACGATCACGGTGTTCGGTGCGTCAGCGACGAACCGTGGGTCACCGCCTCGGAAACAGCCGAGTGTTCGATGGCATTCGCCGCGATCGGCGATGTCGACACCGCGCAGTTATTGCTCAACTCGACATCGCACCATCGCACGGCCGACGGCTCGTATCTGACCGGCCTTGTCTACCCCGGCAAAATCGTGTTTCCCGCCGAAGAAACCTCGGCATACACCGGCGCGGCGATAATTCTCGCTTCGGACTCTTTGTATTCGATCTCTCCGGCCTCGAGAATTTTTCGCTACGACGAAGAGCTCGATGGATGATCTGCGCTTCGGCGACGCAATACGCGAAGCGAACCCGCGGCCGAAACTTGGGTGAACAGGCCCGAATCAAGGGCGGGCCGATAAATAAAATCATGGGGCGCTTGACCGCCATCTTTCGGGTCGGCGAACACGTCGTGAATCGCCAGGTATCCACCAACCGCAATCTTTGGCGTCCAGGTCTGATAATCACGCCGGGTCGGCGTGTCGCCGTGACCACCGTCGATGAACAAGAATGCCAGCGGCGTCGAAAACTGACCGCCGAACAATCCAGAATCTGAGACAACCGGAACCACCGCATCCCCGAGCGCAGATTGTCTGAGGGTTCGCAAGAATTCGGGCAGGGTGTTGAGTTTTTGGGTTTGCGCATCGACCAACGAGTCATCGTGCCACGGCCATCCACGCTGGTTTTCTTCGCTGCCGAAGTGATGATCTACCGAAAACAAAACCGAGTTGTTCTTCTTCGCCGCCGCGCCGAGCCAGACCGTCGAGCGACCGCAGTATGTGCCGATCTCGACCAACGGAAGACCCGGCTTCGCACGACACGCTTCGGATGCCGCGTCGAACAACGCATCGCCCTCGTCGGGGGGCATGAAACCCTTGGTCGCAAGCGCCAACTCGCGCAATGCTCTTGGAATTTTCGATGCCATCGGTTCAGCGAATCAGAAACCTGGCGAAGTTGGTCTCCCAAGCACTTTTCCAATCCTGCGAGAAATTCGCGTATTGTCGAGTGAAGTTTCTTTTGGCCGTCTGCACATCGTCTCGCAGCCACCATTTGGCGACATCGTTTTCGATCGAATTTGCGTGGTCGGCCGCGCTTTCACCCGACAAATGGAGAATTCCGGCTTCGACGAGATCTTCGAGCAGGCTCTTGGCGTCAGATCTGAATCTGTAGGCGTCGACGTCGTAGAAACAAATCGTCGGAATATCGAGGCCCATCGTCTCCAACCATGAAGTGCCGAGATAGTTGTGAAACACAATTCGACTCGAACCGTATTGCTCGAATATCGGCGTCGAATTGTCGAAACTGGTCGCGGCTCCCGCCGCTGTGATCGCCTGTCTCTGGGCTTGACCAAAATCACCCGGAAAAAGTCGCACGACCAGATTCGTCTCGCTTCGCCGTGTTTTGACAAACTCGGCAGTCTGCTCGTACATCGTTTGGATCGTGCCAGGCAAAGGGAAGTACTGCAGGCGATAGATCTCTTTTGGTTGATCGAAACAAATCAGCGAGTCTTGGCTTGCGCCGCTTCGTTTGAGCGCCGGCAATACTGGCGGCAAAGAAATCGTGTTCGTCGAGCCTCGACTCCAACCCCATGTGTAGTAGTAGTCGGCGACGCGTGATTCGTACTTCTCGGCTACGTGCGACTCGTCCAAGCCATACCAGCCACCATGCTGGTGGTAGTGAAGTTTGCTCCCGTCTTCGCACCACTGCGCGACCAAGACTTTGAACGCCAAGTGGGTCCAGAGCGACTGCGCCGAATAGACGTGCGCTGGTCGCGTTGCACGATGCGAAAGCATCTGAGATTTGATTTGATCCAGACCTTCGACCAGGCAAACAGGCAAAAAGGCCGAGAGCATCGCGTTGGCGACTTCACCCAAGTGGCCGTGCGTCGAAAAACCTGAAAGATTGTTGCTTCGCCACTGCGTGTCGATCTTCGCTCGCACAGAAAAACCGAAACCCATGTCGTCTTGTCTCGCCCATTTTCGCCATGACCACATTGCCGATCTCCATGAGCCAGGCGTTCGACCGGAGAACGGCTTGACGAACACGATCTTCGGCGTAGAACCGGGCGCAAGAACCCGCATCAAACTCGCAATCAACAGATCGAGTCGGTTTGATTCGTTCGAATTCTTGATCGTCGCTTCTCCGCCGAGGATTTTCAGCGATCCTGGGCCGTGGAGCGAAATCGTCTGCAGGGTCGCCAACACGAGATCAGGCAATGTTTGGTGTGCCGAGAAGAACTCGGCGAGATCCCGGCTCGGGGTGATTTCCAATTTTTCTTCGGCGTCGACGCCACCGACCTGAATCTTCGAGTCGACCGAGTGTTTTTGCACCGCCACATAGACGAGATGCAGATACCTCTCGACCCAATCACCGAGGAGAATGTCGTAATATCTTGGGGATTTCTCGGTTCGATGATAGGCATCGAGCATTTGTTTGACTTTCGCCAAAACCTTTGGTCGTGCCTCGTCAATTTTCTCGAGACCCTCGCTGACGCATTGGGCATTCCAGACGATCGTCACTCATCGAATCTTATAGGTGACAAGAATTAATCAAATCGACGGCAAGTCAGATGCAAGAATATGTCCATGACTTCGGCGTTGAAAGATCTCGTCGCGCTGCTCGACCTCGAGGTCATAGAAGTAAACATTTTCAGGGGCGTTTCGCCCCAAGAGAATCGACAAAGAGTTTTCGGCGGGCAAGTTGCGGGCCAAGCACTAGTGGCCGCAGCCCGCACCGTCGACGACAAATCCAGGCGCGTTCACTCTCTTCACGCCTATTTTTTGCGCCCTGGTGATCCGTCTATTCCGATTCTTTATGAAGTCGACCGAATTCGTGATGGCAAGAGTTTCACGACACGACGGGTGATCGCGATCCAACATGGCAAGGCAATTTTCAACCTGCAGGCCAGTTTTCAGATCCCCGAGCCGGGTCTCGAGCACCACATTGAAATGCCGCAGAATCTGCCGAAACCCGAGACGCTTCCAGATTTCAAAACCCGCATGGAGCCGTACAAAGAAATGATCGGCGAATGGTACGACCGACCGCGACCGATCGACTTGCGATACATCGACGCCGATCCGCTCACTCGAAAAAACCAGAAGAGCCGAGGGCAAAAACTCTGGATGCGCGCCGACGGGACCCTCCCCGATGATCCGGTGCTTCACGCCTGCATCGTCACCTATGCGAGCGACATGTCTTTGCTCGATACGACTTTGCTGCCGCACGGAAGATCATGGACCGAGCAGGGTATACAAATGGCCAGTTTGGATCACGTGATGTGGTTTCATCGACCCTTCAGGTCGGATGCCTGGTTGCTCTACGACCAAACCGCTATCTCGACTTCAAATGCGCGCGGCATCGCCGGCGGCTACATCTTCTCTGAAAAAGGTGAACTGGTCGTGACCGTCGTGCAAGAGGGACTAACCCGCGTTATCGACAAGAAGTAATCAGCGTCGCGAGTCCATGAACAGACCGCGAAGTGCCGCATAATTTTCGATGCAGTGACCGGCGCCGAGCACGACCGCCTCGAGCGGCTCGTTGCTCATGATCACGGGAACCTGCGTCTCGTTAGAAATTCGCTCTGCCATGCCGCGCAACAACGAGCCGCCCCCCACGAGGTATATTCCACGCCTCAAAAAATCTTGCGACAATTCGGGTGGTGCGACCCTCAAACATTTGATCACCGAATCGATCATCTGGGCGACCACGGGATTGATCCCGTCGCGAATTTCTTGTGCCGTCAAGATCACAGTTTTTGGCAATCCCGTGACCAGATCACGACCCCTGACCTCGGCATCGGTGTCTCCCGGCATCGACATCGCGCTACCGATCGACTTCTTGATCTCTTCGGCGGTTCTTTCACCGATCGCGATCCCGTGGGTTCGTCGCACATACAACTGGATCTCCGTGTCGATATCGAAACTTCCGACTCGCACCGCTTCAAGGGCGACGATACCGCCAAGGCTCAAGACCGCCGTCTCGGTGGTGCCACCACCGATATCAACAACCATGTTTCCCACGGGTTCATCGATCGGCAGATTTGCACCGATCGCCGCGGCGACCGGCTGCTCGATGAGCTGGGCGTCCGCCGCGCCCGCCCGACGTGCCGCATCGGTGACCGCCCGTCGTTCAACTTCGGTGATCGCCGACGGCACGCAAACCAGAACTTTTGGTCGCGAAAACTTCGAAACTCCGGCGCGTTGCAACAACAACCGAATCATTTTTTCGGTCACTTCAAAGTCTGTGATCGCACCACCCCGCAACGGACGAACCGCGACTATGTACCCGGGTGTGCGCCCGATCATTTGCCACGCCTCTTCCCCCGTCGCCAAGACTTCGCCGGTTCGGCGATTCACGGCTATCACCGAGGGTTCGTTGATCACGATGCCCCTGCCCTGCATATAGACGAGCGTGTTCGCCGTACCGAGGTCGATCGCAAGGTCGCGGGCCATGTCTAGTTTCTCGTCTGACGTTGTTTGGCCTCGCGCAATTGACTGCGCAAGTGTTCTCGTGACTCGTCTGAGAGCGCATTCAGGTGACGATGAAACGCCGCCATGCTTTCTGTCGAACTCGTCTTTCGTTCCTGTGAAAAAATCAGGAAAATCAAACTTATGCCCGAGACGATCGAGATCGTCGCAAAAATCACGGCGAGAAACGACGCAGCGATGATCATCGCTGCGTCACCTTGCCAACGTTTCGGGCGTCGGAAATCGGGTGACTGTTCGTACTCCAATCGGTGCCCTCGGCCCAGTGCTCCTGCTTCCAGATTGGGACGCTCAACTTGAGTGCATCAATTCCGAACTGCGCGGCCGCAAATGCTTCGGGCCGATGCGGCGAAGAAACTGCGACGACCACCGACGACTCTCCCAACTGCAACTGACCGACCCTATGAATCAGCGCTATGCGTCCCAGGTCGACCCAGCGTTTGCGCATCTCTGTGGCGATAACTTCCAACTTTTCAATCACCCGATCTTCATACGCTTCGTAAGTCAGCGATGTCACGCCCTTTCGCGACTCGGCGTTGTCGCGCACGATACCCGAAAATACGACCACTGCTCCGCACGAGGGCATGATCGCCCAGTTGTAGATCTGCCCGATATCTAACTCATCTTTGGTCAACTCAAGTCGAGTTTCGGAAACACCCTGACCTCGAGTCGCTGACATCGTTTTTAGTGTATCCGCGTGGCCCAATCAGCCCTTCGACACGCTTCTCGCGCGAATGAAGACTGCGCTCTGGTGCGTATCATCTGAGCATGCCCGAAAATCCGAGCGACTTCTCGTCGTCAGGCATACCCTTCTTCGATCAAATCGCCAAGGCGATGTCAGCAAGCGGTCCCGTGCAGTGGGATTTGGCCCGACAATTCGCGATGATGTCGACAAACATTTCGTCACCCGAACCGAATGTCGAGCCGACCACCAGAATCTCGGTGAACCAATTGGCCCAAGTCGCCGATCTTCACGTCCGCGATGTCACCGGACTGCCAACGACGACATCTATGCAATCACCGAACATCGAGGTCGTGCACCGCTCAACATGGATTCACCACACGCTCGCGGCGTTCAAATTCTATTTCTCCGATTTTTCGGCTCCATCGATCGACAGCCCGAACGACGAAATCGGTTCAGAACTTGCGGCGAGCGACACGAACGATATGGACGCGATGATGATGAACCTCACCAAGTTGATGACTCCCGCGATGCTCGGCATGTCGGTCGGATCAATGGTCGGGCAATTGTCGCTTCGGGCGTTCGGGCAATACGACCTGCCGCTCCCCCGCCTGCCGAAAACTCAATTGATTTTTCTGGCGCGCAACTGTGAAGAGTTCGCGAAAGACTGGTCGATCAAAGTCGAGGACATGCAGATGTGGTTGTTGATTCAAGAACTCGCTTTTCATGCCGTATTTGGCGTCGACCATGTTCGCGAACTGATAGTCGACTCGGTGAAACAGCACGTTGCGGGTTTCAGGCCAAACCCCAACGCCCTCGGTCAACGACTCAGCAATGTCGACCTCACCGATACAAATCCGGCAGAAATTATTCAGAAACTGCTCGGTGACCCGACGATTCTGTTGGGCGCCGATCGAACTGCTCGGCAAAAAGCGTTGGCGCCGGTGCTTGATGCGATCATTTGCGCCATCGTTTGTTACGTCGATCGTGTTGTCGATGTCGTCGCAGGCCGAATTCTCGGCAAGGGCGCCCAGATTTCAGAGGCAGTCAGACGACGACGCGTCGAGGCGGGCGCCCAAGACCTGTATGTCGAAGAGCTCTTCGGGATTCACCTGACCGATGCCCAACTGACGCGCGGAGACCAATTCATCAAAGGTGTCGTCGATCGCGCCGGCGAATCGGGTCTGGCTCGCCTCTGGTCAAAGGAAGGCAACCTGCCGACTCCAAACGAGATTTCTGCCCCAGGTTTGTGGCTGGAAAGAATCAACCTTTAGTCGCGTCGCCCCGCCTCGTGGCCGAATAGACAATGTAGAACGAATAGATCGTGCCGAGAATTCCGATCGCACCGACAAAGCCAAAACCAACGGCGCCCGGGAGAGTCAAAAGCACCGCACACAAACCAAACCCGACCCATGCGAGTTGATTTCGGGTTTCAAATCTGACCAATGCACGCGCACGGTTCGCGTCAGGGGCATTTCTCTGCACGAAAGACTCGAACGACAATCGACCGATAGAACCCATTCCATTCGTCACGGCAATCAACACGATGCCCGCCGTTATTCCGCCCACGACCCCCGCAAAGACACCGACGAGGCCGACCACGAGATAGACAAAAATCATCATCGCCCACTCCGACATGGTTCGTCGCAACACTGGCGCCACCAAGTTGGCGATCATCGTCGCCAACGAAGAGAGACCGAGCGCCAAACCGAACCACGCGGTTCCGGCGAGCTCATCACGCAACCAAAACGCCACATGGAAAAACAAAAAGCCGATGATGCCCCGCAAGACCATCATCAACGCCGAGATTTGGCGAATCGCAGAACTATGCAACTCCACGGTTTCGATCGGTTCGATGGGTGTCTGCACGGTGGCAACCTTGCGCGGCAACTTCAGGGCGAACGCGCCCGCCAAACCAAACATCACCGCCGACATCATCAGAGTCGCTCGGGCGTCGACAAGCTGCAGCAGCACCGCCGGAACGGCCGCGGCGATACCCGTCAACCCCGACAACAGACCCAATCTTGCGTTGGCCGCCACCAATTCGTCGCCATCTTCGACCAGGCTCGGGACCAACGCGGTTTTGCTGACGCTGTAGGTACGCGCCAAAACCAAAGAAACGAACGCCAAGGCAAAGAGCGTGAGTGACTCGAGCCTCGAGATCATCATTAGTACCGTCAGGCATCGCAGCAGACTGACGACGAGCACGGTGAGTCTTCGACCCCCCGGTATTCGATCAATTATCGGTCCGATGAACGGGGCGACAACCGCGAACGGGGCGAGGCTGACGGCCAAAAACAACAGCACTTGGCTTCTAGCCGCATCCGGGTCGATTGAAAGAAACAGTGAATCAGCCAAGGCGACGGCGAATGCCGCCTCGCCACAGGCGATCAGCGCATGCACCCTGCCAAGTCGCCTGAGCGGCGACGCGGGTGCGAGACCAGATCTAGGTAGTGCTATGCACCCATCTTCTCGTATTTGTAGCCGAGACCGCGGATGGTGACCACAAGTTTCGGTTCTGCGGGTTCTTGTTCAATTTTGGCACGAAGACGTTTGATGTGCACGTCGAGGGTCTTTGTATCGCCGAAATAATCGGTGCCCCAGACGCGGTCGATCAAGGTCTCGCGAGTCATGACTCGACCGGCGTTGGCCATCAACAGATACAGCAACTCGAACTCTTTCAATGGAAGTTTGACGACCTGGCCACGGATGGTGACAACATGCTGTTCGGGGTCGATCGAAATCGAGCCGATCGATACCGACCCGACACCCGAGACATCGTCATCACTTTTCGACAATTCGCCGCGACGCAGGGCCGCCCTCAACCGAGCCACCAACTCGCGCAACCGGTAAGGCTTCACGATGTAGTCGTCCGCACCAACTTCAAGACCAACGACGGTGTCAATTTCGGAACCTTTGGCCGAGACCATGATGATCGGCACGGCGCTCTTCTTTCGAATTTCGCGACAGACGTCGGTTCCGGAGACCTTGGGCAACATCACGTCCAACAGCACGGCGTCAGGTCGCAAGGAATCAAACACGGATAGCGCCTCGGCGCCGTCACGCGCAATTTCGATTCGAAACCCCTCCCGTTTCAAACCGACCTGAAGCGCCTCGATGAACGACTCCTCGTCATCGATGACCAAAACGGTCGGAAGAGAATTGGCGATGCTCATGCCATGACCCCTGTTTCATCCGGAACCTGTTTGACTTCGGTTTTCGCAAACTTGGGCAATGTGACCATGAAGGTAGAACCAAGGCCTTCTTCTGACTTGACGTCGATCGACCCGCCATGTTCGAGCACGATATGACGGACGATCGAAAGCCCGAGCCCCGTGCCGCCCGTCGCCCTGCTTCGAGCCTTGTCGACCCGATAAAAACGCTCGAAGATTCTTTTTTGGTCGCGCTCGGATATTCCGATACCGCGGTCTTTGACCGACACGACAATCTCGTCGTCTTTGATCGTGCCTTCGACCATGACCACTCCGCCCGACTCGCTGTATTTGATGGCGTTGTCGACCAAATTCGAAAACATCGAGTTGAGTTGCGATCTGTCTCCGCGCACCCAAAGTTCGGCCGAACCCGTGAGCGACAGTCCGAGACCCTGGCGTTTGGCAGAGTGTTGATGGGTGCTCACGACCTCGACCAAAACCTGGGCCAGGTCGAATTCGCTCCATTCTTCGGTGCCCCCGAACTCGATTCTCGAGAGATCCAAAAGGTCGTCAACGATCCTCGACATGCGGTGCGACTCGGTGACGATTCTCTCCGCCAGTCGCCCAACCACTTCTGTTTCCGTCTCGCCGTTCAACGAGTCGGCCAACGCCGCAACCGCGCCGATCGGGGTCTTGAGTTCGTGGCTCAAATTGGCCACAAAATCGGTCTGCACCGTATCGATGCGCGACTTTTCGGTGATGTCTTCAATCGTCACGATCGCCCGCTGACCGCTGGTGGCTTGACCCTGGATCTTGAAGAACCGCGTCGTGCCCGACACGGTCTCGAGCACGCGCTCACCCGAAAAACCTTTCTTGACTTCGTCGATCATCTCATCTGCCGCCTGCTCGACCAATACGTCGACAAACCGAACACCGGTCATCGACCTGGCCGCCTTGTTTCGCAATGTGCGACCCGTGGCGAGTTCGGCGACCACGACGCCGGTGGCGAGCATGTCGAGCGCGTGCATCAAACTTTCCAGTTGGTTATCCCTTTCGGCCGCGACGACGACGGGCATTTTCTTTTCGTCAACCAACTTCGACTTTCGCACAATCCTCTTGATCAATGCCGACGCAATCAAGGCAATCAACACCCCCGACACGAAGTAGAACAGGTTCACGGAACTCGCGTGTCAACTTTCTGGCGACGGGCGCGGCAAATCTCCGGTCATGTCTCCGATTCGGGCCTTGTATCTTTCGATGCCCCCACGTTCGCGAACCCAACCCGACACGATGAACCTTGTCTTCTCGCTCACATTTACCGCATGGTCGCCGATGCGCTCGTAAAAACGAGCCACGACCGCAAGTTGAACAGCAACCTGCAGATCGATTTTGGATCTCGAGTGAGATTCAAAAATTTGTTGGATGAATTGTCGGTGCAGGCTGTCGAGATATGAGTCCATATCGTCGATTGCGGCGGCCTTGGCCGAGTCGTTCTGCTCGAAGGCCTCCATCGTGGCGGCAAACAAGTTTTGGGCTTGTTCACTCATTTTCGAAATGACTCCGCGCAACATCGGGTCGACGTCATGGCCGTAGATCCGTCGGGCGGCCTTGCAAATATTCACGACCAAATCGGCGGAACGCTCGAGTTCACCGGTGATCTTGATAATCGCGATTATCTGACGCAGGTCGGCCGCCACGGGCGACTGCAGCGCCAAAATCTCAAAACAAGAAGCCTCGAGTTCGGCGCTACGACCATCAAATTCGTCATCTGCCTGAACGAGGTAGTCGGCACCCTCCAGGTCACCGCTCAGCAACACGGCGGTCGCTCTTGGTATCGACTCGGTCAGCGAGGCGCCGAGCCGAATGATCTCGGAACGAACAGAATCGAGATCATTGTGAAAACTCTTGCGAATCTCATCCATGAACTCGACCTCTCGCCTAAAACTCGCAGACCCCGACTGGAAAATTGCGTTTCTTGCGTCTAACGGTAGCCCGAAACGGGTGAACCCTGGCTGTCTTTAAGGTTGCCGACGAGTGAACTGCTGACTATCGAACCTGGGTCGCGACAACCCACTCGTGCAGACGTTGCTGAGCGTCGCCCACCTCGTCGCCGACACCATTCTTGCGCCAGAGGTCGTCGTCGCCGAGGGCAAAATGTTCGACTCCTTCATCGAGCAGGAATCCAAGCACCTTGTCCAACCAAGCACGATGCTTTGGGTGAGTCAGCGGTACCAGAACTTCGACACGACCATCAAGGTTGCGACCCATCAAATCGGCTGAACCGATCAGGTGCAACGGCGAACCATCTTCAAGACCGTGTTCGAACCGGTAGATCCGCGAGTGTTCGAGATATCGCCCAAGAATCGATCGAACCCTGATGTTCTCGGACATACCTGCAACGCCGGCCCGAAGACAGCAGATACCGCGCACAACCAGATCGATCTTCACTCCCGCATTGCTGGCCATATACAGGGCATCGATCACCGCAGGGTCTGAAATTGAATTCAATTTCAGCGCAATACGCCCGTCTGACCCGTAGCTCGCCTCACGATGTATCAGTTCGAGAATTCGCGGACGCAACTGGTGCGGCGCGACGAACAATCGCAGATAGTCGGGTTCTTTCGCGTAACCAGTCAAATAATTGAACAGCTCGGTCGCGTCGGCGCCTATCTGTTCTTCGCAGGTGAAAAACCCGATGTCTTCATACAACCGTGCGGTCACCGAGTTGTAGTTTCCCGTGCCGATGTGCACGTATCTTCGCATCTGGTCGTTGTCTTCGCGCACCACCAAGATGCACTTCGAGTGCGTCTTCAGGCCGACGATCCCGTAGGTGACATGAACACCCGCATATTCGAGTTCTTTGGCCCAAGCAATATTGCGTGCTTCGTCGAATCTGGCCTTGATTTCGAGAACTACCGCCACTTGCTTGCCTGCCTCGGCCGCGCGCACCAATTGTTTGGCGATCGAAGAGTCGCCCGAGGTTCGATAAAGCGTGATTTTTATCGAATGAACTTTCGGATCGTTGGTCGCCTGCTCGACGAACGCCTCGACCGACGACGAGAACGACTCGTGCGGGTGATGAACGAGCAATTGACGCTCTCGGATCACCTGAAAAATGCTTTGGCCGTTCAGCTCGGCGGCGACCAACCGACCTGCGGTCAGCGGTGGCCAAGGTCTGTAACGCAAATCGGGTATATCCAGCGAGGCGAGTTGGTTCAACGCATTCATTTCGATCATCCCGCGATGAAATGTGACGTCGTCTGCCTCCAACTCGAGTTCTTCGCACATCAGGTCGAGAGCCTCTTGAGAGGTGCCCCTTGGAATCTCTATCCTCACCGCTCGACCGAAGCGTCGCCGACGCAGCTCCATCTCGACGGCGGCCAATAAATCCTCGGCGTCTTCGTCGTCGAGCGACAGGTCGGCGTTACGGGTCACCCTGAAAACAAAACATTGCTCGATGGTCATGCCTTTAAACAGCCGACCCATGTTCGCCGAGATGACATCTTCCAGCAACACGTATTTTTGACCGTCGCCGACCCGGACGAAACGGGTCAGATTTTTCGGCACCTTCAAGCGGGCGAACCTCTGCTCCCCCGAGTTCGGGTCGCGTGCAACCACGGCCAGATTCAACGCCAAGTTTGAGATGTACGGAAACGGATGCGCCGGATCGACCACCAATGGCGTCAACACGGGAAACATTCTCTGATCAAAATCAGTGGAGAGCTTCGTTTTTTCGGCATCGTCGAGGTCGGACCAGGCGGTGATGCGGATACCGGCCTCCGCCAACTCAGGCAACAACTCCTTCGACCAAATTTCGTGCTGGATGTCGACGAAACCCTGCGTGCGCAGAATGATTTGTCTTAGTTGCTCGAGTGGCGTCAAACCATCGGGTGTCGCAGTGGTGATACCACCAGCCACCTGGTCTTTCAGAGCCGCGACCCTGATTTGGTAGAACTCGTCGAGGTTCGAGCTACAAATCGCCAAAAATCTGCACCGCTCGAGAAGAGGCACCTTCTTGTTACGTGAAAGCGTCAGAACCCGGTCGTTGAAATCGAGCCAACTCAGTTCGCGGTTGATGTATCTTCTTCCGATGCCAACGGCGTAAGAATCGGTCGGCGTTCGGTGAGCGACCGAGAAGCGGTTTCGCCAGAACGTCATCTGATCCTCATTACAAAGTCACTCGTTCTTGAAATCACGGCGACTTCTTTCGGCGAACTATTCGACGGTTGACGACTTCGGCGTCTCTGCGGTCACCGCGTAGCCGAGCTCCCATTCAATGCTGATGCGTTCGCGCTCGGCGTCTTTGTTGACACGCTCTTGGTTCCGACGAAACTGCGGGTCGTTGCGCGGCAGCAAGATGAGTCGGGCGAGGGTGCGAGCACGAAAATCTTCGAGCAAATTCTGGTCGCCGTAGTCACCGTAGACCTCCCAATGTGGCGAAGCCGGGCCCAAATAGACGATTCGAGCGTGACCCCGCGGTGGTTCGCTCAAGGTTGGGGCTTCTGAAAAACTCGACATCTTGCACCTTTCAAAAGTTCTCTCGAACTCTTTGATGCTATCGGCAAACCATCGCATTCTAAGATGAGCATTCGTGGGGGCTGATTCGAAAACGGTCATTGCCGCGCTCGATGTCGGTACGAATAGTTTTCACCTCGTGGTTGCCAAACCAGTCGAGACAGGATTCGAGGTGATCACAACAGAAAAAGAGGTGGTGCGTTTGGGCCACGGCGCTGGCGACATGAAACAACTTGAGCCCGACGCAATCGAGCGCGGTTTGGCCTCACTAAAAAGAATGCGCGAAATTGCCGCCACAAACAATGCCGAGTTGCGCGCGGTGGCCACAAGCGCGGTTCGGGAAGCGAAGAACCGCGGAGAATTCATCAAGCGTGCCCGCAAGGAGGCTGGGGTCGAAATCGAGATCATTTCGGGCGTTGAAGAGGCCCGTCTCATTTATTTGGGGGCGAAATATGCGGTCGCAGTTGGCGACCAACCAATGTTGTTGGTCGATATCGGTGGCGGTTCGACCGAAATTGTCATCGCCTCAAGCGGCGAGATACTTCTTTCCCGCAGTTTCAAGCTCGGCTCAGTTCGACTGACCGACCGCTTTTTCAGCACCGATGCCCTGCACCCGAGCGCCGTGAGCAGTTGCCGAAAATTCGTGCGATCGATGCTGGCCACGATCAAGCCGGAAGTCAACGAACTCGGATTTGAAATCGCCGTGGGATCTTCGGGCACCATCGAAGCCCTCGCCAAGTTGATACGGCGCCTCAATAAAGAACCCGAACCCAAAACATTCAATCGTTTCGAGTTCAGCGTCGCCGACCTCACCAAGACACTCGAATTGCTGGCCGATTCTCCGACCGTCAAGGATCGTGCAAAGCGTTTCGACCTCGAGGCTTCGCGCGCCGACATCATCCTCGCCGGCGCGATAATTCTCGAGGGCGTCGCACTTTCGTTCGACATCAACAAGTTCACCTACTCCGACTATGCATTGCGCGAGGGGGTGTTGTTCGACACCCTCGCCCGCGAGAACCTGCTCACCCACCCCGAAGACGTCGACCCGGCGATGCAAAGCATCAAACAGTTGGCCGATCGATGCGACGATCGGCCCGAACATTCGATGCACACCGCAAAGATTGCGATCTCCCTCTTCGACAGCCTGCAGAAACGCCTCAATCTTCCCGCCGCGTCGCGTCGATATCTCGAGGCCGCCGCGATCTTGGCGAACGTCGGCGTGGTGATATCGCATTCGAAACATCACATGCACTCTTACTATGTGATCAGAAATTCAGAGCTTGTCGGGTTGACCGATCGCGAGATCGAATTGATCGCCGTGATTGCCCGATATCACCGCAAGAGTGCACCCAAGCAGTCGCATCCCGAGTTCGCCAACTTGTCTGACTCCGACCAGCAACTCGTCAAGTCTTTGGCGGCGATCCTGCGAATTGCAATCGGTCTCGATCGAACCCAAGACGGTCGGGTCAAATCGGTCAGCGTGCGCGCCGAAGACGAGCAGTTCTTGATTTTCGCCAAGGCTTCGGCCAAAGCCGATCTTGAACTCAACCTTTATGCCGCGAACGAGCGACGCAGCCTGTTGTCAGAGATTCTCGGGACGAAAGTTAAAGTGCTCGCCCTCGACCGATCGCGAGACTAGTTCGAGTCTGATTTTGGCGTTTCGTCTTTTTTCGACTCGGCCATGCCTTCAGCGAGACCTTTTTTGAGTTCGCTCTGGGCTTTGCCGAGGTTGCGGGCGATTTTCGGAAGACGCGATCCGCCGAAGAGCACCACAACCAAAAGGACGATGATCCAGATTTCTGGGCCGTTGAACATGAGCCAACCCTAGCACCGCGTGCCAAGAATGCGCTAAGCAATAGACGTGCTCGAGTGCGTGATCAATATCAGCGAAGGTCGTCGCCTCGACGAAATAGCCGATATTCGTCGCGCGATCGGACACGACGTGTTGGATATTCACAGCGATTTTCACCATCACCGAAGCGTCTTCACATTGGCAAGACCCGAGGCGGCAAGAACCCTCGCCAGGTTGAGCGCGGAGCGATTCGATCTTCGTCAACACGCCGGTATGCACCCACGAATCGGCATTGTTGATGTCGTTCCGTTCGTGCCTCTCGAAAACGCGACATTCGAGCATGCCGTCGCCGCGCGAAACGAGTTCGCCGAGTTCGCCGCGAGCGAACTCGGAATACCGAGTTTTATCTACGGGCCAGAACGCGACCTGCCCGAAATTCGCAAGCGTGCGTTCATCGATCTGAAACCTGATTTTGGGCCACAGTCACCGCACCCGACGGCGGGGGCCATCTGTGTCGGTGCGCGAGACGTGCTCGTCGCCTACAACGTTTGGTTGAAAAATGCCACCATCGCCGACGGCAGAAGAATCGCCAAAGAGATTCGCAGCAAGCAGGTGCGCACCTTGGGTCTGCAACTTGGTGATGAAATTCAGGTGAGCATGAACCTGATCAGACCCGACGAGGTCGGACCGCAACAAGTTTTCGACCAAATCGCCGAGCGGGCCGAAATCGCCCGTGCCGAACTGGTTGGTCTGGCGCCCGCCAGAGTTCTGGCGACCATTCGGAAGAGTCGATGGGTCGAGCTGGACTTGAGCAGGGAAAAAACGATCGAATGGTGTCTCGCTCTGCGCAACCGCGCGCTACAAGAGTCCGATCGAAATTCGTGAATCCGCGCGACTAGGCGCTGGCCGTATTGCGAGAACTCTGGGCTCGTTGCCGACGAAGCCTTCGTCGCTCGCGCTCCGACAGACCGCCCCAAATTCCGAATTTTTCGCCGTTCTCGAGCGCATATTCAAGGCAGTTATCTTTGACCTCACAGCCCCGACAAACCTCCTTTGCCTCACGGGTTGATGCTCCCCGCTCAGGGAAGAAAAGGTCTGGGTCGACACCGAGGCAATTTGCTTTGTCCTGCCATGCACGGTCAGTAATCACCGGTATGTACATGCGATCTTCCAATTTTGAAACCCTCCCAACATTCCGTCAACCAACGCGGGGGGCGTTAACAACGGTGTAATTACAGCGGGGGTATTCTGCCAAACTTTCACAAAAAATGCAAATATCGGCTAATCGATTCCTCGCGAGCCCCCGAGTCGCGAAAGTTGACGGCGATGTTCGATGAAGTCGACAAGCACATACTCGCCCAAACTTTCTGGACTCGAAAAAAATGCGCGACCTTTGTTTATCGCCGTCAACTGCTCGATAAACGATTGCAGGGCGCGCGAGTCGTCGAGCATAAAAGTGTTGATTCTTATGCCCTCGCGGGTCGCCCGCATGACCTCGCGCAGCGTTGACTCGATCGTCTCGCGCACCGGTGGGTAATTGAAAAAAACCTCGCCCGAACCCGAAATGTGGGCGGTCGGCTCGCCATCGGTGATCATGATGATCTGCTTGGTTCCGCTCTGGCGCGCCAACATTTCCCTGGCCAACATGAAACCATGTTGCATGTTCGTGCCGTAGACAAAGTCCCATGAGACCTCGGGCAATTGGTGCGGTTTGAGGGCCCGGGCGGTCTTGCTGAAGCCGACGATGCCCAGGTAGTCGCGCGGAAATTGCGAGCTCATCAGAGAGTGCAGCGCCATTGCGACCTTTTTCGCGGGCAAAAAATAATCGCGCATCGGCATCGACAACGACAAATCGAGCATCAGCACCGTCGAAGACCGCGTCAGGTGCTCAGTCTGTTCGATCTCAAAATCTTCGGGAGACAGTTTCAGCGGCTTGGCCCCACCTTGTCTCCTCAACGCGTTGCGCAAAGTCCGTTGAATCTCGAGCTGAAACGGATCACCATATTCGTAGCCCTTGGTCTCGTAGGTTCGCTCATGCCCGACCCCGATTCGCTCGACTTGGTGCTGGCCGAGACGATCTTTTTCGAGCGAACCGAACACGTCGCGCAAGGCCTTTTCACCTATCTTGCGCAGCCCTCGTGGGGTCATCTCAAGCCGTCCTTCGGTCTGTTCGATCAGTCCCGCATCCTTCAATTTTTGGGTCACCTCGGCCATCTTCTGCAGAGATTTCGCCATGTCGTCGCCCAGCAAATCGGCGACACGATCTAGATCGGCCTCGGCCAAAGCCGAAGGCGACGATGCGTTTCGCATCAAATTTTCCAGCTCATCGAGGTCGCCAAGTTCCTGCATTGAGTTCATGGCTTGACCAAAACCCATCGGATCCTGTCCCGTGAACTCTTGTTTCGAACCCCAACCAAGTTGCGGAAACATGCCCTGCAGTCTTTCGGCCAACTCGGTCATCTGCCAGCGCAAGTCCATGTCTTGCAGAAGTTTTTCGCTGAGTTGGCGCATCTGTTCGCGCTGTTCGGGGGTCATCGAGTTGAGCATCGCCTGTGCATTGGCCATTCGTTTGGCCATGATTTCGAGCAGTTCGTCGAGGCTCTGCGGATTTTCCGGGAAAAAGTCGCCGAATCTTTCCATGAATATTTCGAACTCCGGATCTTGACCCCTTTGTTTTCGATCCAGCATCTCGTTCAACGCCGCCAACATGTCCTTGGTTCGGCCGATCATCTCGGGGGTCATCTGCTCGACGGCACTCGACGCCTGGTCGAGATATTGCTGCATCAGCTGATTGCGAAGTTTTTCGAGCAACGCCTCGAAGCGCCTTTGCGCCTGCTCGGATTGAAAGTCGTAGTGCTCCAGTTCACCGATCTTGCCCGCGAGATCTTTGGGCAACATGTCGAGCCTGAAGTTTTTCTCTTCGGCCGACTTGCCGGCGATTTCTCGCCGTCTCTCGTCTTGCGACTTCTCGGCGTCCCGCAGAATGTCGGCGATCGCATGACGCTCTTCGTCGATGATGTCGTTCAATTCGTCGGCGATCTCCTGGTAGACACCCTGCAGGTCGCCGCGTTCTTTGATTTCGGCGCGCTTCTGGCGCAATTTCTGCAGCATCTCGCGCAAACCCATCAGTTGCTCGCCGCGACCGTTCCGAATACCATCCTGCATCATGCGACGAAGTGCCGCGTTCACATCGCCGTGATGAACCAGGTCATCTGTCAACTCGTCGATCAAAATCTGCGCGTCGAATTCGAATCCGCGCTGCGTTCCATCCCATCGTGAGTAGGTGAACCGTCCGGCCATAAGCGCACGCTAGTACCACCGACCGTAGACTGTTTATTGCAATGCGCTTTCCTCGAACGTTTATCTTTGTCGATCTCTCCGGTTTCACCAACTACACCGAAACCAACGGCGACCGTCGCGCGACCAGACTATTGGGTGAGTTCCGGGCCGTGGCACGCGCGGTGGCGTCGGAACGCGGTGTTCGCATCGACAAATATTTGGGTGACGGACTGATGGCGGTGGCCGTCGAACAGATCGATGGCATCACCTTCGCACTAGAACTCGAACGGCGGGCTCAAACGGTTTGTGCTCCGCTCACCTTGCGCATCGGCATCGATACGGGTGACACCATCTTGTTCGAGGGCGACGACTACATCGGAAGCGCCCCGAATCTTGCGGCGAGACTCTGCGACGAAGCGGCCGACACCGGCGTGCTGATACCCACCGAGCACATCGAAGAACTGCCAGAGGGCGTTTCGGCAAGACCATATCGACCGCTGAAGCTGCACGGTTTCACAAAAGCGATCGAGGTTTCGGTGCTCTCAGGTCACCCGATCATCAACGATCGCAACGACACCAGCGAAATCTGGACTCGTCAGCCTTTTCTCAACTAGTTATCTTCGATCGATAAATCGCCCGGCCGCCGGACGCATCTTTGTTCAGGCGCTTGGCCAGATGCAGACCTTCGAGTACAAACTCGACCGCGCTGGCGATAACCGCAGCCGACTCGTCACCATCGACCAATTCGGCCACGACATGTTTCAGATTGGGCATGGTCTGCAACACGGTCACGAGGTCTTTCGACGAGATATCTTCGCCCGTCTGCACGACCTTGCCATCGGCGAATTCATCGGTAACCAGCCTGAATTTCTCGGGAGAAACGCGTTGTTTGGTCACCTGCAAGACGGCGACGCCGACCAGTTGATCGAAAACTTGACCCTCCCGCGCATCGTCGATCACGTCGATTTCAATCTTCCCGGACGCAGAAGCGGTCAATGCCTCCAAATCGCTGATCCTGGGGGCAACCTCGGTTTCTTTGGCCTTGAGCGCGCGACGCATCGCATTCGCGCACATCAACTCGTGGTTGCTCGTCGTCAGTCGCACACTGACACCGCTGCGCTGGTTGATCTTCGTGCTCGCCCGCGCCAAGTGACTGATCGTGGCGATGATTTCTTCCATGAATTGCGGGGTTCTGACTTTGATATTGCCGATGCTCGCGTTGCGCGACTCTTGACGAACGACATCGATTTCGGTTTCGATCTCGAGCGGGTAGTGGGTGCGAATTTGGCTGCCAAATCGATCTTTGAGGGGCGTGATTATGCGACCGCGATTGGTGTAATCGTCGGGGTTGGCCGAGGCGACCAACAAAATATCTAGGGGCAGACGAATTTTGTAACCACGAATCTGGACATCTCTTTCTTCAAGCACGTTCAGCAAGCCGACTTGAATTCGCTCCGAGAGGTCGGGCAATTCGTTGATCGCAAAAATACCCCGATTGCACCGCGGCACGAGCCCGTAGTGCAGGGTCAATTCGTCGCTCAGATATCTCCCTTCGGCGACCTTTATCGGATCGACCTCACCGATCAGATCGGCGATCGACGTGTCGGGTGTCGCGAGTTTCTCGCCGTATCGATTTGACCTGTGAATCCAATCAATCGGTGTCGCATCACCTTGTTCGGCGACGAGTTCGCGCGCCTGTCTTGAGACGGGTGAACAAGGGTCATCGTTGATCTCACTTCCGCCGACGACCGGCATCCATTCGTCGAGAAGGTGGACCAACGAGCGAATGATCCTGGTTTTGGCCTGACCGCGTTCACCCAGAAACACGATGTCGTGACCCGCCAGCAGAGCGTTCTCAAGCTGCGGAATCACCGTGTCTTGATACCCGAACACACCACTGATCAGTTCTTGACCCGACTGAATTGTGTTCACGGTGTTGGCGCGAATTTCTTCTTTCACGCTTCGTGATCGCCAACCCGACCTCTTCAACTCCCCCAAAGTTTTCGGCAAATCATCTTGGCTATTGAATTGTCTCGTCAAGACCATCTGCCTGAGGTTAGCGGCGCATTCAACCTTGCACTAAAACGAGCGCTACTTCGAATTTTTGCTAGTCGAGGCCTTCGAGGACTTGGATTTTTTCCCTCCAGCTTTTGTCTGGCCATTCGACGAATTTTTCGCCGGAGCCCCGTTTATGTTCGTCGCGCCGGACTTGTTGCCTACGACGACAGTTGTCTTTTCTGAAACGACAATCTCGCCGTCTGGTTGCACAACGACGACCTGATACGAATTGGCGCCTGTCGGATTATCTGAAACCTTCACGGCGGCAGCGGCCGAGGCCGGCACCGAACTGACCAAGATGCCATTGCGATAAATGTTCACCGTCGCACCCGGCTTCGCCGGCACGTTGAACGTAATCGAGTCTCTCGTCGAACGAGTTGTCGGCAACACGCGAGGGGTATTGGGCAAAATCGGTGGAACTGGCTGACCCAGAACAGGTCGAGTAAATGGGTTGCCGCTCGGGTTGACAGGGTTGTTACCCGAGTAATTGCCAAAGTTGTTGCCCGGGTTGTTCCCCGGGTTGTTGCCCGGATTATTGCCCAGGTTGTTCCCCGGGTAATTGCCCGAGTTGTTACCGAGGTTGTTGCCCGGGTTGTTGCCCGAGTTGTTACCGAGGTTGTTGCCCGGGTTGTTGCCCGGGTTGTTGCCATCACCCGCAACCCCTCCTGTATTGCCCGCAGGCACCGTCGTGGTTGTTGTGGTCGGCAAGGTTGTAGTTGGTGCAGAGCCGCCGCCGCCGCCACCACCGCGACCAGAACCGCCGCCACCGCCGCCGCCGCGACCTCCGCCGCCGCGACCGC
>VFZD01000005.1 GCA_016871295.1 Actinomycetota bacterium | reverse complement strand
TTATCGGGAAGCTTCCACCAACGGTGTCAGATTTGAGGATGTCGAAAGGCCCGTAGACGAGTTTGTCTTTTCGCCAGCCAAGTTCTTTGTCTGCATGGTCGATGAATTGATGCGGAACAACCCCGAACGCGAGGAACAGAACCAAAAAAATGTAGGCGGCCGCGATCATCGCCTCACCCCAAGTCGCTTTTCTGTCGAACTTACGACGCTTGCCGACCGGTATCACGACCAGACTCATCGCCGTGGTGAGGACGAAAGAAAACAAGAACGCCTGATTGACACCTGGCCATCTGAGAATGTCTAATGCGAGCATTACTTGAGGGCTTGCCTTTCCTCGAGAACTGTTTTTAGCCTAGTCTGAGGGCCAATAACGACGGTATTCGCAACCCGCTTCGACGTGACTCGTTGGTCACAGGCGTGCACGATCGCTCAACTTTTGCGATCAGTTTCGTTCGATGAATTTGGTTGTGCGCTCGTGAACATATATTTCTCAGGCAGGTTGCGTCTAACCTGTTTAACGCCAGATTTATCGGGTCAAGGAGATTTGTGGCAGGAATACCAGAGCACTTACTCAAACGAGCGCAAGAGGCCCGCAACAAACTCGCCGGCAATCCCACGACCTCAGATACATCGGCGGGCGAATCGAATCTTCCCGCCAAATCAGAAACGAAAGCTGCTCCCGTGGCGCAGGCCGCGCAAATTGTCAGCGCACCACCGCCACCACCGCCCGACCCTGATTTTGTCGTGGCGGCAAAGACACGAAGGAAGATTCCGTTTTGGGCAATGGCTACTTTGAGTCTGTTGCCATTTTGGGCGTTGCTCTACGCGCTGTCGATCAAGCCGCAAGAAAGAACCGTCGAAGGTCCGCTCGCGGTTGGTGCCGGTGTTTACGGCAGCTGTGCGGGATGTCATGGCGTCAATGGTGCAGGAGGAGCAGGGCGTGCGCTCTACCGGGGTGAAGTTCTCAAGACTTTCCCAAAAATTGAAGATATGTTGAATTTCGTCTACACCGGTTCGCAACCTTTTGTCTCGGCCAACATCAAAACCTACGGCGACCCGAATCGCGAGGGTGGTGCGCACGCGCCACTTTCGTACAACGGCAACCCGATGCCCCAGCAGGGTGAGAAATATGGCGGCGGTTTGACCGACGCCGAAATTCTCGGTGTGGTGTGCCACGAGCGTTATGTGATCGGCGGGGCGGATCCGCAGGGCGAAGAATGGAAGGACGAATTCGAAACATGGTGTTCGCCCGAATCAGAGATATTTTTGGGTCTCGAGAGCGGCGCGGTCGATTACGACAACCTCGCCGAAACTTTTGCCGCGCTGCCCAAACCACCGGCACGGGTCGGCACCGATCCGCGGGCATCGGGAAAATAGATAGCAACTGAGATCAAACCCCTCGATCTCACAAGCGAAGTAACCAAAATACTTCGCACGGAAGTTCTCGTCATCGGTGGGGGTCCCGCCGGATCAGCCGCGGGTTTTTGGTTGGCCAAACTCGGGCACGATGTGACGATCGTCGAGCGCAAAAGCTTTCCGCGCGAAAAAACTTGCGGTGACGGTCTCACGCCGCGTGCCGTCAAGCAACTCGACGACATGGGACTGACCGAACAACTCTCCCGATTCCACCGCTACGAGGGACTCCGCGCAACCGCCCACGGCAAGGCCCTCGAACTGCAATGGCCGACCCACCCGATTTATCCGCGATACGGCTACGTCGTGCGTCGTCGTGAACTCGACATGCTGGTGGCTCGCAACGCACAAGACGCGGGGGCGAAACTTTTGGAGGAGCACGAAGCCGTCGCGCCAATCATGGAAAAAGGTTGCCTGCGCGGAGCAATGGTAGTCAACAAGCGCGACAACTCGACCGTGGCGATCAACGCCGACTATGTGATCATCGCCGATGGCGCCAACTCGCGCTTCGGTCGAAGCATGGGCACGGCTCGCGAGAGGTCATGGCCGTATGGCACGGCGATCCGCACCTACTGGCAAAGCCCCCGTCATCAAGAACCGTGGATCGAATCGGCGCTCGACGTCGAGGATCGAGACGGAAATTCGATGCCCGGCTACGGCTGGATTTTTCCGGTGGGTGACGGCACGATCAACATCGGTGTCGGTCTGTTGTCGACTTTCAAAAATTTCAAAGAAGTCAACACATCGCAAATTCTCGACTCGTACGCCCACATGGTGGCCGACCGTTGGGAGATCGACCCGAGCAAACCCGAATGCAAGGCCACCAGCGGAAAAGTCCCGATGGGTGGTTCGGTGGGTCCGAAACTTGGACCAACTCACATCGTGGTTGGCGACGCCGCGGGCAGCGTCAACCCGTTCAATGGTGAGGGCATCGACTATGCCTACGAAACCGCTCGCTTCGCGGCCGAGGTGATGCACGACGCTCTCGCCGCGGGTGATGCGATGGCGCTCAAGCAATACGAGCAGATGATCGAGAAGGAATACGGTCAATATTTCAGGGTCGCCCGCCTGTTCGCGAGAATCATCGGCAAACCCGCCCTGATGCGCGAACTCTCCCGGGTCGGCATTCACAGTCGGACATTGATGGAGTGGGTGTTGCGGATCATGGCAAATTTGTTGCGGCCCGATGAGATCGGGCCGGCCGAGGCCGCCTACAAAGCGGCCGCGACCATCGTTCGGGCTTTTCCGAACGCCTGATTTGTCAACCCGTACAGGCCACCTCGTCGACCTGATCGGTGATCAGATTCAATTTGCTCACGCTCTTTTCTGAACCGTAGGTGTTGATGAAATCGCGAAGAGTTCCCGTTCTCTCTCCGCACGACTTTTTTACCCCGTTGGCGAGTGGCACGATCCAACCGTTGGCCAGAACTCCGCGGTTCCCCGAATCGAGCATGTCGACAAGACCCGCAAGTTCGAGCACACGATTGGGCCTTTCCCCGTTCGTGTCGATCAACGCGAACCACATCACCGAATCGCCGAACATATTGGCCAGGAAAATACACGACACCCGCGCATCCAGGTCGGAGCAGTTGTTCTCGCCGGGAGTCTCGGCAGCGATCAAAATGTTTCTACCGTCGTCGAGGGTGACCGAGGCTTCGCCGATGGTCTTACCGTCTTGCAACCGCCAATTTTCCGACGACGAAAATCCGACGATGACGGCCGTGGTCTCGACATTTTTCTCGACTTCGGGCGAGACTGCAATTCGATCTCCATCCCGTCCGAAGCAGTCGTCGCAAGTGACCAGAGCAAGCAGCAAAGTCGCGATGGCGAGCGACCCGAGGGCCGCCCACAAACGCAAATTAGCCAACTGGCGCATGTTGCTCAGTTCTCATCTGTTCGTAATAACTGAGAATCTGAAGTTCAACACCTAGGTCGACATTTCGCACCGAAACACTGCTCGGGGTCGCCAAGACGATCGGCGCAAAATTCAAAATCGAGGTGATTCCGGCGTCGACGAGCGCATCGGCGGCCGCTTGTGCCGATGTCGTCGAAGTAGTGATCGCGCCGATCGCGACATCCAACTCAACGACGATCTTCTGCAGATTGCACACGTCAAAAACCGAGAGATGGCCAACTGTTTGGCCAATCTTTTTTGGATCATTGTCGCAAATACCAACCACCGGGAAACCGCGCGGCGTGAACCCGCCAAATTTTGCGAGCGCACAACCCAAGTTGCCCGCGCCAACAACCACGACGTTCCATTCACGCATCAGACCAAGTTCGCGTTTGATCTGATAAATCAAATATGTGACCTCGTAGCCGACGCCCCTGGTTCCGTAACTTCCCAGATACGAGAGATCTTTTCTGACCTTGGCGGCGTTCACGCCGGCCAAAGCGGCGAGTTCGTCGCTTGAAAATCGTGAAACTTTTGTCGCCAAGAGATTGTTCAGAATTTGCAGATACACCGGAAGCCGAGCGACTGCTGCATCCGGAATTCTGCGACGTTGAAGTTGGGTCATGAAATCAGGATATGCCCTCGTGCAGAATTTCACAAACTCGAGAATCGGGAGGTTTTTCGTTTGCTGTCTGCGATTTTTGGCACGCGGTTATCGTGCCTTGGTGCTCAATTCTCAGGTTTTCGGTGCGATCAACTACCTCAACTCGGCCTTGGCCGCAGGCGCGACGTTGTTCGCGTGCGCATTTGCCCTGAGCACTTTTGATCGTTGGCATCGACGCGGTCAACCCCAAGAACTGGCCTGGACTATCGCCATGATTCTTTTCGCCCTCGGATCGGCGGCACTTTGGTGGGCCGAGTCGACAGGTTGGTCGATGATCACGTTTCGGGTGTTCTTTCTTGCCGGCGCGGTACTCAACGTCCCTTGGCTGGCCCTCGGCACCGTCTATCTTTTGACGAATCGAGGGGTCGCCGATCGCCTCCGCGATTTGTTGGTCGTGTTGAGCGCGTTCAGCGTCGGCGTTATCTCGGTGGCGCCGACCAAAAAATCGATGCAACCGGGCGAATTTCCGACCGCTCGCGAGTTGTTCGGCATTTTGCCGCGCACCATGGCGGCAATCGGTTCGGGCATACCCGCGCTCGTGATCATCGTCGGTGCACTTTGGTCGACATGGCGCGTGGTCAGGGCAAAGTCGCCGAGTTTCATGTCGTCGAACCCGCGCATCGTTTCCTCTCCGCGCCGACTCGCAACTGGCAACGTTTTGATCGCGGTCGGAACTCTGGTTCTGTCGGCCAGTGGATCGTTGGGCGGGAGACTCGGCAAAGATCGCGCGTTCGCCGTCACACTTCTGACCGGTCTGGTGGTTCTGTTTCTTGGATTTCTGATCGCGAGCAATTCGACCCGCAACGAGCGGAAATTATCGTCCGACGATTGAGATGATTCCAGCCAAAAAAATCACGGCCAGCAACAGCGCGATCGTCAATGTGGTGGCGGGACGCATCAGCAAGACTTTAACCTGATCGAGCGATCCGCACCGAAGTCGTGACGGGTTGTACTCCGCCGTCAGGTTCGATGCGCGACAAAACCACCAAGTCGCCAGAACCAACCGACAACTCGGCGGCGGCCGAACCGCGGGCGACACAAATCGAGAGCATTCCGTATGAATCGATCACCAAGCCGAGACCACTGCCGATTGCGTCGTAACTTCTGAAAATCTTCAAAGAACGCACGACCCTTTCATGGCCGGGCTTCGAAAGGTTGGCCGCCGAGCCGATTTCAACCCGCAACACCTCGCCCATCACGGTCACTTCATCGGGTCCGATGTTCAACTGGCAATTGCCGAACCGATCCACCCAGGTGATCTCGCCGTGCAATGCCCCGTTTTCTTCGCGGGACAAGGGCACCACCCCGGGCAGCAACAAGGCCGGGTCGATTTGTTCGCCGAGTTGACTCAAGTCCACGCCGTTGCAAAGATGCGCGGCGACCGGGGCAAAGATGTCGCGACCAGCGAATGTTTCTCCCGGACTCGCCAGGTGATAATCGGTGTTGGTCAAACACACCGCACGCTCGGCGCCACCGGCCAAGGCGATCGCCATCGCCAACAGCCCGTTGTCGGGACCCACGAAAATGCCTTTGCCCCCGGCAACTTCGATCGCCACCGCCCGACGCGAAGAACCCACGCCCGGATCGACGACAGCGAGCACAATTCCTCCGCCGACATATGACACGCATCTGGCCAACGACAGCGAACCACCGCGAATATCGAACGGTTCAATCTCGTGGGTCAGGTCGACGATTCGCACGTGCGGCGCGATGTCGTAAATCACGCTTTTGACGACACCGACGAACTCGTCGCGTGTTCCGTAATCGGAAAGAAACGAGATTGTCGCGAATTTTTCAGCCATGGCAAATTCACGCTACAGAAAAACGTAAGAGCCGGTGCCAACCCCCCGACGGCACCGGCTCAAACGGCGCAGCTCTTGCGAGCGCGACTCCCAGTTGGGGGGTCACCCCGCCCGGTGATCTTGCGACATTTCCGTTTCTTACTTTAGACACAAATCGAGGAAATCAAACCCGATCGGCGACGAATATTTCAAGATTTATTCCCCAAGTTCCTTGCTTCTTTTGGTTGCGGCGTCCACCGCCGAACCGATAATCTCCGCGAATTGTTTACCAACCAACTCGGCAATTCCTGCCGCAGTCGTGCCGTTGGGTGAGGTTACTCTTTCACGCAACTGGGCGGGCGACTCAGAACTTTCGGCGAGCAAGAGCGCCGACCCAACCAACAACTGTCTCGTCAACTCGTTCGCAACCTCGACAGAAAGACCCTGATCGACTCCCGCCTTGATCAGCGCCTCGGCCAACAGAAAAACATAGGCGGGACCGCTTCCGGACAAACCCGTCACGGCGTCGAGAAGATCTTCTTTCACTTCTACCACGGTGCCGACGCTCGACAACACCTCTCGCGCCCACGCCACATCGTCGGCGGCACACCTCGAATTGACCGCCATCGCCGAGGCTCCTTGTCCGATCAACGCGGGCGTGTTCGGCATCGCGCGAATCACCGCCACCGAACCGCCGGTCGCACTCTCAATCGCCGAAATTTTCACCCCGGCGGCGATCGACAGGATTCTCTTTGCACCGGCTTGCCCGGCGGATCGACACACGTCCAAAACTTGGGCGGGCTTGACGGCCACGACGACCGATTCACACGCGGAAATCTCTTCGCCGACTTTGGAATCGGCGAACATTCGCCTTAGTTCGGCGTGTTTGGTCGTATCGGTTTCGACAATCACCAAGTTAGAAGGGAGCAGACCCCCGGCCAACAGGCCACGGGCCATCGCCGACCCCATGTTTCCGCCGCCGATGATGCACAACCGACTCGCGTTGATGTTGCTCACTTGCTGACCACGATGTTCAGGCTAGTTAGACGCACCCGAACCACCTGACGACTTCCCCGAACGCTAGGTAGTCCGGGTGCTGTTTCGTTGTGTGCGCAACGCCGCGGCCTTGGCATGACCGATTTCGAGCAACGGCCAAAACACCAGTTCGACGGTCGAATAGAGCGTGCCGATTATTCGATCCAATTCGACCTCGTTGAGGGCCGCCAAACCGATTTCTCCGCGCAGATAGATGGCGTCTTCGAGACCGATCGAGAAGTGGGCGCCGACCAATTTTTCGTTTCGTCGAAGCACCGTCTCATAGAGCAACTCGGCGTTCTGCTCGGGGGCGGGCATCACATAGGTTTCGTAACGCAGGGTTCTTTGGCCGAGCGTGAACCAGATGGTCGTGAAATCTTTTTCGTCGCCAGCCATTCGCACGTACCAGCGAAACTCGTCTTCTTCCGAACGATCGACCGCGAGAATGTTTCTGTGATGGGTTTTCGCCCGGCCCAGCCACTCGTCGATCTGACGCTCGATTCGTGCCAGCGCCGCCTCGTCGAACAGATCGCTCACAAAATCAAGTGCAAGCGACGAGTTGTACCGCGCGCAGCGTGTTGTAGACGCCGATGACGCTCTCGGCCGTCGCAGCCCACGAAAAGTTCTTTGCGCGATCCGCCGCACGGTTACCCATCGTCAAACTGAGCAGAGGATCGCCAAGCAGCTTGTTGGTGAACAGCGCAAACGAATCTGCGTTTCTGTTTTTGACCAGGTAACCGGTTCGGTCGTGTTCGATCAGACTGAGCAACCCGCCGACCCCGCTGGCCACCACCGGAATACCGCAGGCCGCCGCTTCGAGCGCGACCAGGCCGAAACTCTCGCTGCGAGACGGAACCAAGACGACGTCGGCGGCGCGGTAATAAGTGGAGAGCAGGTGATGGGGTTGCGGATCGACGAAACGAACGCGCGACTCGAGACCGAGCTCCCAGATCAACTTGCGCACATGACTTGACTCGCTTGAACCGAAAGTTCCGCTGGCGCCGCCGACGATCATCAACTGAGTTCGTTTGTCGTCGACTTTGGCGAGTGTCTGCACCGCTATATCTACCCCCTTGAGCGGTTGAATTCGTCCGACAAAAAGCATCAACGGTTTGTCGGGCCAACCAAGTGCGCGCCTCGCACCCTGACGATCACCGGGCGAAAAAAATGCGGTCGCAACGCCGGGCGAGGCCACGGTCACCACCCCGGGCGACTGACCGTACAACTCTCGAAACTGACTCAGTTCTTCGGGACAACTCACACAGATCGAGTCGGCACAACCGATGATTTCTAGTTCGGCTCGCTCGCGCACCACCGACTCGGTGTCGCCCCCGAGCATCTTGACCCTGGCCAAAGTGTGAAAGGTCGTGACCAAAGGCAGCCCCAATTGATGCTTCAGTCGATGACCCACCAAGCCCGACAACCAATAATTGGCGTGCAACACGTCGGCACCACCCGATTCGCGGATGTGCTCGGAGACTCGTTGCGTGAATAGGTCCACGATGTCGAGCAACTCGTCTTTGGCCAGGCCAAAACGACCCGCCTCGATGTGCACGATTCGATGATTCGGTTCGACCTCGACGACTTTCGGCAAACCGGGGCGCCATGCCCGCGTATATGTGGTGCACTGCATCCGACTTGTTTGGGCCATCGCCGAGACAAGTTCGCGAACATAAACATTCATTCCGCCGCCGTCGCCAACGCCGGGCTGAACCAACGGCGAGGTGTGCATCGAAATAACGGCGACGCGCTGCATTTGCCAATAAAAACTATCGCTCGGGTCGGCTTTTGCCTCCAGCCGGGACTCGACTCGCAGATCTAAGAGCCGAAACGACCCTCAGTCGGTCAAAAGCGAGTCGATGTTGACCCCGCCATCTTTGTAGCGTCGCACCAACTCGGCCGTCAATGCATCGATCTTGGCGAACAAACTCTTTCGCTCCACCGATCGAGCCGACTCGAACTTTTCTATCTCGATCACCGCGGCGTCGAGCGCCGAGTCGTCGAGAGTGCGCAATTCACCGAACCCCACTCGCTCGCAAAGTTTTTCGAGCTCCACGAAGAGTGCATGGTCGGCTGAGATGTTGGTCTCCCGCGGCGGTCTCGAAGAACCGCCGCCATGCTCCTGACCAAATGCGCTTTTGATGTCGCTTACGCTGATTCCCGACGCGGGCGTGCCGTCGGAACGTCGCCGTTGTTCGCCGCGTGCCAAGTCGCACCGACCCTGGGCGATGCGACGAACAAATGAAATCACGTCTTCTTGTTTCTGCAGTTCGGCGCGGGTGTTGCGCAATTCGGCCACAGACATCGAACTTGGATCGGCAATCTCAACCATGGGTGCTCTCCAAATTTATCTCAACCACCCGAGACGGGCGGGAGCAACGCCACTTCATCGCCATCGACTACCGCACTACTGCCGAGCGCCTCTTCGCCGTTCAACCAAACTCGACAAGTCGACATAACCGCGACAAAATCGGCGCCAAACCGTTCGGCCGCCTTCTGCAATACTTCGTCGACCGTGCGCCCGGCGATCTCTTCACAGGACGTGCCGGCGACTTCTCGTGCCGAGGCGAAAAGTCGAAGCCTTGCCATTTCGTCAGCGTATCCAAGCGACTACCCTGCCTTGAGTGTCTGAACGGCAAAACAACTCGGAGGCGATAACCCGACTGCTTGTTTTGCGCCACGGTCAGAGCGAATGGAACGCCGAGGGTCGATGGCAGGGACAGGCCGATGTCAAACTGACCGACCAGGGAATAACTCAGGCCAAACTTGCGGCGACGAAACTCGGCAGGTTCGATCTCATCGCCACCAGCACCCTTCAACGTGCTCGCCACACCGCCGAAATCATCGCAGGTCATCTCGATCACGACCACTTACACGTCGACGAACGACTCAATGAGTCGAACATCGGACCCTGGCAGGGGCTCACCTACGCCGAGATCGAGGCGGGTTGGCCAGGATACTTGAACTCGCGTCGACAACCAGAGGGTTTCGAGCCGAACTCGAGTGTCGTCGGTCGAATGATCGAAGCATTCATCGAAATCGCGGACAAATGTCGCGGCGGGCAGGCCCTCGTGATCAGCCACAGCGGCGTGATTCGCACATTGCGACGCGAACTTCGTGTGGACGACATTCGACTCGAGAATCTCGGCGGAAGTTGGTTCGAGATCGACAGCAAAGACACGGTTCGTGCAGGTCGACTGGTGGCGGTGATCGGCGAACTCAACTCTGCCGAATCGCTCTGAGCGATAGATGTAGCGTTGAGCCTCGTGCTTGATCGGTGGCTCGACGACTCGTTTTCGCCGCTGGTCAAAAACAACGTCACGTTGCTCACGGCAACCCGCCTGACGACCAACGCCTGCTATCGATTCACACCGCCGTTCATCGCGATCATTGCCAGAGGTTTCGATATCTCGCTTGCCGAGATCGGTGTCGCGCTGACGGTTTCCGAACTCTCGGGCCTGCTTTCACCGTTCGTCGGCAGATTTGTCGACCAACTCTCGCGTCGCAAGGCGATGCTCATCGGCCTCGCCGGTATCACGTCGGGCGCGTTGCTGTCGGCGGTCTCACCGAACATTTTTCTGTTCACCCTCGGCGTGACGCTGATCAGCGTGTTGAAAAACTTCTTCGATCTGGGTATGTCGGGTTGGATTTCCGACCATGTTCCATACGAAAAGCGCGGCAGATATATCGGTATCACCGAAATTTCGTGGGCGTTGGGTCTTTTGCTCGGGGTTTCAACAATGGGAGTTGTCACCGCGATCGTCGACTGGCGCGCGGGTTTCTTGGCCGGGGCGATTGCAGTCGCAATTTCTTCGACCTTTCTCGCCTCGCGAATTCCGGCCGAGACCCACGAGGTTTCATCTCGTTCGCTCGACAAAGATGTTCGTTTGCGCGGTCGTGGATGGTTGGTCGTGGCGACGATGTTTTCGACGATGTGCGCAAGTCAATGCATCTTCATCACATTTGGCGTATGGCTGGATGACGAGTTCGGTTTCGGGGCAATCGGAATCGCCGCGGTGGGTTTTGGTTTTGGCGTCGTCGAACTTTATGCATCGATTTCAAGTGCCAACAAGACCGACGAATGGGGAAAGGAAATAAGCATCGCCGTCGGTTGCCTGCTCATGGTGCCGGGCGGTTTGGCGTTGTGGATTGTCTCGCACAATTTGACGCTGGGTCTCGCCGCCTTGCTGGTTTACATCCTCGGATTCGAATTCGCCGTTGTCAGCATGTTGCCTTTGGCGACGCATCTCGTGCCCACCCGACCTGGCAGCGGCCTCGGGTTTGTCATCGGGGCTGGCACGCTCGGACGCAGCCTGATGAGCCTGGTCGCCACCCGTGCCTACGAATCATCCGACGGCATCGAGTTGCCGGCCTTGATCGGTGCCGCCAGCGCCGCCGTCGCGACACTGCTTATTTTTACCTACCACCGCCGCGGTGGCCTGGTCCACGCCTGACCCGAACTCGCGACTAACCCGAATATTTGTTGGTGATCGGCAGGCGGCGATCTTTGCCGAACGCCTTGGTCGTAATTCGAACCCCCGGCACACCTTGTCTTCGTTTGTATTCGTTGACATCGACCAATCGCGTGATGCGCTTGACCAGCGTCGCATCGAATCCTTGTGCGATTATTTCTCGGGCGGTCTTGTCTTGCTCGACATACAGCGCAAGGATCGGATCCAAAACTTCGTAGGCGGGCAGGCTCTGATCGTCGCGCTGATCGGGCCGCAACTCGGCTGAAGGCGGTTTGGTGAGGATTGTTTGCGGGATGAGTTCACGGCCATTTTGGCGGTTGATGAACTCGCAAATCTCGTAGACCTTCAACTTGAATAGATCCTTGATCACCGCGTAACCCCCCACCGAATCGCCGTACAAGGTGAAGTATCCGACCGCGATTTCGCTCTTGTTGCCCGTGGTCAGGACCATCCAGTTGAATTTGTTCGACAACGCCATCAATGTCGTGCCACGCACCCTGCTCTGCAGGTTCTCCTCGGTCAGGTCTGGCTTGCGACCAGCGAAACTCCCTTGCAATGCACCCAAGTATGCGCTGAACGCCGGTTCGATCGAGATCGTCCGCAGATCAATGCCCAAGTTGTTCGCCAACAACTTGGCGTCCGAAATCGAACCAGCAGATGAGTATCGCGAGGGCATCGCCACGCCGTGCACGTGCTCCGAACCAAGGGCCTGGGTGGCGATCACGGCCACCAACGCCGAGTCGATGCCCCCCGAGAGGCCGAGCACGACATCGGTGAATCCGTTTTTGAAAACATAATCACGGGTGCCGAGCACCAACGCCGAAAATATCTGCGCGTTCTCGCTCAACGGCTCGGCGATTTCACCGCGGGTTTGTTGCGGAGCAGGCGCCGACTTGGACTTTGGCAAGCGCAGATCGCAGATCAACAACTCTTCGACGAACTGGGCCGCACTCGCCACCACCGTGCCATCCGCGGCCAAGACCATCGAGCCACCATCGAAAACGAGTTCGTCCTGTCCACCGACTTGGTTGACATATGCCACGACGCACTCACCCTCACGTGCCCGGGTGCCGAGCATCTCGCGCCGCTCTCCGATCTTGCCGGCATGAAATGGCGAACCGTTGATATTCAGGTTCAGGACTGCACCCAGAGCCGCTTGCACGGCAACCGGACCCTTTCGACTCCAGATATCTTCGCAAATCGTCACCCCGACTTGCGCCCCCTTGATCACGAACAACGGATTCTCGGCGCCGGGGGTGAAATAGCGTCGCTCATCGAAGACGTCGTAATTCGGCAAAAGATGTTTGCGATAGACCCCGAGCAGCTTGCCGTTCTGACAGACCGCCGCCGCATTGTGCAATTCGTTGTCGGTTTTGCCGGCCTCGACGAAACCGATGACGGCGATCGTCTGAGATGTTTTCTTCGCCAAACCAGCTAGGACCTGCTGGTTTTCTGCGACGAAACCGTCCTTCAATACGAGATCTTCCGGCGGATAACCGGTTATCGAGAGTTCGGGAAAGGCCACGACATCACAGCCTCTGCTCGCCGCCTGATTGTAAAAGTCCAATATCTTGTCGGCATTCGCGCGCAACGCACCCACCGTCGGGTTGATCTGGGCGAGACCCACGCGAACTTCGGCAAAATCGGCCACATTCGCAGGCTACCCAGCCGAAAAACTTCACACGCCGTTTACAAACAGGCAACGGCAGAGAAACCCCTTTCGGCAAAACTTACAAGGTAATAAATTCGCCGTGGGGCGAATCATTTATGGGAGGAAAATCAATGCCGTTTCAAGCCGAGTACATCTGGATCGACGGTGTCACGCCGACACCGACGTTGCGTTCCAAAACAAAGATCCTCGAAAGCGGAACGAAGACTCCGCCGATCTGGGGTTTCGATGGTTCATCGACGAACCAAGCAACGGGCGAGGCATCGGACTGCATATTGAAACCGGTCTTCAGTTGCAAGGACCCGATTCGAGGTGGAAAAAATATTCTCGTGATGTGCGAAGTTTTGTTGGCCGCCACAGGCAAACCGCATCCGACCAATACGCGCGCATTGTGCGCGGAAACCGCCGAGCGATACTCGGATGAAAAAATGATCTATGGCGTCGAACAGGAATATACGATGATGCGACTCAACGGACGGCCGCTCGGTTTCCCCGAACTCTCCGGCGAGCCCGGGCCGCAAGGTCCCTACTATTGCGGCGTCGGTGCCGGTCGAGTGATGGGCCGAGAGATCGTGGAAATCCACACCGAAATGTGCCTCGACGCCGGGCTCCATATCTCCGGCACCAACGCCGAGGTAATGCCCGGTCAATGGGAGTTTCAAGTTGGTCCGCTCGATGCGCTCGGCGTCAGCGACGAACTTCATGTCGCCCGGTGGTTGTTGCATCGAATCGCCGAAGATTACGACGTGGTGATCTCGCTCGACGCCAAGCCGCAAAAGGGCGACTGGAACGGCGCGGGTTGCCATACGAACTTCTCGACCAAAGCGATGCGTTCGAGCTATGAAGCGATCGATGACGCATGCAAGGCGCTCAGCAAACGCATCAACGAGCACGTCAGCAACTATGGTCACGACATCGAGAGCCGTTTGACGGGCAAGCACGAAACTGCCCCGTACAACAAGTTCAGTTACGGCGTCTCGAACCGCGGCGCTTCCGTGCGAATCCCGTGGCAGGTTGCCCGCGACCAGAAGGGTTACGCCGAGGATCGCCGGCCGAACGCCAACATGGATCCTTACGTCGTCACTCAGTTGATTCTTGAAACGGTCTGCGGACAATCATCGCCCAAGAAGAGTGCCGGCAAGAAGAGCGGTGCGAAAAAGAGAAAGAAGTCGAAGAAGAAATAGTTCGCCTCCCGATAACCCATAGGTCTGCCGCCGCGGCCCGAGCAAAACTCGGCGTCGCGGCGGCAGACTGTATCAATGCCGGTCCTTGGGGTCGGCAAGAAAGGTGTTGAGATGATCGAGCAGCAACGCGACTATGTTTTGCGCACCGTCGAGGAGCGCGGCATTCGCCTGGTTCGCCTGTGGTTCACCGATGTGCTCGGCAACCTGAAGAGTTTCGCGATCAGTCCTGCGGAAATGGAGAACGCCCTCAACGACGGCATGATTTTTGACGGCTCGGCCATTGACGGCTTCAGCCGAGTGCAAGAAAGCGACGTTCTTGCCCTGCCCGACGCGAATACTTTCGAAGTCTTGCCCTGGGTCGACCCGAAAGGTGCCGAGGCGAGAGTTTTTTGCGACATTGCGAAACTTGACGGCACCGCGTTCGATGGCGACCCCCGCCAGGTTCTGCGCCGCAACCTGAACGCCGCACGAGAGATGGGATACCAGTTCTACGTCGCACCCGACATCGAATACTTCTATTTTGATCCACCCACCGTCGACTCGAAACCGATTCCTCTCGACGAGGGGAGCTTCTTCGACCTGACGAGCAGCGACATCACGAGTTCACTGCGCAAAGAAACGATCCGCACCCTCGAGACGATGAGCATTCCCGTGGAATACAGCTTCCATGAAGATTCGCCGAGCCAACACGAAATCGATCTTCGACAGACCGACGCGCTGACGATGGCCGACAGCGTCATGACTTTTCGTCTGGTCGTCAAAGAGATCGCGGCGTTGCACAAAGTGCACGCGACGTTCATGCCCAAGCCGCTCGAAGGCGTGCAGGGCTCGGGCATGCATCTGCACTTGTATCTTTTCAAAGACGAACAAAACGTCTTTCATGACGGTGAAGATCAATACAACCTGTCGTCAACTGCCAAACATTTCATCGCCGGCCTGCTGCGACACGCCGCCGAAATCACGGCCGTGACCAACCAAAACGTGAACAGTTACAAACGCTTGGTACCGGGCTTCGAGGCGCCGATTCATATTTCTTGGGCCCGCAACAATCGCAGCGGTCTGGTTCGAGTGCCGGTTCAGAAACGAAACAGCGACCAGGCGACGCGCATCGAATACCGCTCGCCCGACCCCGCCTGCAATCCGTATCTTGCGTTCTCGGTGATTCTGGCCGCGGGTTTGCGCGGCATCAAGGAGCAATACGAGTTGCCCCCTGAAGCCGACTCGAATCTCTTCGAAATGGGCGACGACATGCTCGCCAAACTCGGCATCGAACAGTTGCCCCAGTCGATGTCCGATGCGTTGCACGTCATGGAGCGTTCAGAGTTGGTTGCCGAAACATTGGGCGAACATATTTTTGAATGGTTCCTGCGCAACAAACGAGCCGAATGGCGCGGATACAAGACGCACATCAGCCAATACGAACTCAACCGATATCTGCGGTCGCTCTGAACCCGATGTCTGATCACGAACCCGACCGAATGCTCGCGGTCTTCCCCGATCCTGCACCGATAGACGTCGCGCGAACGCTCGACCTTTCGGGTTACCCGTGGAAGGCGGTCAAATCCGGGGAGGTTCTCGACAAACTCGAACCTGGCTCGGGTTGGGCAGGGGCGATTGTCGACTGCAGTCAAGATCCAGAATCGGGCTGGGCGATTTGTCGGGCTCTGCGCAGACGCGAAGACCCGGTCGGTCGAGTGATCGTGCTCGTGACCGGCGCCCAACTGCCCGATCTCGAAATGCGCGACGACCTGTTCGACGATTTTTGTCTTGCTCCCGTGCACCCGCGCGAACTCGACTCTCGACTCAGGCATCTCTTCTACGCCGACCTCGCCGTTTCGCACGAGTCGCTGATCGAATACAGCGATCTGGTCCTCAACACCGAGACCTACCAGGCGTCTGTCGGCGGCAAACCGCTCGACCTCACCTACATGGAATACGAACTCTTGAAATTCTTGGCGCAAAATCCCGGAAAAGTATTCAGTCGAGAAGTATTGCTGTCGCGCGTCTGGGGTTACGAGTATTTCGGCGGTGCCCGCACTGTCGACGTTCACATCCGTCGACTGCGGGCAAAACTCGGCGAAGAACACGCCAACCTGATCGAAACCGTGCGAAGCGTCGGTTATCGGTTCGGGCAATCTAGGTGGAACTAAAACACCTCCAAAACCGCCACGACCGCGATCGCCGACGACGAGCACGAGGCGCCGATCGCGAAAGCGAATTTCGCCGTCGAGTGTGAAACATCCGGGGAAGTGCGAGACTTGACGGCACATGGGCGTTCAAGTCATGGACACGCAGATTGATCTGAGTTTGACGGGCATGTCGTGCAATGCCTGTGCGTTGACGATCGAAAAACGCTTGAACCAACTTGAAGGAGTGAGTGCAAGCGTCAACTTCGCCACCGAAACCGCGCGCGTCATCTGCTCGGGTCAAATCGTTGACTCGGCAACTTTGATTCGAGAGATCGAAAAGATTGGCTATGGCGCCAGACTCTCCAAAGACACGACCCTGGAGATGCTCGATGCCGAAGTCGAGCAGAAAGTGGCGATGCTGCGCACGCGACTAACCGTCTCGGCGGTGTTGGCCGTTCCCGTCGTGGCTATCTCAATGTCGATGAACTTGCACTTTGAGAACTGGCAATGGCTGGTGATGGCGCTCAGCGCTCCGATCGTCACCTGGGGGGCTTGGCCGTTTCATCGTGCAGCGTTGATGAACGCCAGACATCGGGCGACGACCATGGACACTTTGATTTCGATTGGCGTCGTGGTCGCCAGCGCGTGGTCGGTTTGGGCCGTGATCGGTGACAAGACCGCGCACCTCTACTTCGAGGTCGCCGCAGTAGTCACGGTTTTTCTGCTCGCAGGTCGGCACTTCGAAGCACGCGCGAAAAACCGGGCCAGCAACGCCCTCAGATCGCTGCTCGCGTTGAATGCCCGCACCGCGACGGTGATTCGAGACGAGAAAGAGGTTGTTCTTGACGCCGCCGAAGTGGTCGTTGGTGATCTGATGCTCGTAAGGCCGGGCGAGATCGTCGCCGCCGACGGCATAGTTGTAGAGGGAAACTCCTCGGTGGACGTGTCGATGCTTACGGGCGAGAGCGTGCCGGCCGATGTCTTGCCCGGCTCCACGGTTGTTGGCACCACGGTCAACCTCACTGGTCGCCTGATCGTCCGTGCGACCAGGGTGGGCAGCGAAACCACATTCGCCCAAATTTCTCGCCTGGTGCGCGACGCGCAGACGACCAAGGCGCCGGTTCAAAAACTCGCCGACCGGGTGAGTTCGATTTTCGTTCCCACGGTGATCGGTATCGCCCTCGCAACCTACGTCGCATGGTCGGTGTTCGACGACTCTTTGAACAATGCCGTCACCGCCGCCGTGGCTGTCTTGATCATCGCCTGCCCGTGCGCACTCGGCTTAGCCACACCTACTGCGCTGATGGTCGGCAGTGGTCGGGCAGCGCAAATGGGCATCGTGATCAAGGGTGTCGATGTGTTGCAGAGCACGCGACGAATCGACACCGTGGTCTTTGACAAGACGGGCACGATCACCACCGGCTCGATGCAATTGCTTGATGTCGTGGTCGCGCCCGACACAGATCGACACGATGTGCTCAAACTCGCCGGCGCGCTCGAGAACGCGAGCGAGCACCCCGTTGCACGCGCAATCACGACCGAAGCGCGCAAGTTGCCCGGAGTGCTGCCCAAAGTCACCGACTTCGTTTCGTCACCCGGCATGGGCGCGACGGGCGTCGTCGAGTCGCGGCGAATAATGGTCGGTCGTGAGTCGCTGTTCAAGAATTCATTGATCGTGATTCCGGGTCAACTGCGAGATGCGCTCGACGCGGCCCGTAAAGCCGGCAACACGGCCGTGCTGGTCGTGATCGACGGCTTGGTCAAGGGGGTCTGCGTCGTGGCGGACCAACCCAAGTCGACGAGTTCCCAGGCGATCGAACAACTCAAGAAACTCGGGCTGCGATCAGTGCTGCTGACGGGCGACAACAATGCGACAGCGGCGGCTATTGCGACGCAGGTGGGCATTGAAAACAACGAGCAACATGTGATCGCCGGCGTGTTGCCCGATGAAAAGGTGAAGGTCGTCGCCGACCTGCAAAAGCGCGGTTACGCGGTGGCGATGGTCGGTGACGGCGTCAACGACGCCGCCGCGTTGGCCCAAGCCGACGTGGGCATCGCCATGGGCACCGGCACCGATGTGGCGATGAACGCCAGCGACTTGACGATCATCAGCGGCGACTTGCGCCTCGTGACCGACGCGATCTTGTTGTCACGAGCAACTTTGCGCACGATAACGACCAACGTGTTTTGGGCCTTCGCCTACAACACCGCCGCGATCCCCTTGGCGGCGTTCGGTTTGATGAACCCGATGTGGGCGGGCTTGGCGATGGCGATGTCGAGCATCTTCGTCGTCACAAACAGTTTGCGTTTGCGCACGACCAAACTCACACCGAGGACGGCGTTCGTCCACGCAACTCGTTGATCGCTTGCGCCCTCCAGGCGCGGGCCGTGCGTTCGGCGATTCCGTAGTGTTTGGCGATCATCGCCGAGGTTTCTCCTCGAGCGACGGCGCGCAAAACATCGACATGTCTTGAGTCGATTCCCTGTTCGATCGCGGCGGTCAAGAGGCTTTCGAGCGTCACCGGTTGCTGGAATTCGTCGCACTCGGGCGCGGCGATCATCTCGCTCAGAATTTTTGGTTCGACGGCGAACACCTTGACTTTTTTCGATCTGTTGCCCTGCACGAAGGCGAAGTATTCGCTGTCGAGCACCAAGTTCGACGCGACCTTGTTCGGTCGCCGGTGCCACGGATACTGCCTGATCACTTTCCACGCGCTCGGCAAAACATCAGAAAGAGCGGCGTCAATGCCCCCCTGCATTATTCGGCCACGACGGCGGGCGATCGAGACCAACGGCGGCAAGATCCTTTGCAACACGATGCGCGCTGCCAATTCGTCGGTGGTGGCCTGCTTGACCAGAAGCCAGAGATACCCGTCGCCTTTGGAGTCGTCGCGCGCGGTGTTGAAACCCGCACGGGTCAGAACTTGATCCAAGTTTTCGACCTTGCCACCGGGCAGATGCCACGAGTTGACGATGTCGATTTCTCGGCGGCGCGTGCTGATCAACTCCCATTCCTTGATCAACTTGGCGACGGGACTGTTGGCTCTCTGTCTCAGCCCGACGCTCCAGACGAGTGGCGACTGGTTCGGTTGCGGTTGTTGGGCCGGCTTGCGTGTCTGTTCTTGGTTTTGGGACATGCCCAAAATCGTTGAAATTGGAGTTCACCAGGGCTGCGACGTCGACTCTCACCGCAACTCTCACCCAAAGAAATTTCTTTCGTTTTTGGCATACTTGGGAGATGCGAATCGCTTTGCCGTCGGGCACGAGTTGCGAAATCGACAAGTCGATCAAGAACCCGAAAATGGGCCTCGTAATCGCACCCGATATCTTCGGCCTTCGACCTCTTTACGACGAAATGGTCAAGAAACTCGCTCTCGACTGGCAATTCGCGGTGGCGGCGGTAGAGCCCTTTCCGGGTCAGACCCTGGGCGCCGAAATCGAACCGCGATCCGCCGCGGTGCCAAAACTAGACGACGAGAAACATCTCCGAGATTTGTGCGAAGCAGCCGACGCGCTCGGCACGCCCGAGGTTGGGCTGATGGGCTTTTGCATGGGCGGGATGTACTGCCTCAAAGCGGCCCGTTCGAGTCGGTTCAAAAAGCTCGTCTCGTTCTACGGGATGATCAAGATTCCTCAAGCCTGGCAGAGCGCGACCCAAACCGAACCGCTTTCATGTTTGCGCTCAGGTCATGCCGATCGGGTTTTGGCGATCATCGGCGGAAAGGACCACTACACGCCCGCAGCCGACGTCGAAGAGTTGAAGAAACTGAAAGTACGAACGGTGGTCTATCCGGAAGCCGAGCACGCCTTCGCCCACGATGCGGGTCGACCAACGCACCGCGCCGAAGATGCCGCCGACGCGTTCAGCAAGACCAAAGCCTGGCTGCTCGGCTGATCCGAGATTACGAGGCGCGAAACTCCATCTTTGCGCGCATCAAAATTCGATAACGGCGATCATGCTGTTCGATCCAACCCAGTCGAATAAAGCTTGCGATCGCTTTGTTGACCCTCTCTCGCGAGGCTCCGACCATGCCCGCCAACTCTTCCTGAGTGATCGGCAGAACAAACTCGTCTTTTCCGCCCGACAATTCGAGCAGTCGCTTGGCCGTTCTGCCGGTCACATCGAGAAAAACGCTGTCCGACAGAACTTCGTCCATCGTGCGCAGGCGTTTCGCCAAAAGTTTCGTCACGCCCCACAGCATCGTCGGGTTCGACTGCATCTGCTCGCGCACGATCTTGTAAGGAATTTGCAAAACCGACGAAGTTTCGATCGCCCGCGCCATCGCGCTGCGCTCGCCGCCATCCAGCAGACCAAGTTCGCCGAACAAGTCTCCCCGCTCCATCAGGGCGAGGACACTTTCGCGACTGTCCATCGGTCGATTTCCGATCGCGATTGCGATTCGACCCGACAACACGATGAACATCGATTCGGGTTTCTCGCCCTCCTTGAACAACACGTCGCCGCGTTGCAGATTGCGAACTTCACCCTGAGCCGTGATCGTCGCCAACACGGCGTCGGATGTTTCAGCGAAGAACTCGCTGGCCCTGAGCAGTTCGTCGTGTCCCATTGCAACTTGACGGTACTACCCTAAGGAGGCGTGAACACCCCCTCAAAACAAAGAGTTGGGGAAAAAATCTGGACGATTATCGTGGCCGCGGGCACGGGCTCAAGATTCGGCAGCCCCAAGCAGTTTTCACTAATTAACGAGCGCCGCATCGTGGACTGGGCGGTCGAAACAGCCCGTGTCTCGAGCGACGGCGTGGTCGTTGTCTTGCCGGCGGAGCAGGCCGTCAGAGAAGGTGGGGTGATCGGTGGTGCGACCCGAAGCGCCTCGGTTCGCAACGGACTGGCGGCCGTGCCAAACGAGGCCACGATCATCTGCGTTCATGACGCCGCCCGACCATTTGCCTCGGAGTTTTTGTTCGATGAGGTCATCAATGCGGTCTGCGCGGGCGCCGACGGTGCCGTGCCGGCGCTGCCCGTAATCGACACGATCAAAGTCATCGATGAAAACAAGAATGTCGTCTCCACCCCGAACAGGCGAGAACTTGTCGCGGTGCAGACGCCCCAAGCGTTTCGAGCCAGGGCGTTGCGCGTCGCACACGCCAAGAACCCCGAGGGCACCGACGATGCGACGCTGGTCGAAAACAACGGATTCAAGGTGGTGGTCGTAGATGGTGACGCGCTCAACCGCAAGATAACCACTCCCGACGACTTGAATTGGGCGCGCGCAGTTTCGCGCGGCGAAGTGTAAAGATTTGTTGATGGCGCTGCAGGTCAGGGTCGGTCAGGGTTTTGACATCCACCGTTTCGTCGATGCTCATGAAGTCGCACGCAAACTTGTGTTGGGCGGGGTTCATTTCGTCGGTGAGCGCGGATTGATCGGTCACAGCGACGCGGATGTCGTGGCACACGCGGCCGCCGAATCAATTCTCGGTGCATGCGGTTTGGGGGATATCGGCGAACACTTTCCGGATACCGACGCAAAATACAAGGACATGAACTCGATCGAATTGTTGCGCCTTGTCGCCAAAATGGCCACGGATCACAACTTTCAAATTGGAAATGTGGATTGCAGCGTGGTCTGCGAACGACCAAAAATTTCGAAACACAGGGATGAGATGCAAAGGAATCTTTCGGTCGCGGTCGGGGCACCCGTGACGGTCAAAGGTCGCCGCGCCGAAGAACTCGGCGCCCTCGGACGCGGCGAGGGCATCGCTTGCTGGGCGGTCGCAATCGTCTCGATCAAAAACTGAAATTCTGCGCATGCCGAAAAGACCGCGACGCAATCAGCGCGACAACCGATCAAGAAACAGACATGCGAGCGTGCGTCATCGACCATCGCAAAAATCTCTCGGATTAGGTGGCGAACAGATCGAGGGTCGACAAGCGGTGCGTGAATTGCTGCTCGGGCAGCGACGGCGGGTGCGCGAAATCTGGATGGCCAACGACATCGAAAACAGCCCGGTGATCGAGGACATCTTGGAACTGGCGAATGATCAACGCGTCAAGGTGCTGAATGTCTCGCGTCGCGAACTCGATCGTGAGGCGCGCAGCGAGGCGCCGCAGGGCGTGCTGGCCAAGGCCGAACCGGTCGAAGAGGCACTTCTGGCCGAGTTGCTCGCAGATTCTGGCGATGCTCCTCTTTTGTTGGTGGCGATCGACGGAGTCACCGACCCCGGCAATCTCGGGGCGATTCTGCGCAGTTGCGACGGAGCGGGGGTCGATGCAGTTGTTCTTCCTCGCCATCGGGCGGTGCACATCACACCGACGGTGGCCAAAGCCGCGGCGGGCGCCATTGAATATTTGAAGATGTGCATCGTCGGTGGGCTGCCGAATGCGCTTGCAGAGATGAAACAAGCGGGGGTATTCGTTGTCGGCTTGGACGACGCGGCCGAAAAGAACATCTTCGAGATTCGCGATGCGGCCAAACAACCTGTTTGTCTGGTGCTCGGCGCCGAAGGTGCGGGAATTTCTCGACTGGCCCGTGAAAGATGCGATCTGTTGGTGAACATTCCGATGCTCGGCGCATTGTCATCGCTCAATGTCTCGGTCGCGGCGGCACTCGCCACGTATGAAATCATCAGAACGAGGCGCGCCTCAGACTGATCATTTCAAAACAAGATTCGACCGTAAACTGAACGCGCAAACAACACGCCGGGGTAGCTCAGTGGCAGAGCAACCGCCTTGTAAGCGGTAGGTCGTGGGTTCAATCCCCACCCTCGGCTCAAACGAAAAGTGAGGTAAGTTGGAGAAATATGAACCAGGACCCATCGCGCCCGCGGCGCTCTCCGATAGACCGTCGACCAGTCGGTGGCACCACGAACATCAACTCGACGCTTTCGATAATCATCGCGGTGCTTGCGGTGCTTCTTGGTTTCTTCATCTTGCGCGATATTCGCAACGATCAATCGGGGCAGACCATTAGCGCTCCGACCGAGGCAACGCTCGACCCGACCCAAACCACAGTCGCCGAAATTCCGGTCGAAACGACGCTGGTGAAAACCGCTTTCAAGGTGCAGGTGACAAACGCTTCAGGAATATCGGGCAGCGCGGGTCAGTTGACGACCGAACTTCAAGGTCGCGGCTACATCGTGCAGCCGGCGAATAACAAGAGCGAAATCACACCCAAACAAACCGTGACCGTTGTTTACTACTTGCTCGGCAGCGAAAGTGCCGCGGCAGTTATCGCCAATGAACTTGGTGGTGTCGGTATTGCGGCGATGCCCCAGCCGATTCCGACCGAAACCGGCCAGTTGGGCGAAGCGAGCGTGTTGGTTTTGCTCGGCACCGATATTGCCGGAAAACCGCTCGGCTCGGGTGCCGTCGTGGTTCCGACTACAACCGGCTAGTTCGACTGGCGACACGGTCGCGCAAAATTTGTAGGGCGGCGTGCTCGATGCAGCGCAATGGTTGCGACACAGCCACGTCTCGCCCAAATTTCTCGACGAGACTGACGACCTCAAGACGACTTTTCACCCCGGCATGAATGTCGCCGCAGATTGCGGCAATGCCGAGTTTTTTCGCAACGGCCAGTTCGACCATCGACCCGACGACCTTGCCGTTGAAACTCTCGCTATCCATGAAACCCTCGCCGGTGATGATGAAATCTGTTTCGAGTAGTAGTTCATCCAACAGAACTTCCTCGGCTACGAGGTCGAAGCCGGGCACCAATCTTGCACCCAGCGCAGCCAAGCCGCCTGCCAAACCACCGGCGGCGCCGGCGCCGGCGATCGTCGACACGTCGACTCCGTATTCATCGACATAGACCTGCACCAGGCGCTGCAGCCGAGTCGTCAAAAGAGATACCTGCGCGGTTGACGCACCTTTTTGCGGCGCGAAAACTTTCGCCGCATCGGTGAATGACGTCGTCACATCGCAGGCGACTACAAAATCGACACCTTTCAATCGTCCCGGCGACTGAATCGCCTTTAGGGCCCCTAGGCCCCCGTCGGTCGTCGCCGAACCGCCCAAGCAGACGATGATCCGTGATGCACCCAGGTTCAATGCGGCGTCGATGAGTTGACCCGTGCCTGTTGTCGTCGCATCAACCGGGTTGTTTTTTTGCCTACCGCCCGCCAGCAAAAGACCCGAGGCGAGGGCCATCTCGATGATCGCCGTACCCCTGTGTAATCGCCACGGTGCTCGAACTGGTTTGCCGAGCGGACCCTCGACCATCGTGGTGCGATTTGGTCCGCCCAATGCGTCGAGCGTTCCTTCTCCCCCGTCGGCCAGCGGACGCTCGATGCAGTCGTGACCCAGTTGCCAACAGGCGTGCCCGATTGCGGTCGCGACCTGAGCCGCAGTGGCGGTGCCGCGAAACTTGTCAACCGCGGCGAGCACCTTCATAGTTTCACTTTAGGGGTTGGCGATTGGCGCCCCCGGGTTCGACGCATGCCTAAAATCATGACGCATGTTTTTGAATGGTCGATTGCAAAAATACTTGTTGGCGATCACCATCGTGACAGGGTTGCTTTCGATTTTTTTCGCCCGACGCGGCGTCGAAAATCCACCACCGACGACGGTTCTCGCAGTCGAAACGACTGTCGTGACCACGACCACCATTTATGTTCCGCCAATTCGCTATGTGGTGCAACGGGGTGACACGTTGTTCAGCATCGCCGAGAACAACCGTCTCGACATGCGTCTCCTGATGGTCATGAACGGAATCACGGATCCCGATCACGTCGAGGCGGGGCAAGAGCTCGTGTTTCCACCGGCGAACGGATTCGTTCCCATCGCCCCGCCGACGACGATGAAACCCTGAGTTACTTTTTTCGGCGCTTGATCGCCAACTCGGCGATGTCGCGCATGATGCGCGCGATGTCGAAATCTTTCGGCGTGTAGACAGCGCTGACACCGGCCTTTCTCAACTTTGCCCGATCATCTTCGGGAATGATCCCCCCCACGACGACCGGCGCATCAACTTCCATTTTGCGCAGTTGCGCAACCACCTCGGGCACCAAATCGAGATGCGATCCTGAAAGAATCGACAGACCGATCACGTCCGGGTCTTCGTCTCGCGCCGCGGCCGCGATCTGTTCGGGCGTCAAACGAATGCCGCTATAGACGACTTCCATGCCCGAATCGCGCGCGGCGACCGCGATCTGTTCGGCGCCGCTCGAGTGACCGTCGAGCCCGGGTTTGGCGACCAAAAGCCGTGGCGGGCCGCCGGGTATTTTCTTGACGAACTCGACGACCTGTTCGAGCAATTGACCCTGTCGACCAGAAGCCGCACCGACACCCGTGGGTGCGCGAAACTCGCCGAACACTTCGCGCAACGCCTGGGCCCACTCACCAGTGGTGCCGCCCGCCTTGGCGAGTTCGATCGAGGGCGGAATCAAGTTTGTTTTGCTCCTGGCCGCCGCTCCCAACGCCGAGATCGCGCGATCTACCGCGCCTTGGTCGCGTGTTTGGCGCCAGGCCTTAACTGCTTTGATCATCTGCCTTTCGATCTTTGGATCAACTTTCAAGATGTTCTCGTCTCCACCAAGCGGTGATTCTGCCGTCTCGGTGAAGGCGTTGACCCCGACCACTTTCTGGTCACCTTTCTCGATTCGGCTCGTACGACCCGACATCGACTGCACCAGACGACCTTTCAACAGTTCAACCGATTCGAATGCGCCACCTAGGTCAAGAATCTCGTTCATCTCGGCGTAGGCCTGATCGACGAGTTCTTTCGTTCGCGACTCGATCACATGCGAGCCCTCGAAAATGTCCTCGTACTCGAGCAGGTCGGTTTCGAACGCCAGAACTTGTTGCATGCGCAACGACCATTGCTGATCCCAAGGTCGCGGCAAGCCCAGGGCCTCGTTCCACGCCGGCAACTGCACGCTGCGGGCGCGCGCATTTTTTGAAAGGGTCACAGCCAGCATTTCGAGCACGATTCGTTGCACGTTGTTTTCTGGTTGTGCCTCGGTCAACCCGAGCGAATTGACCTGAACCCCGTAGCGAAAACGAAGCGCTCGTTCGTCGGTTATCGAATAACGTTCGCGGCCGATACGCTCCCAGAGTTCGACGAAGGCGCGCATCTTGCAGATCTCCTCGACGAAACGAATGCCCGAATTGACGAAAAAAGACATCGACGCGAACACCTGCGGAAATTCGCCCTCCGAAATTTGGCCGCTGTTCCTGACCGCGTCCAAAATATCGATCGCGTTTGCCAGGGCGAAGGCGATCTCCTGCACCGGTGTCGCGCCGACCTCTTGCAGGTGATACGAACAAATATTGACCGGGTTCCATTTCGGGGCGTTTCTTGCGCACCACGCGATCATGTCGACGATCAAACGCTTCGAGGGCTGTGGTGGGAAAATGAAGGTTCCGCGCGACAAATATTCCTTGAGAATGTCGTTCTGGGTGGTGCCGCGCAACTCGGTCGTCGCGACACCCTGCTCCTGCGCGTTCGCCACATAAAGCGCGAGCATCCAAGCCGCCGTCGCGTTGATCGTCATCGAAGTGTTCATCTCGCGCGGCGGAATATCTTCGAGCAGCACCCGCATGTCGCCGAGGTGGGCCACCGGAACACCGACTTTGCCGACCTCGCCGCGGGCCAGAACATGGTCGGGGTCGTATCCCGTTTGCGTCGGCAAATCAAAGGCGACCGAGAGACCGGTTTGACCTTTGGCGAGATTCGTTCGATACAACTCGTTGGATGCGCGGGCGCTCGAGTGCCCGGAGTAGGTGCGCATCACCCACGGTTCGTCGCGACGCTTCGGGTTGATTGGTTCGTCCACCGGCAATCAAGGCTAGGCGCGCGACTATTGAGTCATCGCCAGCTTGAGTTTGCCCAGGTATTCATCGCGCGACAGCGCAACCGCACCCAGACTCTCGAGGTGTGGTGTCACCCACTGCACATCCAGGAGGCTCATTCGGTTTTCGACCATCAACCCGACCAAAGCCATCAGGGCCACTTTTGAGGCGTCGCGCACCAAGTGGAACATCGACTCGCCGGCGAACAGCCCGCCAACTTTGACCCCGTACAGACCGCCGGCAAGAAAACCGTTCTCGTCGATCACCTCGATGCTGTGCGCCCAACCGAGTTGATGCAGGCGAACATAGGCCTCGATGAACTCTTCGGTGATCCAGGCGTTGTCGCGGTGCGGCGCGGCGCAATTGCGCATTACGCCAGCGAAGTCGGTGTCGACACGAATGACGAACTTCTTGGCGCTCCGGCGCATCGATCGACTCACCCGCAAGCCGTCAAGTGGAATTACCCCGCGTCGCATCGGTGACCACCAGATCAGGTTCGATTCGGTGGTCGACTCCTCGCTCGAAACCATCGGAAACATCCCGCGCGAATAGGCCGCGATCAAAGTCTCGGGTTCGAGATCGGCGCCACGTCCGACCACATCATTGCGCGGCCATTTCTCGGCCGACGGGAACTCCCACTTCGATTCACCCAGTCGTGCTGGCGAATCATTGAATTGCATCACAAACAAAACTAGTAGTTGAAAAAACCCTGTTTTGTCTTGCGCCCGAGCTTGCCCTCGCCGACCAACTTCTTCAACATGGGTCTGGGCTCGAGGTCTGGTCGCCCGTATTCGGCGTGCAGCGCCTCGAGGATGGCCATCGATGTGTCGAGACCAACTAGATCGAGAAGGGCGAATGGTCCCATCGGAAAGTTGCAACCACCCTTCATCGCCGTGTCGATGTCTTGCATCGTGGCGGTGCCCGCCTCGAACATCGCGATCGCATTGTTCAAATACGGAAACAAGAGCGCGTTGACGATGAAGCCCGCGCGGTCGACGACCTGCACCGCCTCTTTTCCGCAGTTCTTGACGAACTCGTTGGCAAGCGCGATCGTCTCGTCACTGGCCGTGATCGGTCTGACGACCTCGACCAATCGCATGATGGTGGCGGGATTGAAAAAGTGGATTCCGCAAACTCGATCGGGTCGCTTGGTCGACCTGGCAAGTTCGATTACCGGCAAGGTGCTGGTATTGGTGGCGATTATGCAGTCGGGGTCGAGAATCGCATCTAGTTTCTCGAACAAATCTTTTTTCGTCGGCAGATCTTCTACCGCTGATTCGATTATCAGGTCGCAATTCTTCAGTCCCGAAAGTTCGCTCACTACGCAGATGTGATTCATTGCCGCGTCTTGAAGCGCCTGGGTTAGTTTGCCATTGACGACCTGTTTTTGCAGGCTGGCCTGAATCTGATTTCTTGTCTCTTCGGCGGTGGCCTGCGAACGCGATCGAACCACCACGTCGATACCTGCACGGGCAACGACTTCGGCGATTCCCGCACCCATGATTCCCGAGCCGATTACACCGACGAGTTTCACCCGTGCGACTTTAGTTGTGTCGAGTTGGTTTCCCAAACCGTGGTCAGCAGATGACCTGTCATTCGTCTTGCGCGGGTAGCGTCTGGTCGATGAATTCCCGATCTATTTCGGATCTGACCGACGACCCGCAACGCTTGATTTCTCTCGAGGCGGTTCACAACTTCAGGGACCTCGGCGGATATCCGACCTCGAGCGGCAAGACGACCCGCTGGCGAACCCTGTTTCGCGCCGATGGTCTTTATCGACTCACCAAAGGCGACGCCCAAACAGTTGTTGATCTCGGCGTGCAGACCGTCATCGATTTGCGCACCACGAACGAATTGCAGACCCGCGGAACGTTTCCAGTGAACGAGTTTCCTGTGAACTTCCACCACCTGCCGATCATCGACGTCACCTGGAACGATGGCGACACGCCCGAAATTGAAGATGTCGTCGAATTTTTGGTCTGGGCATATCGGGAAATGCTCGACAACGCCGCGCCGAAGTTCGCCGATGCGATCAACCTTCTCGGGACACAAGAAGTTTTGCCGGCGGTTTTTCATTGCGCGGCGGGCAAGGATCGAACCGGTGTTCTCGCGGCTTTCGTGCTCTCGATTCTCGAGGTACCAGACGAAATCATCAACGCCGACTACGGCAAGACGGTGGATGGTATGAGGCGCCTGATCGAATGGGCCAAAGTCAACCAACCCGCCCTGGCCGACGCGTATGCCAACATGCCGCCACGATTTGCCGCATCAGATCCGCGGGCAATGGCGGTGATTATCTCGGACTTGAAGACACGGCATGGTTCGGTGACCGACTATCTGCGTGAAATCGGCGTGGACGAAAAATCGATTTCATCGTTGCGCGAATCACTTCTCGTTTGACAGCGCCACTCGAATCACGATGCGAGACGTCACCCCTGGGTGATCGTGACTTTGATTATGCGCAACTCTTCGGTCGGTGGCACACCGTTCGACGCCGGGTCGGGATTGCCCGCTTGATCAAGGGCGACCAGCGTCGTATCGATGCCCGACGTGATCTGCCCAAACAACGAATAGTTTGGCGGTAGCGACACGCCCTGCTCGCCCGTTATGAAAAAGAATTGGCTGCCGTTGGTGTTCGGGCCCGAGTTGGCCATCGCCAGAGAGCCAATTTTGTAGTCCTGGACTTGGGGCAATTCATCGGCGATCGCGTATCCGGGCCCGCCGCCACCAGTCGCCGTCGGGTCACCGCACTGCACGACAAACGTCGGAATCGCACGATGACAAACCGTGTCGTCGAAGTACTTTGCACGGGCCAAATTCACGAAATTGTTGACGGTGCCGGGGGCCTTGGCCGCATCCAGCAGAACTTCCAAGTCGCCTTTGTTGGTGGTGATCATCGCCTTGTAGATCTTGGACGGGTCGATGCACAGTTTCGGCGCCGCGGTGAACTTGCGCACCTGTTCGCCAGAGCCATCTTCGGGTGCGCACTCGCCCGCGCCATAGGTGAATGGTCCCGCCGACGCGGGGGCGACCGTGCTCGTCTCGGTCTCGGCGGCGATCGTCGTCGACGTCGTGTCGATCGAGTCGTCGCCGGTCAAATAGATCGCGCCGACTATCGCCACGACGACCAATGCGGCGAGCGCGATGCGCGTCGCTCGACGGCGAACTTTTTGACGTTGGAATTGTTTTTCGAGAGCGACCTGTCTGGCACGACGATTCTCTTTTTTACGATTGCGCTTCTCGGTGCCCATGAGGGGAAAATGCTACAGCTCCGCGACAACCGCACCGCTAGCGTTGAATACCGTGGCTTTGATCGTTCAAAAATATGGCGGGACATCGGTGGCCGATCCTGAACGAATGCGCAATGTCGCCAGGCACGTTGCCAAAACGAAAGCCGAAGGTCACCAACTGGTGATCGTCGTCTCGGCGATGGGCAAGGCGACCGACAATCTTTTGGATCTCGCTCGCCAGGTCTCGTCGGTACCCTCGGGACGAGAGATGGACATGTTGCTGACAACCGGCGAGCGCATCAGCATGTCTCTGTTGTGCATGGCGTTGCAAGATTTGTCGGTCGAGGCGATGAGTTTCACCGGAAGCCAGGTCGGCATTATCACCGACACGGTGCACGGGCGGGCAAAAATCCTCGAGATCAAGGGTGACCGGGTTAGAGAAGCCGTCGGTGAAGGCAAAGTGGCCGTGGTCGCGGGTTTTCAGGGCATCAGCACGGCAAAAGAAATCACGACGCTGGGTCGAGGCGGCAGTGACACGACCGCTGTCGCCCTCGCCGCAGCGCTGAAGGCCGATGTTTGCGAGATCTATACCGATGTTCCGGGAGTTTTCACCGCCGATCCCCGCACCGTGCCGCAGGCCCGAAAACTCGAGCACCTCGAATACGACGAGATGCTCGAAATGGCGGGGGCGGGCAGCAAAGTTTTGGCGCTGCGCAGCGTCGAGTTCGCCCGCAACCATGACGTCCCGATGCATGTTCGATCAAGTTTCACTTGGGAGCCCGGTACCTGGATCACCAGCGAAGAACGAAAAGGAGCAACAAACATGGAAGAACCAATCATCTCCGGTGTGGTCCACGACGCGAGCGATGCAAAGATTACGGTGCTCGGCGTGCCCGACCAACCCGGTGTCTCGGCCGCGCTATTCGAACCACTCGCCGCCGCCAACGTGAACGTCGACATGATCGTGCAAAACACTTCGACCGCGGGGACAACCGACATCTCTTTCACACTGCCCAAGACGGACATCGCCGCGGCCCAACCGATCGTCGAAAAGGTTTCCAGACAAGTCGGGGCCAAAGGTGTCACCCATGACACGAACATCGCCAAGATCTCGCTCGTCGGCGCGGGAATGAAATCGAGTCCCGGTATCGCCGCAAAGATGTTCAGAGTCTTGGCCGACAACAAAGTCAACATCGAAATGATCTCGACCAGCACGATTCGAATCTCCGTGGTCGTTGCGGCACCGATGCTCGAAAAGGCGGTGCGGTCGCTGCATACGGCGTTTGGTCTAGACAGCGGTTCTGATTACTCGGCCCCGCTGCCCGAACGCAAGTAGATTTTTCGCGTATGAAGCCTCGTCGCGGGCTTGGCAGGAGCACGCATCACCCATTTCACCTGCCGTGGATCGACGCAGGAAACCTGACAGACAACGAATCGAGCGCCGATGATGTCGTGCGCGAAACGGGTTGGGTGTTCAACAACGAGACAGGCGATGAGTTGACATTGGAGAAATTCGTCAAAACCGGCGAAAACGAGGTTCGCCTCTTTTTGCGGCTGCTGCAACTCGAGAAGTTTCCGTTTGCAACTTCGACTTTGATCGAGATCGGCAGCGGCATCGGTCGAATGACGGCGGCCTTCACCCGACGATTCAACAAGGTCATCGCCTGCGATGTCGATTCGGCGTTTTTGGAACGCTGTCGCCAAACCGTGGCTGCGTTCGGGCGCGTCGACGGGCTCACCACCTCGCATGTCGCAGATGGCAAATCGCTGCCGATAGCCGACAAGTCCGTCGACATGGCCTTTTCATACATCACGCTTCAACACTGTCAAACCCGCGACGCCCTGGGTCTGATCGGCGAGGCGATTCGGGTGACGCGGCAAGGCGGCCTGATCGTGTTGAATTTTCGCACCTGGGTCAAGGGTGATGTCCTGTTGGTTCCGCTCGGATATCTGATTCGCTCAATGTGGCGCCTGCCGCTGATCGGTGGATCGTTGTCGCGATGGCGCTGGTCGACGCGACTTGGCTGGCAGGCGAACCGGCTCAAGCCCGACACCGTGTTGGCCGAGTTCGAAAACAAACTCGACAAGATCCGAATCTTTCACTCGGTGAAACGTAGTTTGAGCGTGACGACAAAAGCCACGGTCGAGGTCTTGCCCACGAACCGAATTAATCCGAGCCATTGGTGGCTGGTCGCCCAAGTATCCTGATCGCGTGACAAAAAAAGTTTCAATCGGCATCGTCGGCGCCACCGGCATGGTCGGCAGGGTGATGCGCACACTTCTGATCGAAAGAAAATTCCCCGCGAGCAGCGTCAGGTTTTTCGCCTCGGCCAAATCGGCGGGTTCGGTGATCGACTGGAACGGACAAAAAATCACCGTCGAAGACGCGTCAACGGCCGACACGAGCGGCCTCGACATCGCGATTTTCTCCGCGGGTGCCACCACCTCGCGGGCGATCGCCGAAAAATACGCCGCGAAAGGCACGATCGTCATCGACAACTCGTCGGCCTGGCGCATGAACCCCGATGTGCCTTTGGTCGTCTCCGAGGTGAACCCCGAAGATATCGCGCAAGCCAAACTCGGAATCATTTCGAATCCCAACTGCACGACGATGGCGGCGATGCCGGTTCTCAAGCCGCTGCACGACGCCGCTTCGCTCGTGCGCATGGTCGCCAGCACCTACCAGGCCGTGAGCGGCATGGGGGTCTCGGGTGTCGCCGAGTTGCATGAACAGATAAAACTTGGCGCCGCAAACGCCGCCGAACTGACCTATGACGGCGAGGCGATCGATTACCCGCCCGCCAAGAAGTTTCCGCGAACGATCTCGAACAACGTGATTCCGTTCGCCGGCACGCTGGTCGACGACGGAATGCTCGAGACAGACGAAGAGAAAAAACTTCGCAACGAGAGCCGAAAAATTCTGCATATTCCGAACCTCAAGGTTTCGGGCACCTGCGTGCGCGTGCCCGTGTTCACCGGGCACTCGCTCTCACTCACGCTCGAGTTCGAAAAAGACATCACCGTCGAGCAGGCCTACAAAATCTTGTCGACGGCGGTGGGCGTGAGCGTCGTGGATGTGCCGAATCCGCTGATCGCTGCGGGTAAAGACCCGAGTTTCGTCGGCCGAATTCGACAGGACCATTCGCTGGACGGCAACAAAGGTCTGATCTTGTTCGTTTCCAACGACAATCTGCGCAAAGGCGCCGCGCTCAACGCCCTGCAGATCGCCGAAACTATCGTCGCGAATCGAAAATAGTTTTCAGACTTCGAGTGGCACGCCTTCGTGCCAAGACTCGCCAGCCACGAGCGCGTCGGCTGCGCGACGCAAACGCAACGAGTCGAGCGGTTTGACCAACCAGCCTTGCGCCCCGCTCCGACGCGCCAGATGGACATCGGCGACCCGATCGAGCAGAATGAGCACGGGCACGTGCGGCACGCGGCCGCCGCTATGGTCGAGACGCAAGTCCATTGTCACGGCCATTGCCCCCATCGAACCGCACTGCAGATCCAATACGGCCAGATCGGGAGTACGCTGCTTGATCGCCGTGGCGACATCTCGACCGTCTACACAAACGACGAACGATGTTTCTGGGGTCCCGAGTGCGGCCCGAACTTCATCGAGCACCCACTGCGCGTCGGTCGCGACCAAGATATGCACGCGCAAATGTTAGCGTAAACGCTCTCGCCACGTTTCTTGACTTTGTGGAGTATCGCTTGCGAAAAAAACTTCTGTTCGGACTTCTGACGTTCGGTTTGGCGATCGGGTTGAACTCGACCGCACAGTTGAACGCCGAAGGTGGCACGAACGACCTGCCACCCGTGGACGTGGTGGAAGTAAATGGTCTGATCGACGGGATAGTCGTGCACGACATCGAACGGGCGATCGAACGCGCCGAAGCGTCGACCTCGCAGGCGGTCATTCTGCAGGTCAACTCGATGGGCGGAGTCGTGTCTACCCGACGCCTTGAGAAACTGTTCGACAAGATTGCCGGTTCGAAAATTCCGGTGGCGGTCTGGGTCGGGCCGAACACCGCCAGGGCATACGGCAGTGCGGCTCAACTTTTGGCCGTGGCCGACGTTTCGGCGATGGCCGACGGAACCCGCATCGGACTCACGGGCAAACTTGTCGAACTTCAGACGGGCGAGTTAAGTTTCGGCAAGGCGACCGACACCCTGCGCCTGTCGACTCTCGATGCGAGTCGCGCCAAGGAACTCGGCGCGTTGAAACTGGCGACCGACGACGAAGGCGTGCCCGTGCTGCGAAACATGTTGCTGGCGATGAACGGCCTGACGATCAAGGGCAAAGTTCTGACCACGACGATCGACGTCAAGTCGGACTCGGGCGACGAACTGATTCGCGAGGCCGCGACCACGAGATTTTTCAAACTCGGTCTCACCGAGAGATTGCTGCACACCGCGGCGAGCCCACCGGTCACTTATCTGTTGTTTGCGATCGGTTTGGCGCTGTTGATTTTTGAATTCTTCACCGCCGGAGTCGGCATAGTCGGTGTCGTCGGGGCGGTTTGCGTGATTCTCGGAAGCCACGGCTTGGCGACGCTGCCCGTGCGCGGTCCGAGTTTGGCGTTGATGATTCTGGCGATGCTGGTTTTGGCGATCGATGTGCAAGTCGGGATTCCGAGGTTCTTCACGGGTGCCGGGCTCGCGCTGTTCACGATCGCCAGCCTGACTCTCTTTCGGGCCAGCGACGGCGGACCAATTCGACTCTCGTGGGTGACGCTGATCTCGGGGATCAGCGCGATCTCGCTGGCGTTTGTCGTCGGCATGCCATCGATGGTTCGGACCAGGTTCGCGACGCCGACGATCGGCCGAGAGTGGATGATCGGGAGCACGGGTCGAGCCGTGGGTGCGATCAACCCGCTCGGAGTGGTGCGAATCGATGACGCCGAATGGCGCGCGCGAACGAACCGTGCGACCCCGATCGCCGATGGTCAAGAACTTCGTGTGGCGGCGATCGACGGAGTGACGCTCGAGGTCGAGCCGCTCGAAGGTGCGGCGCGCGACTATCGCGAGATGCGAAAGCCCAAAAAAGACGAATAACGGTTTGTTTAGCCGTCTATCCGTTGAGTCTGGCTCCACCCCGACGCAGGTCTCCGTCGCGCCTGGTTATCGCGCGACGATCGAGCGCCTCCAACAACGGCACGGCGTGTTTGCGCGTGATTCCCAAACTCTCGCGGAACTGGGAGACGGTGAACCCACTCGGGTTCTTGGTCAGAATCTCGACGATGTTCTTGCGCGCGATCTCGAGGGCGGCGATATGAAACACGGTTCCATCGATATCCACGAGCACCCCGCGCTGCACGAGTTGTCGGACGATATTGCGATCCAGACCCTTGATATCGGGTGGCGTTACACCGGATTTCAAAAACAATCCAACATATGGATGCTCGACGATCGATGCGGCGTCTTTGATGCGCGCGAAGCCCATTTCAACCACGACGTTCGGCAATGTGCCAAGAACCGCCTGTTCGTTGGGTTGCAAGCGCGAGAGCTCAAGGGGCTCGGATGTTTTGGCGAGCCTCACCGCCAGATCTTTTCGGGTCGCGTCCAAAAGATCGGGTGTCGTCAGCCAGTTGCCCACTGTTGACTCGCAAACTTGACCGGTCAATTTCTCGAGTTCATCGACGGTTATCCATTTGTGCTCTCGAACAACCCGAGAGATTGACCGATCGGGTTTCGCTTTCGACAACCGCAATTTGGGCGCAATATCCAAGACTTCGCCACCGCCGATCGTTTCTTGCCGCCCCGATTCGCGAAGAATGTAACGGTCCCCGGGCAGAATCGGAATCCCGACCTGCAACGCGATGCGAACCGCTCCCGTCTGGTTGGCGGTCAATTCGCGTGCGCCGATGATGCGGACCTTGGCCGAGAATTCACCCGAGCCGATGTAGACCGCGTAGCTTCCGCGACGGGTGACACGATGATGCAAAGTCGGAACTACGGTCAGCGAGGCGTCGAGCAAACTGCTGTATCGCCACTGTTCTGGGATGACGAGCGCATCACCTCTGAATATCTCGTCATGTGCGACCCCGACGAGATTCAACGCGCAGCGATGCCCGGCTTCGATCTCGGCGACCTTGTGCTCATGCTCCTGTATTTCGCGCACGCGCACGCGCTTGTTCGTCCGCGCAACGACGAGTTCATCGTCGACTTTCAGCGAACCGGAAGACAGGGTTCCCGTGACGACCGTTCCGGCCCCTTTCGCCGAGAACGAACGGTCCACCCACAATCGCGGTCGGTGCCGGGAGTTTTCACCGACTCGCGAAGACGACGCGCCGACGACAGTGTCGAGCGCCGACCCGAGTTCGACGAGACCTCTGCGATCCACGACAGATACTGCGATGATCGGCGCATCGGCCAGGAATGATCCGCGGGTCTTCAATTTGATCTCTTCGCGGCGCAGTTGTTCAAGCGCCGAGTCGATCAGGTCAACTTTCGTCAGCGCGACTACCCCGTTTCGAACGCCCAAAAGTTTGAGGATCTGAAAATGTTCCTCGGTTTGGGGCATCCAGCCCTCTTTGGCGTCGATCACGAGCACGCTCCCGTCGGTCGAACCAACGCCGGCCAGCATGTTGCGCAAGAACCGAATGTGACCGGGCACGTCGATGAAGCTCACCACCCGACCCGACGGCAATCGAGTGTGGGCGAAACCCAGGTCGATGGTCATACCCCGACGTTTTTCTTCTTCCCACCGATCAGGGTCGATGCCCGTGAGCGCCAGCACCAGAGATGACTTTCCATGATCGACATGACCCGCCGTGGCGACGACCGTCATGACTGTTCAGACTCTCAAGTTGTTCAGCGCCCGAACCACGATTTCGTCGTCTTCGGGTTGAACGGTGCGCAGGTCGAGAAAAGTGCGACCGTCTTTCACGCGGGCGATGATCGGCGTCGAGTTAGAGCGCAGTTCGCGAAGATGATCGCCCCGCACGACGACGCCGAAAGATTTGATGGTCGCGCCCGGCGCCGACCCCGCACCAGGCAGCGAGTCGACTTGACAAACCTCGTGGTTTTTCGTCGCTGCGACTATCGCCTGGGCGCGGGCGCGCAAGTCTTCGACCGAAATCGCGGCCATTTTCCAAAACGGGATCTCCTTCGTCGCTGTCTTGTTCAGATATGCAAGGCACAAAGACTGCAAAGCCAGCATCGTCGTCGAACCGGGTCGCAGAGCCCGCGCCAACGGGTGCGACGCGCAGGCCTCGACCAGGTCTTTTCGACCGACGATCACGCCGCATTGCGGCCCGCCGAAAAGTTTGTCGCCGCTGAACATCACCAAGGCGGCGCCGTCGCTTATCGTTTGGCGCGCCGCGGGTTCGTTGCTCAACCAACTCGGCGGTCGAGCGTCCAACCATGGGCAGGTGTTGTCGATCAGCCCGGAGCCGATGTCGACCGCGACGGGCACGGGCAACTCGGCGAGTTCGCGCACCGGCGTATCTTCGACGAAACCCGAAACCCGATAATTGGACGGATGGACCTTCAAGATGAGCGCGATGTCGTTGCCCCGCTTGTCGATCGCCTTCTTGTAATCGCGCAACCGCGTGCGATTCGTCGTGCCCACGTCGATCAAACGGGCGCCCGACTGTTCGGTCACCTCGGGAATACGAAAGTTTCCGCCGATCTCGACGCTTTCGCCCCGCGATACGACGACATCGCGCGAATTGGCCAGCGCGGCGACGACCAACAGAACTGCGGCGGCGTTGTTGTTGACGACCAACGCCGACTCGGCGCCGCACAGCAGCGACAACAATTTACCGACCGTCTCTTGGCGCGAACCCCGCTCACCGGTTTGCATGTTCAGTTCTAGGTTCGAAGCCCGACCCGAAACCTGCATCTCGACAGGTGCGCGCCCGAGGTTCGTGTGCAACAAGACTCCCGTCGCATTGATCACCTCGCGCAACAGACTTTGACCGAACTCGGTTGCGAGTCGATCCGCGAATTGCTTGACGTCGTCCGCGCCGCTCTCGGCGATCGCGCGACGCGCGAAATCGACCAACAGAGCATGTGGCAACGAATGGCGGAGCGCGAGCTCCCGTGCGAGCGAATCCACCGACGGTGGTCGTCCCGCAGTGTCGACCGACACGCGATTCATTGCTTTGAAACTATCGGCTCGGCGAGCAATACACATCGACGATTCGATGCGACTTGCATCTAAAGCACTGTCTAATCTCGTGACGTGACAAACATTGGCGCCCCCGATGCCGGCTCTCGAGATGACAAAGGCGCCCTTCGGCCTGCCGCCACGGTGATGTTGATCCGCGATGTCGAGGGGTCACCAGGGTTCGAAGTTTTCATGCTGCAGCGCACCCACGCCGCCGCGTTTGCCGGCGGAATGTATGTGTTTCCCGGTGGTCGCGTCGATGCGACGGACGGCGGGGCGGAACTCGAAAAATTTTGCGACGGACTAGACGACGGGCAGGCCAGCGCTTTGCTCCAGATCCCCGCAGGTGGCCTGGCCTACTGGGTGGCGGCGATCAGGGAATGTTTCGAAGAAGCGGGGGTGTTGCTTGCCCGCGACATGAATACGAACGAAACAGTTTCGTTTGACGGTGCCGAGGCGGCCGCCAGATTTTCGCTCGCCAGAAGCGCGATCCACGACTCGTCGTTGAACATGATTCAACTCTGCCAGCGCGAAAACCTGCGGTTGACCGCCGGCGCGATTCACTACGTCAGCCACTGGATAACACCGGTCGGTGAAGCCCGAAGATTTGACACGAGGTTTTTTGTCGCCGACGCCCCCGAGTCGCAAGAACCGTTGCACGATTCGCACGAGACCATCGCCAGTTTGTGGATCAAACCGCAACTCGCGCTTGAAAAACTCGCCCGCCGCGAGTTGGCGATGTTTCCGCCGACCTCGGAAAACCTCAAATTTTTGGCCGCCTACGACACGACGGCCGAAGTGTTGGACGCCGCAAAAAAGGTTTCGAACCCTGTCGCAATTTTGCCCCGACTGCGCACCAACAGCGACGGCAAAGTCGTCGGCATCGTCATGCCCGACGACCCCGAGTACTGACCCTTAAATACGCCTCGCTACTTTGCGGGTTTTGGGCCGAGGCTGAGAGTGACGGTTTCGAGCATGCGCGCCGAACAACCGGCCATCTCGTTGGCGGGCACGGTCTGGGAAATAATTTTCTTGGCGATATCCCTGAATACTTCGGCGGCCTGACCACCGCCGGCAATCGTCACGGGTTCCCCGCTGTCGCTGCCCGATGCGACATCGCTTTCGATCGGTATTTGTCCCAAAAGTTCGGCGCCAATTTCGGTGGCGAGGTTTTGTCCGCCACCCGTGCCGAACAGCGGATAACTCGTGCCGTGCTCGCAGGTGAACGCGCTCATGTTCTCGATCACCCCGGCGATGCGCAAGAAACTGCGACGCGCCATGTCGGCGGCGCGAATCGCGACTTTTTGCGCCGACACCGCCGGTGTCGTGACGATGATCAAATCGGTTCGCGGCAACATTCGCGCCAAACCCATCTGAACATCGCCGGTTCCGGGCGGCATATCGATCAACAGAAAGTCGAGATCTCCCCAATGCACATCTTTCAAGAACTGTTCGACCGCCTTGGTCAGCATCAGACCCCGCCACATCAACGCGGTGCCCTCATCTTCGACGAGCATGCCCGTGCTCACGACTTTGAGCAGACCCTTGCCGACCGCACGCTGGTTGGGGATCATTTTTGGTTTTTCGCTGCCCTCGACGACCTTGGCCTCGAGCCGGTCAGACATCTTCAGCATTCGCGGCACGGAGAATCCCCAGATGTCGGCATCGAGTACGCCGACGGTCAAACCCTGACTGGCCAGCGCCGCCGCAAGATTGACCGTCACCGAACTTTTGCCGACACCACCTTTGCCGCTGGCGATCGCCAACACCCGGGTGTTCAGGGGCACCTGCGTCGCCGGGGCGTTTTCTTTGGCGTTCCAACGCGCCCGAGTCATCACCGCGGCGCGCTCGTCGGCGTTCATCTCACCCCAATCGATCTTCACTTTCGTCACTCCCGGATGAGTTGCAACCCGCGACTCGACATCGTTTTTGATTTGGGCCCGCAACGGACAACCCTTGATCGTCAACTTGATGCCGACCGTCACCAAGCCCGCATCTGAGACCGTGACTCCCGTCGCCATGCCCAGATCGACGATGTTGTCGCCCAACTCGGGATCAATTACCGCGCGCAACAAGTTGGTCACATCGGCCGGGGTCGGGGGCTGCACGCGGCGGGCAGTCATATATATAAAACTATCTGAACACCCGGAGAACTGGGGCTGACGGTAGTCTTTAGGCAGTATCGAATTTGACACTGGAGAAAACCAAATGATCACACTGACGGACAAAGCAGCGGTAAAAGTCAAGCAGCTTCTCGAGTCAGAAAATGCGACCGATCTCGCGCTTCGAGTCGCGGTTCGTCCCGGTGGTTGCTCGGGCTATTCGTACGAGATGTTCTTCGACGGCGAATTTGCAGCCGACGACGTGATCGAAACTTTCGGCGAAGTCAAGGTCGTTGTCGACCCGGCGTCGCTGCAACTGCTGCAAGGCGCCAACCTCGACTACAACGACGGGCTGCAAGACGCGGGTTTCAAGATCACCAACCCGAATGCCTCGCGCAGTTGCGGTTGCGGTCAGAGCTTCAGCTGATCAAGTCGCTGAGTCAAACACCGGCGCGCGCCAGCGCTTCCGAAATTTCTCTGGCGTCAAACACGGCATCCAATCGGGCGACGATCTTCGACCGTGAATTGGCGACAAACAGCACCGGCTCAAAGGTCATGTTCAACGCCCTAACCGCGGGGGCCACTACCGTGGCGGTGTCGTCTGTATACACCTCGGCGTGCACCACCGAGATTCGATCGCCGAATTCTTTGGCCACCTGAATCAATTGTTCGAGCGCCGGTGCGCAAGTGCCCGTCGAGCAATGAGCCGGAGTGCCGACCAGATACGCCACCGCGGTGTTGCGATTCAACGCCTCGGTCAAGGTCAACTGGTGAAACGGGCAGGGCTCAGGCAGTCGGGTGCAGATCGGTGTGACACCGCGCGAGTCGGCGAAAGTCGGGCTCTCGAATCGAGACAATTGGTCGCCGATTTTCGGCACCAATACTTCACCTTGTTCGAGCACGCTGAACGCCGCGCCGTCGCGCGGACCCGACTCGACGACCAACAAATAGTTTCCGGGTTCGGCGATGTCAACCCGAAACGGATAATAAGGAACCGCGAAATCAGCGCCGTGCAAATCTGCCGTGATGTTCTCGATAACGACTTTGTCGACCGACAAGTCGACGACCATTGCCGTCAGCGCCGACGGAAATTCAAAATCTGCGGAAGATGTGATCAGGCCCGAACTTCGGGCCAACGAGATCGGCAGGCGAACTTCTCCCGGCACAAGTGCTTGCGGAAATCTTCGCACCAACTGAATTTCGTCGGGCAAAAGTTGGTTGCTCGTCGAACTCGAACCGCCGCAAGCATTGAGCAAACTCGCCACCGAACCGACACCGAGCACGGAGGCCGATCCGAAAACAAACCTGCGACGGCTGATGCGAGGCACCGGGTTATCGTATTGCCGAACGCATCATCTACGATTGCGTCATGGCAAAACCGCAAGCACCCATCGGGCCGTACACCCCGGTCGTTCGCGCAGGTGATTGGATAATCGTTTCGGGTCAACTTGGTATGAAAGACGGGGTGATCGTCGCCGGCGGCGTGAAGGCGCAAACGGCCCAAGCGATCGAAAACCTGAAGGGACATCTCAAGTCGGTTGGGGCGACGATCAACGACGTCAAGAAGACGACGTGCTTTCTGACCGACATGGACACTTTCACCACATTCAACGACGCCTATATCGAAGGTTTCGGCGCTTCGCGTCCGGCGCGCAGCACGATCGGTGTCGCGTCGCTCCCCGCCAACGGTGCGGTCGAGATCGAGGCTTGGGCCTTCAAGCCCGAGAAATAGCATGGCCGGTGCCGTACTTTTGATTTTGGTGCTCCTCGCGTTTCCGATCGTCGTCGGGTTGTCGACCGCGGGCATCGCCGCGTTGCTCGGTCATTTTCTTTGTCGCGACGCCGATGAACGACACGCGAAGAGCGAACTTCGCGATCTAAACATCTGACTACACAAGTTGCCGACCTCGTAATCGCCCACGCGTCGCTGGTCGCGACGATGGACGACAAACGCAGGGAGATTCGTGACGGTTGGGTGGCGATAACCGACGGATTCGTGACCGCGATCGGTGAGGGCGTGCCGCCTCGGGCAAATCAGCTGATCGATGCGACCGACTGTCTGGTCACACCGGGTCTCGTCAATACGCACCATCATCTGTATCAAAACTTGACTCGCGCGTTTCCGCCGATGACCGGTGCGCCGCTGTTCGGCTGGTTGCAGACTTTGTACCCGTTGTGGCGGGCGCTCGATGAGGAATCGGCGCACGTCTCGGCCTGGGTCGGTTTGGCCGAGTTGGCGATGTCGGGTTGCACGACTTCGACGGATCATTTGTATGTTCACCCCGCCGGTGCGGGCGATCTGTTGAGCGCCGAGATTTCTGCGGCGGTCGATCTGGGCGTGCGGTTTCATCCCACACGAGGTTCGATGTCTTTGTCGGTCAAAGACGGCGGCCTGCCGCCCGACGATGTGGTGCAAGATCACGACGTGATACTCGCCGAGTCTGAGCGTGCAGTGGCCAAGCATCACGATCGCAGTCACGGGGCGATGGTGCGCGTGGCGCTAGCCCCCTGCTCGCCGTTTTCGGTGACCAAGCAACTGATGATCGACTCGGCGGCGCTCGCGACGAAACTCGATGTTCGTTTGCACACGCATTTTGCCGAGAATTCAGAAGACGACGATTTTTCTTTGGCGACTTTTGGTTGTCGACCAATGGATTATTTGGAGGATGTCGACTGGTGCAACGATCGCACCTGGTTGGCGCACTGCGTGACGCCCAACCCCGACGAGATTTCACGCCTCGGTCGCGCCCGAATCGGCGTGGCACACTGCCCGAGCAGCAACTTGATTCTGTCGTCTGGTGTTGCGCCGGTGATCGATCTGATCAAGGCCGGCGTGCATGTCGGTATCGGCGTCGACGGCTCATCGTCGGCCGACAGCGCATCGATGTGGCTCGAGGCTCGACAAGCGATGTTGTTGGCGAAATTGCGCAACGGGGCCGCGGCCGGCACGGCGCGCATGGCACTCGAATGTGCGACGCGAGGTGGCGCGGGTTGCCTGGGTCGTGTCGGCGAAATCGGTGAACTTTCGGTGGGCAGCGTGGGTGACGTGGCGATTTGGTCGTTGACCGGTCCCGCGTTTGCCGGGGCGATCGCCGACCCGATTGAGGCGTGGCTGCGCTGCGGGCCGACCGGCGCGCGCGACACAATCGTGCACGGCAGGTTCGTCGTGCGCGACCATCAGATAGTCAGTTCAAAACTCGACTCGATGCTCAAATCGCACTCGACCCTCGCCCACCGCATGCAAAAAATCGCGAACCACTAACTCTCTTTTCAAACCTCCCCATCATTTCTGGACTACTTTGATCACTATGTACAAATTGTTTTTGCGAAACTGTTTTGGAAAGTTCCTTCAAAGCTCGCTACTCAGACGAATTTGGATTAAGGCGATTGAAGCCACCCTTTTGACAAGAGACATGAATGGATTTCGTCAAACCCAGCTTCACTTCATTGAATTTGCACGCAAAAACAGGCTTCATCTTGTTGGAACGAATCCAAGAATGGACTTAGATTTGTCGATCGTTGACTATGTCAGGAGCGAAAATCGCCATGACCCGCAATTGTTCGATATTCTGCAAAAAACCTGTGCGACAATGCGCGACTTGCTTGTAAAAAACTATGAACCAAATGAACAAGACATATCGCTTTCGGAATGCAACGGGTCAAGCATCATGAATCCCTCAGTTTTTCATGACCTTCCAGAATTGCGCGCGGGAGACAATCACTATCTTTTTTTGTACGCACTTGCAGTTTCGATGAATGCAAAGAAAGTGATAGATCTTGGAACCGCCAGTGGCTCTTCGCTGTGCGCTTTTCTATCCTCTCCAAACGTTGAATTTGTTGACACCTACGATCTGACGTCACTTTACGAAAACAAAAATTGGGTCTCTGAGTCGAGCAGTAAGATTGTTCATAGATATCTAGAAAACCATCGAACGAGATGGAAACAACATCTTGTGGACCTCGAAGATTTGGCTCTTTGGAAAGAACACCTCCCAAAATTTCAGGAGGCAGATATCGTCTTGGTAGATACTCAGCATTTGGGCGACTTCGAAATGTTGATGGGTCAGCGATTCATTTCGTCTCTCAAATCCAAAACCATCTTTGTTTGGGATGACATTCGGCTTAGCTCAATGTTTGACTTTTGGCATTCGCTGAAAATGAGCAAGATTGATATCGGTGGAATCGGTCATATTTCCGGGACGGGAATTTCGAAAATCTCAGACTAAGGACTCCCGAGCCGGGCATCAGCCTTGACAAAAGTGGGTCGCCAGGGGATCGAACCCTGGACCTGCGGATTAAAAGTCCGTCGCTCTACCAACTGAGCTAGCGACCCAAGTCGCTGTCAGGCTAGTTGATCAACGAGCGATTTGTTCAACCAATTAATTCACACGACACGAATCGCAGAATAACTCAACGCACTCGCCCGAAGATGCTTGACTAAATGAGTGCGAATTCTCGACAAACTCAACGCAAATCGCCGCACGATTCTGTTGGCGACATGGGGTCTATTCGCCGGCCTGACTCTTTT